>NZGN01000007.1:0-10264 GCA_002691045.1 Marinovum sp.
TTTTTCTTGGTTTGTGGCCAAGTGCAACTGAGATGTATAAGGGAATGGGTTACTGGATCAAAAACGGTGGTAGCCAAGCTGCTAAAATACCGGTTACGACAGTGCAAGCGGTAGACACATGGCAATGGGCTATCTCAGCCCCAGAGGGAGAGCGTGATGTTGGTGCTGTAAGATTTGCAAATTGCAAGATGAAAGAAGGTGTAAATGGCAACCAAGTTTTTGATGCATACAAAGACTTTGCAATTGCAGCCAAAAAGACCGGCGATAATCTTGGACGTAAGATGATTTTCCCTGGGCCAGGAGCTACCGAGGGTGACTATGACTATGTTTATTCATTGTACGCTCGCACGGTAGAAGAGCTTGGTTCAGGAGCTGATAATTATTGGCAAAATATTAATGGATCTAAGGAAGATCAAGCACTTAATGATTTAATTGAGAGCTGTTCAAACTATCGTATATATATTACAGAGCAAATTCTCTAAAACTTTAGCGAAGGGGTATAACCCCTTCGTTATTTTTCAGTACATTGTGCTGTCAAGGTTTGATTTGGATCAGTGAATTCTAAGGTGTTATTTATTTTGCTAAAAGTGGCTATTGCCGAGCCATCTACATTCTCATAAAACTTTCCAAATATTGTTGTTTGATTCATGAAGAAGCCTTCTCGGCTGCTTAAATCAACTCCCCCTACCTCAAAATATCTCTCAAAATCATTAAACTTTACATTGACTCCATCACAATCGAACTCTTTGTCTGAGTTTTGACTACAGTTTGAAATCACGAGCAAGATACTGCAAGTCACAAAAAAATATTTCATATCGAAAGTTTAGATATATATTCTCTAATCATCAAGAATCTTTTAGTTGCTTTAGTTATAATTCTTGCATGGAAAAAGCCAGTCAATTCATTCATGTATGGCATGAAAATTTTCTTCATCAAAATACAGATTTTTTAGATACAATTTTGCATGATGAGGTAGTTTTTTACTCTCCAGTAGTATTTAGGGGCATCCATGGAAAACCTATGACAAAACTCTATTTAACGGCTGCCGGTGAATCCTTTAAAATGGGAAAATTTGCTTATGTAAGGGAAGTTCATCAAGGCTTGCATTCAGTTTTGGAATTTGAAACATTCATTGACGATATTGCGGTAAATGGAGTGGACATAATTGAGTGGGATGAAAAAGGAAAGATTATTAACTTTAAGGTAATGGTTAGACCTTTTAAGGCAATTGATAAAGTTAGAGAAAAAATGATCGAGTCCTTAGAAAAAATTTCTAGTTAGGTATAGCCGTGAATCAAAGGATTTTAATCTTCTTTTTGATTGGTTTAACAATCTTCTTTATAGATAAAATATTCAATCAAAAGGATCCAAATAGTGTCTTTATTTCAGACCAAAGAATTAATACGCTAATTAATTCCTGGAATACACAGGTGGGTCGAAACCCATCACCTGATGAGCTTATCGGTTTAATCAACAATACTATTGAAGAAGAAATTCTCTATCGTGAAGCTTTAAAACTTGGGCTCGATCAAGATGACATTATTATTAAACGACGTTTAGTGCAAAAAATTATGCTGCTAAAGAAGAGCTCATTGCCTGAGCCCAACGAAGCCGAATTGGTTAATTTTTATCAAGATAATCTCGATAACTATACTTCTGCAGATGGTTACTCATTCGAACATCTTTTTTTTAAAAAAGGGCCTGATGCATTCAATCAAGCAAACAATGCAGCCTTAGAGGGCTATAAATTAAGTGCTGGTGACCCGTTCTATGCAGGAGATCAGTTTTCGAATCACACCCTTACTCAAGTCAAAGATATTTTTGGCAATGAATTTGCCTCTGCACTGTCATCACAAAAAATAGGGCTTTGGTCTGATCCCATTACCTCAGCATTTGGCGTACATTTAGTTTATATCTCCTCAACCAATCCGAGCAGATTAAAAACTTTTAAAGAAGTAAAAGATCTGGTTATGCAAGATTTTATAGCGTATCGCTCTGATCGACTGACACAACAATTTATGGATGAGCTTAGAAATGAATATACAGTTGCAATAAGCCCTAATTTTAATCTTAATTAATACATTCAAAACATGCTTTTTTTTAATGTCCATTCAGGTAAAATGACTCCGAATCACTTTTAGAATAGGGGCATGAAAAAACTTTTCTTAGTATCTTTAATAAGTTGTTTGCTTACAGCTAATGTAGTTGCCCAAAATGTTGCGCCATCCATTACAGATCCTGAGGCATTAGCTAAAGTGCAACAGCAGCGCGATGAGGTCTTCAAAAAAATGTTTGCTGATCCAACCAATCTGACACTGTTGTTTGAGTACGCTAATCTTTCTATCTTAGTCGGGGATCTTGAAGCTGCAATTGGTGTGTTTGAGCAAATGCTTATCTATGACAATGAACTACCTCGGATTCGCTTAGAATTAGGTGTTTTGTATTTTAGATTGGGAGCAAATGCCCTAGCTAATACATATTTAAAAAGTGTGAAAGAGTTTAATCCACCGCCTGAAGTTGTTAACCGCGTTGACCAATTTTTAGCTGCCATTGAGGATGCTGAGCAGCCTATAAAATTCCAACAAATCATTGCCATGGGCATGAAGCACACCACCAACGGTAATTCAGGTATTAATGCTGATTTTATTGAAATTGGTGACTTTTTGCTTGAAGTAGATCCAGAGGCTCGCAGAACTTCCGATCAAAGCAGAATGCTTAATTACTCGATTAGCTTCGATCAGGATCTCAATCATCCTCGAGGCGATAATGTTCAGTACTACTTTAGCTACGGTACGGATACTTATGATACGTTTTCGCAATTTAGTGTTCAAAGTAATGTCATTTCAGTGAGACGAAATTTTAATCTAGATGACAACGTATTCAAGGTAAATGAGCATTCTTGTTGTGATCTTTTAAGTTTCTTTAATATTAAAGATCCTGTTTTTTCTCCCAGCATTAACTTGGTCAGAGTGGTCCTTAATCGCCAAGAAATATTGCGAAGCGGACGCATTTCATTGGATTATTCAGGTATTTTAGAAAATGGTTCTGCAATACTGTTATCGTATTATCGGGATGAAAAAGCATTTAGGTCATTAACTGCTAAAAGTGGAAGAATAAACGGGTTTGCTTTTGGGCAAACATTTTCTATTCCTTCCAGGCAGGCAACACTGGGCTATAAAGCTATCCTTGAAAATTACCGTGCCAATATAAGGTATGAAAATTATGAGAACTATGGCTTCGAGTTAAACTACGGTGAGCCTTTTTGGTGGGGCTGGCAATCGTCTTATAAATACAGCTATAACGATAAAGGTCATGACAGTGATTTCCCTTTGTTTGGTCATCGATCTGATCGGTTAGAAACCTTACGCATGAACCTTAGTAAATCTTTATCACTGTGTTGGTCGGCAAATATTTCTGCCACTATGAGTGATTCAAGGAGCACCATTAATATTTATAAAAGAAGGTCAAATAACTATTCAGCAACGTTTAATTATATGTGCTTTAAGTAAAAAGTGACAAAATGTCACTTTTTTAGTAGAATAGATTGAAATTAACAAATACAGTCCTAATTTAANANTAGGGAGAGAATAAAAATTGCAGAGAATTTATTCAAAATTATTACTTTTAACACTTTTTAGTTTACCTATTTTTGCTCAGGAGCAAATTGGGGTCGCTGCTGCGGTGAATCGTAATACGACTGATTTAACCCTCGAACAAGAAAGAAAATTAGTCGAAGCCGGCTATCAAATCATTCAAAACCATACCATTGAGACCGATGAAATCGGTAAAGCGCAGATGTTGTTGCTTGATGGGACTGCCTTTTCAGTTGGACCGAACTCCAGTGTGGTCCTCGATCGCTTTATTTATAACCCAGTCACAGCTGAAGGCTCTTTGGAAGTNACCGCCNNAGGNCTNNTNAGAATCGTCGGCGGTAAAGTCACCAAAAAACAACCGGCANTNATTNGNACNAATTCTGCNACNGTNGGNATTAGNGGNGGNATNGGNATCGTGCAAACCGATGGTTCCAAAGTGAATGCAACTTTTTTATACGGTGAAGAAATGACCGTCACTCCCAACTGTGTTGATTTGGACACNTTNGGTGANCANTGNNNCANTGATTTTATTACCACCATTACTGAACCTGGCTTTTCGGTGAGTGTTGAATCGGCTGATTCTGAACCCTCCGAACCGGAGCCGGTAACCGAAGAAAGTTTAGAAGCCGTTCAAGACGAACTTGAGGCCAGTGAAGAAGAGCCAGCCGAAGAGGAATCCTCGAGTGATGAATCCTCTTCCGAAGAAAGCTCTGAAGAATCGTCTTCTGATGAAAGTTCAGACGAATCTTCTAGTGAAGAATCTTCTGATGATTCCTCAAGCGAAGAAAGTTCAGATGAATCAAGCTCAGACGAATCTTCCTCTGATGAATCTAGTTCTGAAGAAAGCTCTAGCGATGAATCTTCCTCTGATGATTCAGTTGCCAACGACAGCTCATCTGATTCTGAAACCGAGGGCGATGAACCGACCACTGAAGTTGCTCAAGACACTGAAACCGAAACTGAAACTGAAGTCGCCGATGCCGGGGATTCTTCTGACATTGAAGTCAATGAAGATTTACTTGATTCTTCGGGTGTCTCCGATGTTTCCTCCGATGTTGCTCCTGATGAACTGGGCACCGCCGATGCGTTTGAAGTTGAGACCGAAGTTGATTTAGTCGATGTCGATGACAGTCCGGCCGAAGACGTCAACGAAGAAGTCGCTGATACTGCCCAAGAAACCACTGCGGAAGTAGCCCCAACTGAAGTGGCTCCTGTTTTTGAAGTGGAAATTGCAACCCTAGTTGAAAGCGTGGATGAAAACACCACGGAGATCGGTCTAACTGAATTTGTGTTGGTCAATCCGGGCGAACAAAACTACATCGTAAACATTGCAGGTGAGGGCAGTGAAGCCTTTACTTACAATCAAGAAACTAATTCACTAGAAATTACCGAAGGGCTTGATCATGAAAGCCAAGAGGCAGTTGAACTGACCGTCACCTTCACCAGCGACAACGGCGACGTGCAGACGGTGGATCTTGAGCTGGCCGTGGCCGATGTCGATGAAGCGGCAACCGTGGATGAGATCGCTTTGGTCAACACCATCAGTGAAACAGCTATCAGTGCAGAACTTGTTGCCAACCAAGTAAACGTCTCGGAGACCGTGAATGCAGGCACCGTGATTGCTACTTTCAGTGCAACCGATCCCGAAGGCAATACTTTGGAGTATTCACTGTCGGGAACTGATGCCAATCAATTTACCGTGAACGCAGCCGGTGAGGTCAGCCTGGCAGGATCGTTGGACTACGAAACCGCCTCGGTGGTGACCTTGATGCTGGAAGTTTCTGACGGCGTGCATACCACCATGCAAGAGATTGTGATCAATGTCGTTAATGACGATGAGCCGGCGGCCATTGCCACCTCGTTTGTCGACAGTGCGGTCGCTGAGAGTGTGNCGATCGGCGCCGTGATCGGAACCGTCAATGCCACCGACCCGGAGGGCAACAGCGTGACCTATTCATTGTCCGGCACCGGCAGTGATAACTTTAGTGTGGATGCCAACGGCAACATCACGGTGGTCAACAGCTTGGATTATGAAAGTGCCTCCGCTTACGAATTAACCTTGGTCGTCGATGACGGCACCTACGCCGCCACCGAGACCCTCACCATCAGCGTGGCGGATGTCAATGAAGCTCCGTCTCTTAGCACCTCAGTTGCCTTTAATGCGTTCCAAGAAAATACTGCGACCGGCACGACCATTGCCACCAGCTCAATCACCGATCCGGAGGCCAGCACCATCAGTTACAGCCTTTCAGGCACCGGCAGTGAGAACTTTGCGGTCAGCAGCGACGGCACCGTGACCTTAGCCAGTGCACTCGATTATGAGACTGCGACTGCCTATGAAATTACTTTAACTGCCAACGACGGTGCGAATTCGGTTTCGCAGACCATCACCGTGAATGTGGGTGACATTAATGAGGCACCAACGGTTTCTGCAACCTTAGCCGCCTCCAGTTTTGCTGAAGATGTAGCAACCGGAACCACCGTTGCCACCAGCTCAGCGAGCGATCCAGAATCCGGCACCATTACCTATTCACTCAGCGGCACCGGCAGCAATAACTTTAGTGTTGATGCCAACGGTAAAGTAACGGTGGCCAGTAGTTTAGATTATGAAACCACAACTTCTTATAGTCTTACTCTAACCGCCAGTGATGGAACCAGTTCCACTCAAGAAACCATTACCTTTAATATCACTGATGTGGATGAATTTGCCTTAGCGCTATCAAGCACATCACCTTCGATCAATGAAGGCGTAAGTTCTGGAACCCAAGTGGCAACCTCAACTTTAACCCAACAAGACAGTGCCTCGGTTACTTACTCACTTTCTGGAACTAACAGCAACAAGTTTGCGATTTCCAGCACTGGGGTNATNACCACCGCAGCAGCGATGGATTATGAAACCACGTCTTCATACTCACTCACTGTTACCGTTACTGATGGGACCAACACTGATACCGAAACCATTAACATCAGCATTAATGATCAGAGCGTGAATACCCTTGCGGTTAGCTTAGCCAACAGTGGAGCTGCGTTAGTAGAATCTTCCAGTTCAGGCACTTCAGTTGCTACCTCAAGTGTTAATAATCCTGACGGCGAAACAATTACTTATAGTTTAAGCGGCACCGGCAGCAGTAACTTCAGTGTGGACAGCAGTGGTAATGTCACCACCAATGCCACGCTGGATTTTGAAACCGTCAAAAGCTATGCGTTAACTCTGACTGCCACCGCAGGCAGTACTGCAGTGACCGATGCCTTTACCGTTAATATCGGTAATGTAGCTGAGCTTAATGCAGCGGTCTTGAGATACTCAGCAGCCTATAACTCAGCTTCTCGAACTGGCTTAAGTGCCACCGCAACTCGAGGCGCTTCAGGTTCTTCACTGCCGGCTTACTATTTAGAACAAGTTGGCACCAGCCCGACAACAAATTTCAATGATGTCTTTGATCATGACGGTAATACTACTCACACCAACGTCAGCCCTACTGTAAGAGTAGAAATCGGTGGTGGAAGCCAACTTAACTTTGAGTATGTATTTCCAATAACATCTATTGGAAATGTGGTGGGAGTTTATGCTCCAAATAGTTATGGTTCAAGCCTTGTTAACGGTGGAAATATTATCCAAAACACGGTTCAATATAACAGTCTCCTTGGCTCGACAACTTCAACCCAAGCTAGAGTATATGCAGCTAATGTAAGTTCAATAGATAATCAGGAGATTATAAGTGCCGGTGCATTCATGGCATGGTCCGGATCAGGAACTACCCCAAACACATCAACAGGCGGCGATTTCGCCTTTATGACAACANANNNAGCTGGNGCGTCTNTAAGCTACCAATCCTCAAGTGGACAACGCACGTATGGAGTCATTGTTGGTGATACTTCAACANNNTACGGTAGCGGTNNCACTGGAGTGGGCAGCTATTGGCAAAATGCGATTACCGGAGCTGGCTACACATTTCAAAATTGTGTGGCTGCCAACGTTGAGACTTGTCTTAATAATGCAGGCATTGATCTTGATGATGTAGGAATTATCGTAAATAACAGCCCTGGTACCGTTACATTTGGTTATAGCTACAGTGAACTTGCCGATTGGATTGATGGTGGAGGAAATTATGCTGCCACCATGTGGGAACATTCGGGTTGGAGCACAAGAGGTCTGAATGGCGACCAACATGAAGATATTTTTGCAGGCCTTGGGTGGAGTGGTTTTAGTGGTAATACCGTTAGTGGCCACCAAAGTCCTAGTACTTCAATTTCACAATCAACTGTTGATGCAATCACTAATGGCGGAGGTACTTTAAATTATTCAGCCCTTGTAGGTAATACTCACTACTACAATGCGGCCGGGATTATGAACATCCCATCAGTTTGTAACTCTTTGGTAAATGGGACAATTGGTGGTGCCAGCGGCGCTTCAACTTTCATCTGTGATCCAGGACGAACCGGTTCAAACGGTGCTGTTTTAGGGGTAGCAGATTACAATGCGTATTCGAGTTCAGGTCTTAATAATTCATTCATCATGAATTGGTTTGCGGGTCTAAATACTAGCTCTGCGGTCACATCTACTTACAATTTGTTTGAAGACCAAACAACTTTAGCAGGTCAAATTTATACCGATGCCATGTGGGACACATTTGTTGGTTGTTCTTCTGGTGATTGCTCTGATAAGTTTGCAGGAAGGATACTTTATTTTGCTGTACTGCCTATTGAGTATCTAGGCACCAGTCTTAACTCAGATTCTGATAGCTGGTTTTATCCTAACTTTATGCCCATGACCAATACAAATATTTGGACCTATGGAGACGTGGGGTTACGTTATTGCTCTCCAGGAGCCAATGCTGGTTCTGAATGTTCCAGCCATACCTATGATGATGCTTATGAATGGCAAAAGCTAGCTCTGCAACCTTCGTCTTCCTCAAGCCTCCACTCTACTTCAAGAGAATATGATGTGGGGGGGAATGATATTCCTGAGGGCTCAAGCTTCTTTAAGCAAATGGTCAAATACGACGGAGTGGGTGTCGGGATGTGGGCACAAATTTCCTTCGCTGACTCATATGCTAATGATAGTGATGCCAGCAATACTAGAGATGATCAACAAAGCTTACTCAATGTAGTAATCACAAACATGAATCGACGCAGCAACATGACCTCGATGTACTCAGCCGGAGACAGCGGTTTTGGGATGGATGGTTATCATTATTGGTCCTATCAAGGGACGACCAATGCCAATGATAATGGTCTTGGAGTTATTTACGGTACGTCACCGGTAGAATGCGCTACTTCCAATGAAACTGCTTGTTTCTGGGCACCGGATGCTAAAGAGTCAGCCGGCGGTACCAGTAATCCTTCAGACACTGCAGCTCCAAGTGCAATGTTCTTAACGTCTTCAGATCCATATGCATCTGGAAATATGGGTTTAGGTGTTTCTTATAACGCTAACACCGATGCTTTTTTAACTGGTTCTTTTGGACAAGCTTTAATTAGACAAAATGTAAAAAATGGCAATGGTTGGTGGCGGTCTTACACCGATACCAGTACTTATCGAAAAACTAGTTTAGGTCAGAACTCTTTCCCATCAAGCGGCTCGAGCACTTCAGGCACTTTAGATTGGAGTGGGTACTTTAATGGTATTTTGGAGTTTGATGTCAGCGGTGCCAGCAACAATCAATTCGCTTCCATTGGAACCGGCAGTACCCGAGCTAGCTTTACTTTTAATTATGGCACTAACTTTGCTGAGGTTGTTGCGCCAATGGATATTACCGCATTTGCTTCAAATAATTACACTGCAAATTGGACCACTGTTGATACTGGCTCGATGACCTTAAAATTTGGAGACCTTGACAATACCGATGCAAAATCTGCATTTTTAGCCAATAAAGTTTTTGCTGCTGAAATTCAAGATGATGGCACACAGATTGATAGTACTTCTGGTGGTTCCAACAATCTAGCTGGCGTCATGGTTACTTGGAGCAGCCTTGATCATCCTGATTCAACTTTATACAACGGAATGTCGAATGTAGGAAATGGCGATGCATTTAGTAGTACTAAAGGGAATGCTAACTACGCATCATGGGGTTTTTGGGCTATGAGTTCTGCTGATATCGCTGTGGCTACCGGCGATCAAAACGCCTCGGTGCATTTAGGTACCTGGGTTGGCGGAGAACTCATCGATCAAAGTTTAATTCCAACCTCAGGATCGGCTAATATGAATGGAGGGGCAGTGTTTAATGTGGCTCATCGACATAATGCAAGCGGTACTGATTACGACGTGCATAAATACACCAGCACCGCAGATGTTAGCGCAACTTTTAATTGGGGTACAAGCGGATATTCAGGATCTATAACCTTTGAAGACTTTGATGATAAGAATCCAATTGTAACGAATGCTGGTTTCTTAGATGTAAATGGTGATTTTGCAGTGCAAATTGTTGGCACCGATCAACATTACAGCGGCAGCCTAACACCAAGCATGCAAAATGGCTGGTCTGGCTTGGCATCAGTCAAGGGAAGTATCTATGGCGGTCAATATTCAGCGTATGGGATTACATATACAGTGAGAGAAAGTGGAGGAGATTTTAGCCTGAATATTTACAAAACTGGCGATACTTCAACTGCTGGAGCTAACGATTTCTACACGGCTGAAGGAATTTATCTTTTATACTGATTTTAAAAAA
>NZGN01000008.1:0-43199 GCA_002691045.1 Marinovum sp.
CTTCAACAACTTTCCAACCCACTGCCTCAAGCTCTTTTGTGAACTTTTCGTGTGTCGTTTTTGTTACGCCGTCTTTTTCAAATTTAATGTCCATTTTTTCTACTCCTTTGTTTAATAGAGCGCCCCCGTAAAGGGGCGCTCCGTTAAATTAAGACGTGATGCGTGCTGACCATTCAGGGCGCACTTCATCAAAGCCGTAAAGAACATCGTAACGTGTTGTAACTTTGCGTGTGTTACCATCAAAGAAACGCACAATGTTAACTGTGATACCATCAACAGTCTCAGAAGCAACAAGCTCCTCACCAACTGGCGTATAAAGCTTAGCTGTTACCATCTTAAAAGCTGACTTATGTAAAGCTAGGTTTTGTGTGTAGTTTGTTGAAGCCGCTCCAACAAATACAAGAGCCGCATCATCCGCAGGTAAAGCCGTAACATTTTGCAAGCCATCAGAACCAGCGTAAATAGCTGGGCTAATAACAATGCTTGTTGTTGTAGCTGATACAACTGTGAACTGTTGCAACACGCCTAGGTCTGCTTTTGTTTGTGCATGAACCTTGTTAACACCAGCAATTGTGAACACTGAGCCAACTGTAGGAGCTACTGAAAATCCATCAACTGAAATAGTCGAAGCACCTTCTGTGATAGTTCCGTTGATTGCGCCACCTGTTACATCAGAGCTGTTTGCGTGTGTTGGTAACATTTGGCTTTCATACCAGTCGAAACCGTCCGCACGTCCAATCATACCATCTTTGTACTGGTCTGAGATTGCACCGTTAGGGTTAAAGAACGCCTTACGAGCATCAACAGCCTTAGCACCTGAACGGCTGTTCATGAATAAACCACGATCACCCATAGGGGCTAGCGATTCATCCAGCGCAACCTTAGCATCAAGAATATCGGACGTTGAGAACTGGTTTGCACCCGCTGTACCCACTGACTGATAAGTGCGATCTTGAGCAATACCCAAGCAACGGCTTTCAATCTGGTGTGCAAGAGCAAGAGCTGCTGGCTGACCGTAACGCTTTAGGGCGTTCTTAATGTCAACATCAGTTTTAAGCTCAAGTGAGTCAAACTGGTCTGCTGTTGTGGCTGTCTTGTTCAAAACAAGCGCTTTATTACCTTCAACAGTGTCTTTGTTCATGCTTGTGATGTCGAGATTATCAACTTGAACACTTTTAATCGCAGGGATTGATGTTCGAATTGTGTCACCTGACTTAAAGCTATTCTTGCCGTCAAAGTCAGACTCGTCCGCTTTCTCGACAAAGTTACAAAACGCAAGTTGATCACGCAACATACCCGCCATACCTTTAGCAAATACTCCGCCTGGGTCTTTAATTGTATTAATTACATTAGCCATAATAAATTACTCCTTTATTTTAAGCCAAGAGTTTTCAACACCTCATCTCCTGACATGCTATCTAAACTCTTTTGGGGTTTTCCTGTACCAGACACCGACTTAATCGGCTTTGGCATAGGCCTTGTTTTTGTTTGAGGAGTTTCTGAGCGTTTATTGCCTTTTATGATGTCATTGATGCGAATAGCCGCTTTCCATGCAGGAAGGCTTGCAATCTCATCAAACTCACCTAGGCGAGCGCCACCATCTGCACCAAAATAATGAATAACATCCGCCATTGCACCAGCTTCAATCGCGACCTCAATCATTGCGTTTTCAACTTGTGGGTCAATACGCATATTTGAAGTGTGTTCAACAAAGTCCTCTCGGCTTTCCTGATAATCAGGATTAACCTCTGAAAACTTCGCCTCTTGCTCCTGCACTAGCTTTTGACGTTGTGCCTGCGCTTCTGCTTGCTTTTGCTTCAAAGATTGCTCTTCTCGCTCACGCAAAGCACTTTTAACTTTTTGCTCAGCTCTAAAATTAATTAAAGCCTCGTTAAAATCATCAAGCGTTTCATATACAGGTGAACCGTCAGGGTTTGTATCATTGATTGTTGGTTCTTTTGGTTGCTCTCTGTTAGGCTGTTGCGACTGATTCTCCTCGAGCTTTTGTTTTAATTCATTGTACGCTTTTTGCGTAGATGAATAGGCAGCAGTCTGACGTTTGATTTTACGAATAGCTTTTTCATGCTCTTTTTCAAGGCGTGCCGCTTTTTCTTCAATCGTCTCTTCTACCTGTGGTGTATCATCGGTTGGCGATTCTTGCTCTTGTGTTTCCACTTCACTAGATTCTGTTTCTACCGCTTCAACTGGTTCATTTGTTTCGACCGCTTCCGCTGTCTGTACTTCTTCTGTCATGTTTGAGTTTCCTCTTGTGGTTGTGCCTCTTGTTCTACAGGCTCAGCACTATCCTGCATCTGCTCTTGATAATCGAGCTGAATTTCCATTGCCTCGGTCAGGTCTGCCACTTGGGCTTGTAAGGCACTTATTACTTGAGATATCGTATCAACCCCCGTGTTTTGGGATTCCGCGACATTCTTGTTGATCTCAGATTGTATTTTAGCAATCTCCGCACGTGTCTTTTCAGAGTCTATAATAAGCTCTTGACGCTTCAAACCAATCTCTTGCATTTCTTTTTGCTGTTCAAACTCTGTGTTTTTGGACTTATCCAGCAAAGCCGCCTCAAGATTAAGCATCTTCTCTTCCATCTGTTTCATAGCCATATCAGCCGCTTTGAGCTTCTCAGCCATCGGGTCATCACCAAGCATTGCAGGGTTCATTGTCGCCCTAATCCTTGCTGCAACCTCATCACCGCGCGGAATATCTAAAACATCAAACAAGATGTCACCAATAACAGAAACAAGCTCAGGTTGCGCCCTGCTCATCTCAATAAGCTTGTCAGCCGTCTCTTGTCTCTTCGTGCTATATGATGCGCCAACATCACAAACAACGTCATACTTACCAACGCTAGGGTCAAATGCACCCTCTGCCTGCTCACCACGCTTAGCGGGGCGCTCTTGGCCTGTATCAGGGTCTTTAACATACGGCTGATTGATAGTTATGTTCTTTTCTTTATTATCCTCGCCAACAATGCGCGCAATCTTTCTATTACTGTAGACCTTAGGGATTAAGTCAACGCATATACGGCCAACCTGCGCAATTGAGGCGGATAGGTTAGAAACAATGTGGTAAGAGGCCGTATCACCCTCAACCTGTCTGTTACGGATTGCAACGCCCGATACCTCATTGCCTTGCTTGCCCATATTAGCATCAGGCATACCAAGACCAACTTTAATATCTTCTTTCGCGGCAAGTGCTTCCTGCATCATAGCAGGCGAGCCTTGGATAGGGGGCTGCTTTTGTGGTGGCTCTACCCTTTGCCCATTATCATCAAGCACAACATCATACTCTAAATACGACAAGTTTTGCTTGTTGGCTGCTTGCCAGTGGTCTGACATGGACGCAAAAGACCCTAGCGCGCCAATGTATGGGGCTTTCTGCTGTAGCGCTATAAACTCGGTCGAACATGTCTTGTGATAGTTATACATGCGCTGGGCATCTTTGGCTTGGTGAATAAACGAATAAGACTCACGTCTACCGTCTATAAACACCTCATCGGCATAAATAGGCACAAGCGGGATATATTTACCCAACCACTCAGATTCCTCAAGAATCTCCTGTCCATTAAAGATGCAATGCTTGACCATAGGGATTTCAGTCGTTCTTGAGTCTATTTCTTCAATCTCAACACCTTCCTCAATCATCGCATTGAATTCTTCTCTTGTGATTGTGGCTTGTTTTTTCTCGCCGTTATCAAGCACAACTTCACCAAGAACGATCTCT
The DNA here is from genome assembly GCA_002691045.1 of Marinovum sp. GTDB lineage: Bacteria > Pseudomonadota > Alphaproteobacteria > Rhodobacterales > Rhodobacteraceae > Salinivivens. Next base: position 3,739 of record NZGN01000008.1, read on the forward strand.
CTATATTCATAATCCTTGTAGAAATACTCAACAATGCGCACGGTCTCATTGCCTGCCCATTCACTCGCTCCACCTTCAAAGGACACTGGATCAGCATCTGGGAAGCGTTCTTTAAACCTGTCATGTGAGATATCGTCATAGATAAAGCCATATTCGGCGTCGTGACCATCAAGCTCAGTTGATTCAGGGTCGATAAACACACTCTGGAAGTTTAGAACACGCTCTATAACCACCTCCTGATCGAACGAGAAGGGGTCGCAATAATCAGTTCTAATACGTATCCAGCCATAACCAGAACCAACCGCAGACATTACAGCCGTTTCATATACCGTTGTCGCATCTGATTGGCGCTCAATGTTGCGTATCATGCCCGCCATTTTATCAGCAGTGTCACGGCTTCCACGCTCATCAGTGGGTGATACACGTATCGCAAGGCGTGCCTGCCTTATGTCGTTCACAATCATGTGAGCCGCAGGCAATAACTGGTTTAAAGTAAGATATGGACGGCCATCTCGTTCGCGAGCCTTTATGTCTTTCTCATCCCATTGGTTCAAGCCGTATAGAAAGCGAATATCCTCTTCGCCCCGCTCATAACAGCTAGAAAAGAAAGATTCACAATCTGTAAATCTCTCTCTTGCAATGTCTAAAAGTTCCTCTTGCCCCGATTCACTTTTCTTCGCCATGTATTTTAAAACTCCACTTGAACGTATAGTACTTGGTTAATCACTTTAAATCAAGGCTAACCCATCCAGCCACCACCATTTAATGGGGGCGGTGTATATTTAGGCTTTCCGCCTTGCATTTCTTTCTCTATCTTTTCCGCATTGACCGCAAATGTTCTAAACGCATCACAGCCGTGTGAAGCCTCATCATGCTCTGGTGATTTGGTAAACATTGCATCAGCCTTACTCCACTTACGGCGATAATTGTCCAGGTGCAAGATACCCTTCTCACACTTACCTGCATCAAACCAGCAGTTGACCAAGACAGGCTGGCAGAAGTTTATAATATCGTTATATGTGCTTGTCGTGCGTGGAGTTACCTTAATAGGGCGTATACCGCACTGGCTAGCTACTTGCTTGTCTGTGTATACCTCCTTACCTCTAACGCGCTTATTGCCATCATGAGGGAAGTTATGACTAGCATAGTTATAGCCTTTGTTTTTCAGCATAGTGGCGTAATAATCCCACCCCTCATCACTGCTTTCATGATAATCGATAAAGCAATGCTTGCCGTCTATGTATTGATAAAACCATATTGTCATTAAGTCATTTAGGCCTAAGTCCCACCACGTATAAACCTCATGCTTGGGATTGTATGGAAGGTTTGTTATCTGCCCATTCTCCCTAACTTTTTTCATTTGTTTAGTGTAGAACGCGCCCTTTTGAGAGCCCTGGAAAGCCTCATCAGGTGTTGAGGGGTATTCCTGTGTGATAGACTCGCCCTGTTGATCTGATTTAAGGCAATACCAAACCTTTTGCGCCTCTGATAGCTCTATGCCTACATCATGAAGCGAATCGAAATACTTTTTGTGCGTATCGGATATGATATAGTTTTTGACCTCGTCGGGCTGGGCTATGTATTCAGGGTTCATGTGCCAACCATAAAAGAAAGACTTAGGCTCTATACGTGCAAGCTTTTTAAGCGAATCAACAAGCTTTCTTGCTCTCTCGTATAAAATATAAAACTCGCCAGACTTACCCTCTGCAGTACTCTCGACAAATATCTGCTGTCCAGCCTCTACCGTGTTTAAAGCCCCTGTCTTTATCTCCTCAGCTTTTTCTGGATACTTTGCTGATATCTTACCATACTCAGAGACAAGCAACTTTTGAAGTGTACCAGAGCGCAATGATACGCCCGTATATATCTGTGAGCCATTGTTGAACGATAACTTCCTCGCACTATTGCTTTCGGCTTTGCGGGCGTTTCTAAGCCACTCAGGAAGGTTGTCATACGCATACTTAATCTTATTATCAAACAGGTCTGTCGCATCGTTTTGCGTATGTGCGATTATCCCTGCGCTATGGTTATCATTAAACAAGCACGCATCAAGAAAGTAAATCATAACAAAGGTTGTGAAACCTAGCTGTCTAGCCTTTAAGATGACATTAAAATAATGGAGGTTGTCGTATAAATGCTGTTGCGCCCAGTTAGGTTTGAATAATACCTTATTACCCTTCTTGTCCTTGATATAGTACAAGTTGGATATACGCCATTTACGGCACGATAGTTTGTCTTTAATCTTCTGGTAGGTCTGCGCTTGTTCCACTTATATCATCCAGTATGTTACTTAAAGCAATCTCGCCCGAAACCTCAGACTTTGTCTTGGTGCTGAACTCGTCAGACTTCTTATTTTTAAGATAATCAAAAGCCAGTTTAGAATCGCTATCAAAGCCATTTAGCACGGCTTGGCGTGCCTTTAATACTGGCATTTCTTTAAGCATAACTTTCAAGTCAGAAAACTTAGGGTTCTTCTTTTCATAATCATAAAGCGTTTGCTTGGATATTTGCGCGAATAAACAGGCCTCTAAGTCAGTACAACCAAGCGCAAAAGCTTGTTCTAATTTATTGACTGTCTCTGGTGTCATTACGGTTGGCCTACCGCCTTTATTTTTCGAGGTCATAATCTCTCTCCTCTTGTAGCGCATCCCCCACCCAATTAAGGGCAGAGGATACTATGGGGCAACTGTTAAACGTCAGTCATTGTGATGGTTGTATAACCGACTTTTACATTTGGAATCTCTAACATTGTATTTGCTGGGATTGTAATTATTTTGTTTTGGTACTGGTCAGAAATATCAGATAATCCGTTAGCCTGTACCTGTGTTGCGACATCAGCCCATACAACGGCGTATTGCGCGCCGTCTGGTGCTACGTCTGTAGCGACTCCACTCGCTGGACTTACAGTGTCAGCCACTGGGTTACCCTGCATCTGAACAAGATCACCCTTAATAGGTTGGTTTAATTGTACCCATGTTACATAATTCGCCATAATTTATACCCTTTTCTTATTGCAATAAATATAAATCAAGCGGGGGAATAAATCAAGCGTCAATCATCCCGCCCGAATATATCGCCTGCAACATCCGCATATGTTTGAAGCGTTGACAGAACCTTTGGCGGTATTTTAGCCCGCCCCGCTTTCCAGTTATTCACCGTGTGGACGTTCACATCGAGCAGAAATGCAAGCCCTTGATTTGAAGTTCCTGTTCTGCGCTGTAGTTCTTTAAATTCGTTAATCATTCTTCACCCCTTATTATCGTATCTTTGATTGCTTCCATCATGTACACCATGGTCTCGTTTGTTATATTACTATCGTCATACAATCTGAAAGTCACCGAACCCCAACCAATGTCAAACACTCGAATATTGTTTGTTGACGGTGGTAGTATCGTAAGTTCTGTACCGTTTTTGTATCTCACCTTGCTTATTCTACAACTCATCTTATCCTCTTGCATAACCTTCCATTGTTCTCCCATATAGTCATAATCACTAATTACACCCGAACAAATTCGGAGAGGCGGGGGGAAAGCGGTGCGTAAAAGCTTTAATAGTTTTTTTATTGCTCACTCCTCAACTGACCTTACGTTATCCAAGGGCAAAAACATGTCGTTATGTTTAACCATGCAACCCTCAAAAAGACCGTAATAACTCTTCTTTTAAACTCACTTCTTGATCTTCCCGTATAATATCCAGTTCTCTTTCTTGAATACATAGTTTATGAAACTCTCTCATAAGCCCTGCTCTTTGTATTTCTTTGACTGCTTCTTGTACGTCATCGTTCGTTGTAACCCACGACTCTTTTGTTGCTTTTTGTACATCATTCATGTTCTTGCCTTTTCCTCGTATTCGTTTTGCACATCCTCAATGTCTTGATTAGTCGCCTTTGCGATGTAATTCCTCAGGGCTGAAAGTTCCTCTTGGAAATTAAGGCGCGTGAGCGGATCAAGTTTTAAAAGTTTTATGTAACATAGTTCCGCAACCTCAAGGCCATCAGGAGCGGCGGCGATAAGGTGGGCGTTGGCTCTAATTTTAATTTGTTCGGCGATATATTGCGATTTGTCGTTGCACCCAAATTTGTTAGGGCTAACACGGAAGTATTTGCCTGCGTTTCTGTTTATATACCAAGGCGCTTTTGTGTGTTTGTGTTTTGTCATTTTTATTCCCTATTTTTCTATAATATCAGTATGATATTTGCTGTGGTTTAGATTTATATTTGCACCACGCTCAATTTTTTCAGCGGTGTGCATTGATGTTGCGGGCATAATTGATTCTATCTTTCCCGTTTCTGTTTCTACTATGTGAACTTCAAACATCATTCATTCCTTCTCTGTTAAATTGGTGGGGCTGGCAGGGCTTGATACCTGCTAAGAGTTATAGACATTGTAGGCGTTTCGTGGACGCCTCGTTATCTAGTTTTTTCGCTGGGCTATCCCGTGAGTTTTTGTTTACTTTTCTGGGCGACCCCATACTTTTCAACAACCTTTACACGATAACGCAACACTAGCCATTAGACCCTTTGAAGCTAACGAACTCTTGTCTTCTTCTCCTGACTGCGTGTCCTTCCACGCCGCAGCCCCATAATTAATCATTTTCTGCTAGGTTTATTCCCTTGCCTCTATAACTATAATATACTAAGAATTTGAGTAAGTGTCAACAACTAATTTACAAAAAAAATACCCCCTGACACTTGGATGACATCAGGGGGCTGGAAGGAATGCTCTATGAATAAAAAATAGTTACTATCCAACCATAGCCGAATTATTGGGAAAGTCAACAAAAATTGGTTTTCTTTCGTATTCATCCTGAGCCTGCCTCATTGCCCTATATAGCCCTTTCTCCATCGTTATGCATTTTTGAACATAATCAAAAGCCCTCTTCACAAACTCGCTATCGTATCCAGCGCATTCAGCAAATCAATCAAACCTATCGCTTTCAAGCCAGACCCTCGCTTTGTATGTCTCAAGATCGTTTCTATACATCTGTTTTCTGTTCCACATGTGCTTTTTCTTCTTCACATGCTCTGTCAAAAGCTTCTCGTATTGCTTTTCAAGTGGAATTGTATCGCTGACCGTAAAAGGCTTTATTGCGTCCTCTACCCTAATCATTATCGCCGCTGCAAACATTTCATTCTCTGGCTGTCTCATAATCACCCCCAAATAAACGCAACTAAAGACACCAACAAACAAAGCCCTAAAATAATATCTATGGCCTGTATACCTCTATCGCACTGCTGAGCCTTTGCCCTGCAACGCGCTGACTTTATGCCGTCCATTTGAAAATTGTAAACGCTATCTATTTTTTTAATCTTTTTCATTTTTTTATTCATTCCTTCTCTTGTTAATTGGTGGGGCGGCTAGCAACAACACTTACTAACGCCATGGCTTCGTACTCCAACGCGCTAACCCCTTAAATTAATTTTTATATATTTAAAGATTTTATATAACCCTTTTCATTAAGATAATTTACAATAGCCCTTGCATGGTCAATATCTTTTACATCAATATCCCAAGTGTCAGACATTACTTGCTCTATTTCTTCTTGCAATGAATTAAAATCAATTGATTTTAATTGAATTTCATCAATTTTATATTCTAAATCGCATGTAATTTTCATTGCTTCGTTATATTTTTCTTGCCAATATAACGCATCTTTTCGGTGCCTTTCTTCTGCATCCGCAATGCCTTGTATTTCAGAATTAGTCCATTTTTTATAATTTTTCATTTTTTCCTCCAAGTTGGTAACCAGATATTATCATATGTGCTCACCTAGTCAACACTTTTATTTTCATTTTCTATTTTTTTTATTTCATCCCCCAGCCGCGCCTTTAAATCTACAGGCATAGGCTCTGACGCTCTGGACTCGATAACCTCGTAATAAGTCGGTAGCTCGCGCTTGATACCCTCCTGTGCCTCATAGTCCTGAATTATCTTACCGTAATAACCACAGATAGGAAAACCCTCCAGCGCGTGCTGTTCTTTGGCGTGCAAAAATTCGGCGCGTGTTATTTCTGGCTTTTCAGGCTTGATGATTTTTAATATATCGCTAGGCGTTGGCATTGATGATTCCTTCCTCGACCATACATGCATTGCATTTACAACCGCCATAGCTGGGCAATCATACAGGATAACCTCCCAAGCGCGTAGCGTTGGTTTAATCTCGATTATGTTCCCATATGATTTTTGAATAGTCGCCAGAACTGTAAACGCCTTCACTATTTCTTTCTTTTCTTCAATTGTCCAGTTACCAGCCATTTTCTATCATCTCCCTTGCTTCGCTTTCAACTTTGCTTTGTTGGTTGTTGTTGTCATACGCGCCCTCCATGATTTTCACAAACTTGCTTTCTGTGATTATAAAATCAAAGGTTGCTTTCCAAGGGGTCTTACTCCTACCCATGAGAAAATCGCTCGCCCTTACGCGCTCCATGCAATCAACCCAACCCTCTAAGCCTCCGCAATCAGTTAGACGAGCGTTTAGGCTTTTCTTGCGTGATTCGGTTAGTTTAAGAACTTTTGATAAACCGATAGAATTATACATTTCCACCGCCTCAGAAAAATCACGTATATACTTCTTATCTTCTTTACCTTCTTTACCTTCTTTACCTTCTTTAGTAGTGGTCGGTGCTTGGTCGGTGCTTGGTCGCTCGTTGGCGTTCTGTTGGTCGCTTGCCTGATACTTTTCCCAGTTAGTTATTGTTATTATTGAATATTCTTTGGTCGTTTTGATGGTCACTTCGTTGGTCGATTTTAGGTGGTTTAGTGCTGTCCTCACCTGACGTTCAGTTAAGCCTGTTTCTAAAGAAAGCTTTTTTCGCCCTGTAATAAGGCTTCCGCGTTTGATTGTTACGCCTCGCCACCTATTTTCTTCGAATGATGCTGAGAGCATTAAATGGGTATAAAGAGCCACTGTTAATGGCTTTGTTTTCCACTCCCAATCTAGCAATTTTCTATGTAATTTTATGTATCCGACACTCAAGATATTCTCCCTGACTTTTTATTTTAGGCATAAAAAAACCTCTTAAAAAGCTCCCCCAGCGATTGCGCCACTAAGAAAGCTATTTAAAAGGTTTTATATTCAAGCGCAATTTGAACGTGCTGAGAATAACACAAAGCTAAATGCGGTCAACTATATTTTTATTATAGTTTGATTGTGTGCTTATTTTTGCGACTTGGTATAAGTGCGAATCATTGCCATACAGGCTTTTTAATAACCTATATCGCGCGCGACTACTCAACACGCCCAGAGTACATATAACTTTTCCAGATGGGATAATTTTATACTTCATCTTTTACAAATATAACTTTTTTCTTATATCCAAAAAATTTAGCAAGGTTCTCACTGACTGGCTTTTTTCTATTTACAACCCTTGATAAAAACCCTCTATCCATGCCCATCTCTTTAGATGTTTTTGTGTACCCGCCCTCGTTTAGTTTATCAACCAACATACGGCGAATATCTTCCTCGTAAATCATTTTTATTCCCTTTTTTAAAATTAACGGTTGACCCATTAAACAATATTTAATATATTTAGTCAACTTGGAAGGTAGATATGAGAAAAAAACTTTTTTACTTGGTATGTGAATATTTAATTGAACGCATGAAAAAAGAGGACGCTTTGAATACAAAAAAGCGTTACGTATCTGCTATACAGTTAATCAGAACCGAACAAATGAGACTTGGAGAAAACTATGAGTGAAATAAAAACATTGAAAGCCGCATTGGCTGAGTTTAAGAAAAAAGAAATAAAAATCACAAAAGATAAAACAAACCCATATTTTAAATCAAAGTATGCGGATTTATCTAGCATATTAGATGTTATTGAATCTGATCTTGCTGATTTGGGCGTGATTATAAATTCTGAATGTGCTTTGAATGAGTCTGGAGCGTGGTTATGCACTACAAAAATAAGCCATGTAACCGATGACACATACATGCAATCATCTTTCCCTGTGTTTGGCTCAAAGCCACAAGATATTGGCTCGTCCATCACTTATGCGCGTAGGTACAATATACAGGCGTTGCTTAACCTATTCGCTGATGATGATGATGGCAATCAGGCTAACAGCTCTAGACCACTGACAACAGCTAAGGAAGTGCCTCCCGCAAGCATGACAGGTGAGGAGTTCTTGTCTATTCAGAAGTCTTTAGAAACGGCAGAAAACGCTACTGACTGGGAAGCGCGCAAACCCCTTGCGCGCGCCGAGGCTGGCAGAATGTTGCAAGGGCAAAAGGACGCGCTCAAAAGAATAGTGCAAAAGCGTGACGCTGAATTCGATGGGGTGCCACAATGAGTTTAGAGGATGAATATTGGGGTGCCACAATGAGTTTAGAGGATGAATATTGGGGTGCCACAATGAGTTTAGAGGATGAATATTTAGAGCTTGACGATAATTTAAACTATCTTCAATCACGTAAGCAGTCTATAGAGATTGAAATAAGGCGTGTTAAAAACGAAATAGAAGACGTTAAACAAGCCATCTTGAGCGCCTATGAAAAAGACGGAGAGTGTCCAGTTAATTTAACGGTTGCTAATGTTCCCCCTAAGCCAATTATAAGCGATGAGGAGCTTATTCCTGAGCGGTTTATAAAAGTCACAAAGAGCGTTGATAAGTCGGCGATAAATAAAGCCATTAAGGAGGGCGAGGCGGTCGCGGGCGTTACCATGAGCAATGGCGATATAACATTGAGAATTAAACAAAGGAGAAAATAAAATGGAAGAATCAGGAAAAAGACTACTATCATACATCGAGCGCATTGAGCGCTTAGAGGAAGAAAAAACAGCACTGGCTGAGGATATTAAGGAAGTGTATTCAGAGGCAAAAGGAATCGGCCTTGATGCCCCTACAATCCGTAAGATCGTTGCGGAGCGCAAGAAAGACAAGGACAAGTTGCAAGAGGAAAAAGAGCTTCTTGAGGTTTATAAATCAGCTATTGGTATGGCGTAAAAAAAGGAGAAAAAATGTCAGGTTCAGTAAATAAAGTTATTCTGGTTGGAAATTTAGGGCAAGACCCAGAAATCAGGGCTATGCAAAACGGCGATAAAGTCGCCAATCTATCAGTCGCAACGTCAGAATCGTGGAAAGATAAAACCACAGGTGAGCGCAAAGATAAAACAGAGTGGCATAAGGTTGTAATCTTCAACAACGGCCTTGTGAAGCTGTGCGAGAGCTACCTCAAGAAAGGCGATAAAATCTATCTTGAGGGCGCGCTTCAAACACGCAAATACGAGCAAAACGGCGTTGAAAAGTACACAACAGAGGTTGTTCTAAAGGCTTACAATGGAGAGATTCGTATGTTGAGCAGTAAAGAGCAAAGCCAGCACGATATCGACAAGTCAAACGGGTATCAACCACAAGATGACCTATCGGACAGCACACCCTTTTGAAGCAGAAAAACATAAGAAATAGGCGTTATCTCGACTGGTTAAAAACCCAGCCTTGCTATATGTGCGGTGTTATCCCATGTGACCCCGCGCATATACGTAGGTTTACAGATGGAGGTACAGGGCTTAAACCGAGTGATTGTTATGCCCTGCCATTGTGCAGACCGCACCACCAAGAACAGCACGCGATAGGGGAATTGTCTTTTTATGGCGGAGCGGATAAAGTATATAAAGCTATAGATCACGCTTTAAAAAAATATGAGGACTACAATGCAAATAACAACTAAAGTTTTGGGGGCGGGTGTTGATTCTGTCCATGTCGTTTATTCTGGACAAGATGAAGTTAAGCGATTTCCTGTCATGCTATATGATAACGCGCGAGCGGAGGCGGAAAAGCTTGCCAACGCTTTAAGGGTGGCGGGATAAGTGTCTTACTACATAATCAAGTCAGAGAGGGTGAAAGAGAACGCGATTAAGGAATTGCAATCTATTAGCCCAACCTCTGGCTTGTGTGTGTCTATATCTGAAAACAAGAGGTCTTTACCACAAAACGCCCTTTGGCATAAATGGGTGGGCATTATCGCTGACCATTGTGGCTATTCTTTTGATGACATGAAAGCATCTATAAAAGATAGCGTGTTGGGAAAGAAAGAATACGTAAATGCTTTAACTGGTGAAGTGTGTTATTGTGACCATGAGACAAGAAAGCTAACGGTTAAGCAGTTTTCGGAACTAATGGAGGCCACGCAAATGCTAGCTGGAAAATTAGAAATATCCTTACCTTCTCCAGACTACTACGGATTAGAACAATGATAGAACTACCCTACCCACCAAAAGAGCTAAACCCAAATAAACGTCTTCACTGGGCAGATAAAAACAAACATAAAAAAGCCTATTTCAATAGCTGTTATCTCTTGGCATTGGGTAAGCAGGAGGGCATGAAGTTTTCTATTGAGTTTTGTCCGCCATGTAATAGAAAGCGCGATAGGGATAATATCATCGCCTCATTTAAAGCGGGGCAAGACGCACTGGCAAAAGCTTGGGGCGTGGATGATGCTAACTTTGAAATAATATACAAGCCTATTGGCAAGCCTGTAAAAGATGGGTGCGTAAAAATAAATTTTATTTAATTGAAAATATGTATTGACCTCATGAACACATATGATATTATTGTGGTCAATGGAGGCAAACATGAATGATATAATTTACTACTTAGCAGACGCTGAAAACTTTAGAATGTACCGATACGGTTTTCAGGATGTGAATTTTAAAACGCTTATAGAGGACGCAACAGAATACTTTCAAGAGGAAGCTTTTGATTTTGGTGAATGGGGTGCGGGTGAAAAAGAAGTTGTTGTCTGCCGTGAAAACGCAGAGAAAAATAGCTATGTTCACAAGCGGATTGTTTTGACGTGGGATGGTTGCGGAGGCGAGACATCACCATCACATGAGCGGGCTTTGTTTTTAAGTTCTCAGGGGGTGCGTCATGACTAAAAAGAAACTAATAGAACACAATAAGCGATTGAGACGCGCCAACGGAATTTTAGTGTGTGGCATGATATCGCTTATGTTGGTTGTTGTGGTTGGTCTAGCAACTTGCGTGGGGTTTTAATATGGATGTACAAGTATTGAGCCCCGACTATGATTTTTATTTTAGTGCGCTACAAGTTGAGTTTACGTTTTATGCATACATGGGATGTTTTTCATCGGTGATTTAGAGGTCGCAAACGATGTATGTCCTGTATGGTGTGTTGAATAAGGAGAAAATAAGATGAATAAAAAAGAAGTGCAAAAAAGAGTTTTAAGAGGCGGAGAGCCTATAGCGTTAGATGATTTTACATGGTGTGAAAGAACAAAAACCTTTACAAGTTGGGTCGATTGGCTTGTGTTTGCTTTTGAAGATATAAATGGCTGTACTTTTAACACAGGTTGGGGTTGTACGTTTAACACTAATTGGGACTGCACGTTTAACACTGGCTATGACTGCACATTTAACACAAATTCTGGTTGTTCTTTTAATACTGATATTGATTGCACTTTTAATACTGGGCATAGGTGTACTTTTAAAACTGATTCTAACTGTACATTTAACACCCTTCATGATTGCACATTTAAAACTGGGTCAGGGTGTGTAATTGTTAGAAGAGATATTCTTGAGATTATCCAACCTAATGAAGGTGATTTAATCCACCTCTGCCCCTACCGTATAGAAGGACACCTTGTTAATGGCGAGTTAAATGGTGAACCTCATATAATCGCTGACGGTATTTTATCTAAAATAATCAGGCATAAAGGGGATGTTTATAAGGTAGTAAACCACGGCGAGAAAACCCAGTCTTATCTTGTAACAGATGGTGTTAACTATGCCCATGGTAAAACGCTAAAAGAAGCAAGAGACAGTTTAGTGTATAAAATATCTGACAGAGACAAGTCAGCCTATAAGGGGAAAACACCAGGCGATGTTATGAGCAAAGCCGAAATTATTAAAATGTACCGTGTTGTGACTGGCGCTTGTGAAGGTGGTGTTCGGGCATTTGTAGAGGCGCAGGACAGTGAGAAAGAAAAGTACAAAGTGTCTGAAATTATCGAACTTACAAAAGGTCAATATGGGCATGAAGAATTTAAAAAGTTCATAGGAGTATAGACAATGAATAACAAATTAAAAGAACTACAAGACCAGATAAACGAGTTTCAAAAGAGCTTGGACGAACTGAAAAGCAAGCCAACAACTCGCAGGGGCAGGTGTAAAGAGCTGAAAGAGGGTGATGTTTTTTGCTACATGACTTATAATGATGGGTCTGTGTTTGATTGTTACTTTAATTCTTTAACACATAAAAATTTTGTAGAAAACTGCCTACGCACTGGTAACGCTTTCTGGACAAAAGAAGACGCGGAGCTATGGCACAAGATCGACAAGAGAGCTTATGAGTTGGAGGTGCAGGATAGGGATAAGCCTGATAACACTTGGTATTTTTATTATTGTTCTATCAGTGGTTTTCGCGTAATTAGTGATGACGGCGATAAAACGCAAGGTACTCGATACTTCACACATGATTCCGCCAATAAACTCATGGAAGAGTTTGGCGATGATTTGAACTTCTGGATAACAGGGGAGATTGAAAATGTTTGACCCAAATCAACCATATTGGACAATTATCATTGTTTGGTTAGTTGTTCTTTTTACAATTGTTTTTATGTTAGGTAGGTGCTCAGTATGACAAAGAAAGTTAAACAGATGACAAAAGATAAAATGCCGTACGAGATATTTGTAGCAGAAAACTATAAAGGGAAAGGATTTGCGGATAAAGATAGGCGACATGAAACAGATTTTGAATACATCCACAAAACCCAAGACCGCGCCATGCTGATTGAGAAGGTCAATAAGTTAAAATATCCAAACGTCAGCAATATAACAGAGAGCAGTGTTAATGGTCACTTAAATGCGGTCATAGAGCTATTGGAGGGCGGGGATGAGTGATAGATCGGGTAAAGAAGACAGCAATCACTGGCCTTCAAGTATTAAAATTGTACCTGAGGGTTTTTACAAAAAACCGTATTTAAAGTCATACTAGTTATAAATTAAAGGTTGTTACAAATGACAAAAGAAAAACTAAAGCAGATTGATGATGCTATCATAGATTTCCCCGATGATTGGGAAGAAAATGGGTCCAAAGCCGGCTGGCTATACAAAAACTCCAATCTTGTTTTTATAGCCCTACAGCACCTAAAAGAAAGCGTTGAGAGTGAACAGTTGGACGAGAACGGTTTGAAACCATGTCCGTTTTGTAAAGGTAAAGCGTGGAAATATTGTTTTAGTAAATCATCAATGGTCGACATAAGTTGTCTCGATGGTTGCGCTCAAGCTTCAACTGGGTACGGAAAGAACGAAGAACAAGCAGTCAAAGCATGGAACACCCGCCCCAAAACAAAAACACTAAAGAAATGGGTTGAAGAATGAGCAATAAACACCAGAACGTGCTTAATGATGTGAGAGAACTACTAAACACTTTAGAAAAGGATATAAACTTTGTGGGTGAAAGTCATTTTGAATACTTCAAATTGGTACAAAAACGCCTAGACGCTTTCCTTGCGGATGTTAGTGTCACTGAAGACGACGTGAAACATTCTCAGGAGTGGCTGGCAAGGGACGGTAAACCACGTCAACTAGTTTGTAAGCGATTCACTAAATTAGCTGAGTTAATACACACAGCAACAACAGAGAAAGAAGGTTGAAATGTCTAAGACAATAGACTTTACAAGAAACACTTGGGGCCACGCGATTCACGGGTTTACTTTGTCACGCGAACCTTTGAAGTACGGTAGCTGGCTAACTAGGTTACTAGACAAATATAAGGGTCAGTATAGAAAATCTGTTATGGTACACAGCAGTGTTTACCCTTATAAAGGTGACTTCATAAAATACAAAACAGAAGGTGGGGTGATTAGAGCTGAGATTTATGATGTAAAACCTAGCTTTGACCCAAGAGATATGTTCACTCTTCATTTAATTTTCAGACCTAAGGAAGGATACTTTTAAATGACAAAAGAAAAAACACAAAAAGCGTTAGATGCCTTAGAGGAAATAATCGGATTACAGGATAGCGCGTTATCTGTGGACATTCGTTCAAAGGGAATAAAAGCTATAGAAGATAATGAGGTTAAACAGTTATGTGAGCGTGTAGGATATGGAGCTGTTATGGATAGTGCTTCAAGACAATGGCATATAAAAAATCACGGCGCTGGGCTTACGACTTACCATTGCTATAGCGTCGTTAAATCGGTTACTGAGAAAGCAACAAGTGCCCTTGAAACAATCCGTGAAGCACTCAAGCACCTTAAAGAAGGCATTGAGAGTGAACAGTTGGACGAGAACGGTTTGAAACCATGTCCGTTTTGTGGGGGCGGTAATTGTTACTGGCAGTATGACGCAGAGTTATACGGTCATATTGAGTGTATGGACTGTTATGCGCAACAGTCTGATAATGCGTACCATCAAGATAATATAGAAAACGCAATCAAAGCATGGAACACACGAGCTCAAACAGAAACTCTAAAGAAATTGATTGAAGAATGACATCAAAGAAAGAAATTGATGAAGCTATTAAGGGTTGTAATTATAAGGCTATAAAAAGTGCAAAAGCCACTGGTCTTTTTGGAAACTGGGAAACCACCCAAGACACTATAAATTGCTACGACCCTAAGTATAATCATGTTATTGCCAAAGCCCTAGATTGCTACAAAAAAGCGTTAGAGAGGAAGACTGTCGATGTTGAGGGTTTGAAGAAAAGGTATGTACCAATAGAAAAACTAGACTCCCCTTATGATGAATATTTTACAGAAAATGAAGTCAATGCTTACAACTTAGCTATTGATGATCTAACGAAGCACGGTTTCATAAGCACTCAATGGAAACCTATAGAGGAGGCTCCTAGGTACGAAGAGCTTTTTTGTATAAGACGCAAAGATAAAGCTCATGTCCAATTTGAAGCTATGTTTTTCAGAGAAAGAGAAAGCTGGGAGATGCCAGAAGAATATGACGTTCTACAAAATATGACTTTAGACGAACCTATTGAAAACTGGGATATGTACGAGTGGAAACCCCTTCCACAACCACCAAAGAAAGAGGTTTAAATGGCAAAAAGCCGATACGTAAAAATAATGGAAAAGACTGGCTGTAGCTTACAAGAAGCCGAAAAAGCAAGGCAAGTTTTCTTTGTGATGAAGACCATAGAAGAAATGACCAAGGAATATGACCCAAAAGTTCAAGAATATGTATGTGAGAAACTAGCCGATTTGATAATAACTATTCAGGAAAGTCAATAATGCAAAAGAAACACCTTAGCCGTTTCGGTGAAATATCCGAGTTTAGAACAGCAGACAGCCTGCAACGCTTTTACAGTAGGTTAGGGCATGATGCAGAGCGTGCAAAAGATCACGCGCTTGCACATACATATTTTCAACACGCAGACCATTATGCGAAATTAGAGAAAGCAGAGAAACAGAAATAAATAAAAAAAGTGTTTGACATTTACGACATAGCGTCGTATATTAAGAACATAAGCAAACGGCAAACGAGCCGACAATAAAACAGGAGCAAATTATGACTGACTTAACTTACCTCGACAATGGATTTTACATTACTCTTATTCCAAATAGTAGAGAGGGTGAATATATTTACAACACCATTGCCAATGAATTTAATGGCGTTGGTGTTTTCCCATCACACATGAAAGCAAGCATCTTTAAACAAATAAAAGACGCGGGCTACAAAATCCGCAAAGCCAAAAAACCAAAAAAGATTGACTGGACAGATGAAGATCAGAAATTATTAGAAGTTTTGGGGGCGTAACAATGACTGAATTTACAATCAAATATAAAACAATTATTATGTATTGGAAAGACCAGCGCGCAAAGACGATGAAGGTCAGCGCAATGTCAGAACTTGATGCAGAGTTTTTATTTTGCGACAAGTTTGATAATTCATGTTTGTCAAAAACAATATACGAGTGTGAGGTGTTGTCATGAAGGATAGTTTAATAGGCATCTTTATTATAGTTGCATGGCTCTTTCCGGAAGATATTGGAAAGGCCATGGGAGAAGTATATTATGCATTCCAAAAAGAAGTTAACAGGGCAACTATAGAAGATTGCGACAAGAGTTCAAGGAAAGACCAAACCCCATGACCCCAGAAGAATTTAAACAAATACGATTAGACCTTGGCCTAACCCAGCGCGGAATGGCTGAGGCTATGGGCGGTGTTAATTACAGAACAGTGCAAAGGTTTGAGTCAGGTGAACAGCCTATCGAGCGTATGGCGCTACGTGTGTGCCAGTATATTCAAGAATATGGAGTGTTAAAATGAAAGCAATAAAAAGCACAAATAACACTTGCTTTATACACAAATCCGTGTAATACTATAATCAAGAGGTGAGGGAATAAGCCCCGCCAAAATTGCAGAAAGGCAAAATTATGACACAATTTGAAATATTAAAAGCACAAGCCAATGCAATGTTTTTATCTGATAAAGAACTGGACATTGCTTACAATCAAGCTTCTGTAAATGGCTGGGGTGATCTTTGTGATATTTATTTTCAGGAACATAACAAAAGGATAAAAAATGAGCGATGAAAATCATACGCCCGCGCCGTGGGCATGGAATAAGCAAGGAAACAGATTGTTTCAAGAAACTGGTAACCCCACAGGGCAAATAGCTATATGCGATATTGTAAGAACGCCAAGTTATAAAGCAAATGCCCGCCTTATAGCAAAAGCACCTGAATTGCTAGATATATTAAAGGAACTGATAGAGCCTTACTCTGCGACAGATGAAATGCTTTCAAATGGGCTAGTTTGTAACCTGTCCGAAAAACAGCAAAAAGCAATAGTAAAAGCAAGGAGAATTTTAAGTGACATTTAACGATTTACTTAAACAAACAGGGATGTCCACACGCGGGGCATCCAATCTTTTGAATGTGCGATATGATACCGTGCGCAATTGGAAGTATGGGCGAACGCAAGTGCCTGAAAGAGTGATGGAGCAAATGGAGCAATATGCGCAGTTTGCCAGTCATATATTCAAAAACACGGAGTTTTAAAATGAAAGCAATCATAAACATGGACGGTTGCACAATAACCGAACTAGAAGTCCAGCCACGTGACGTACAATTCGAACACCAGCGCGATAATATACTTAGAACACTTGAAAAGGAACACTACACCTTTGTTGGCTGTTTTAATATGCGTATATCATAATATAATTTAACAAAGGAGTGAGAAAATGGATGATTTTATGCAATGCCGTTGGGTTTTACTGGATGATGAGTTGCCACCCAAAACAGGTATATACCTTGTTGTTTGGTCAAATCCGTATTGTGAAAAGACGTGGATACAGTCCGCATTTTTTAACGGTGTGGTGCAACGATTTGATGAATCGCCCGCAGGTGCAAATGAAATTCTTTATTGGCTTGATGGTGTTGATGAAATACCAGATTTGCCACGCGAGGGAATTCGGACAAGGTTGTTGAAAAAATAAATAACAAAGAGCAAGACATGAACATTATAGATCAACGCGGGAATAAATATCTAATCAAAGAGCTTTCAAAATACGTTTGGTATGCAAAAGAAGACACACCACCAGAAAGAGAGTGCGAAAATTTTGGAATGAGGGCGCAGGGGTTTGTTTATTTATGCACGTTTGACAGTAAAGAAAGCGCGTTAAAATACGCGGAGAAAGAAGGTTTCCGTTAATGCGCCGTGTGTTTTGCTGGATTTAATCCGCACCATTGAATTGTTGCGATTGCATAGTCAAAGTCATCATTTAACAGCTCGTCATTTTCATACTTGTGCTGGTCAATGTAGCGCATGAAACGAGCCTGATTTTCGTTTATAGCTTTTGAAGTTGGTTCTGTGTTTATTTTTATATTTCTAATGCTCATATTGACATTGTATGATTTGTTTATTAAGTTATGGTTAATAGTCGCCTGACTGAAGGACTAATAATAGTTAATACATACTATTTATTTTAAGGAGCGCGCCTTTATTTAGGGGCGTTTTTTATTGGGTAAATCATTTACCCCTCTTTTCGCACTCTTCTGGACTAACCTCGTGTCGCCAACATTGATATTTAGCCAAGGCTTTCAACGTCCTCGCGCTGTCTTTGTCGCTATAAACAGGTGGAGGTGTGGACATACGCCCTGCGTCAATCACCTTTGTGGTACACGCTGTCACCGAAAGAGCGCAAAATGTTAAGATCATGCTCTTTACTGGTGTTTTGTAGTTTCTCGCTAATATCATTCCAGTCCTTCGATGATTGCTTGCCTGCTTCGGCTGATATAACCGCACACACAAGCTTTTCATCACTTGCGCCCTGATTATACTTAGCGTTCCCATAAAGCCACACAAGCCCTATAGAAACGCCAGTAATTAGTATATAGGTGATGTATTTATTTATCATCGGCGTTTTTGTTTTTACCAAAGTTCAACGCTAGAAAGTTAAGAACCTTTAAAACAGAGCCGAGAATTACATCATCTTTTTTTGTGGGTGTAAGGGCTGTGATAGCACTCGCAGACGCAACAACCGTTGTGACGGCTACAATCCATGAGGGTAGTTCGTTAAAAAATTCCAAAACTGTATCAATCATGATTAATTATCCTTTTGTTGTGAGCGTATCAAGTCTGTGACCCTTTGCGCTCTGTTAGGTGTTTGCCTTGCCCATAATGATTTTAAGGCATTGTCAGCGGCTTCATTATAGCGTTTTTGCTCTATCAATGAAAGCGTGTTCTTGAACTTCAATAATCCATGGACCCCCATTTGAAAAGCCATGTTTGCAAGCGCGCGTTGTACTGGCTCTGGATGGTCTCTAAGCCATGGCAGGGAATCCAATAGCAAAACCGTCTTGCGCTTGATATCATTGGACAGCAAATAATAAGCCTCTTCTTTACTTATCCCCCCACCTTTGCGTTTGTCTATTAGCCTACCAATCCCAATTGTTGAATACCCTAGATGGTCTTTGTACTCGTGAAGAACTATACCTTCATCGCGCTCCAAGTCCTGAATAAGCTTGTTTTTGTCAATCATTGGCTGTTCTTTCTTGAGTAGGTTTTTTATCCATTTTAAAAACTTGTCCAATTTCAAACCTCGCTTTCACGCTTGGCTTGCCTCCGCGAGCTATCTCTTTTTCCCACGTCATAGAGGGCTTCGCGTATAACCCGCTCCTGCACCCTGTGAGAGTCAGCAAGGTTGTTAATAGCATCAGCCACTTTAGATTGTACTTCTCTATTCTGATTGTCTCGTTCCTTTGCATCGTCCATCACCCTGTTGAACATTTTCAAAAACAGGTAAAAGCATAACCCAAGCGCAAAGCCTGTAATGCCTAAATTCTGGACGTATTCGCTTTGGAATAACTCAATCATTTTATAAATTTATTGCGTATTCCTGCGAAGTAAACCCTAAAGCTAAACCCAAACAAGTGCATATAATGGATTAAAAGCCTTAACATAGCCCAGCAAGCGTATAACAATATCCACGGTCTAAGGACGACAATGACTTTAACACCGTCAGCCCAGTTTAAATACAAACACGCACCCATGAGGAGCGTCACAACAGCACGCAGTGTTTCGGCGATAAACGCACGTCTTAATAGTACATCGAGTTTTGAGCTATATGACCAGAACACGGATACAAGCAGTATTAGAATACCGATCAAAGCCATACTGAAAGCAACTGTCAGATATTCCGATAAAACCATGAACCATTCAGGGAAAAGGTCTGATCTGTAAATCGTTGGTTCTGGTGTGTGGTTTATGCCATCCATGAGAAAGCCTTTATATTATTTTTAGCTAATCTTATCATACTGACAATAAGTCGCCAACACTGTATTTTAAAACCCTGTTTTTTAGGGGTGTGCCACTATGAAAATGCCCGTCATTATTAACCCATAAAAACCCATCATACATCACAATACCCTCTATTGCATCAGCATCAGGAACTGTGACTTCTTTTTCTACCGCCATTGTGGATTCGTTTATAATTTGAATTATTCCATCACTGCCATTTGCCCCACATGATAAAAGCAACCGCCCATCGTTTAGGTTGTGTAGATGATCGTTTTGAGGGTGGTTGTTTACAGTGTCTATGGGGGGAATAAGGCTACCTGTCATATCCCAAGTTGATATTCTACCATCAACGCCAAGTGTATAGTATTTGTTACCAGATACGGCTATTCCGTTTCCTGCGCCATATTGAGGGCTTTGCGTTAGAGCCGTGAACAAAACCGCGCCTGTTGTTGCATTTACTTTTAAAACCTTGCTGTTTGTCGTATCGTTTGGGATACGCCTCGCCACGCACCAAAACTCATTTGTTCCTGCATCAGCATGTATTCCTTGAATAGAAAAATTACTATTTAAACCAAAGTCGCTAACAGTAAACCAGCGATCCAAAACTTGAGTAAAGTCGTCATTGTACCATATAACACCACCGTGAAAACTGGACTGGCTTGGTGTTCTTCCATCATCACCAACAAGCCAACCATTCCCCGATGGATGGCGCGCCAGCCCTGTATTTACAGGATAACGCCCCTCTGGCAACAACGGTAAATCAAACGCCTCAATAAAACTAAGGCCCTCTTCTGATTCGGCAATCTCTGTAAAGTCTCCAGAAAATGTTATATTTTTCAAGCCCCCATTATCAATTATTTCCACAGATACATTGTCGCCTATATATTTAGTCATTTGTTACCCCTGTATTTACGCTATCCCATGACATATTAATTGCCTTTCCAGTCTACAACAAAGAAGGTGTTGCTGTCACAACCAGAGAAAACTCGCCCTCGCCAATTGTGCTAACCGCCTTAACCCTAAATTCGTACTCAACACCGTTTGTTAAGCCTGTCACAAGTATCATTGTCACAATACTAACCGCATTATTAAACACTAACCACTCGGAATCGCCCGCCCGCCTATACTCGCATATATAGTTAGTTATGGGGCTTCCGCCATTAAACAATGGCTCATCAAATGTGACTAAAGCCTGCTCGTTTTGCCCTTCTGCTTGCGTGTTTTGAACGCGGAACGGTGCTTGCGTTTCGCCGTCTAGATAAACAGCTTCTGCAACTTCAACCTGACCCTCTTCGGACAGGTGTATCTCGTCACCACTGATAACATCCCAGTTACCGTCAATAACAGATATGTTGTCGCGTGAATAATTCGTAATTGTGTCTTTTGCTTCGTTCCAGTCTGTCTCACTGATACCAATCCCCGCTTGCCAATCTTGCATTCCCACAAGATAGACTTTTAACGATGGGTGGTAGTAGTGAATAACATCAAATAAATCATCAAGGTCTTGCTCAAAAACAGCAGAACTTATACCCTGTCCTGCTTCATTGTGACCCAATATAAGAACAAGGCTTTCCATACCCCCATATTGCTTACATGCGTCAATGGTTTTTAAAATAGAACAAGCGCGGGGGGATACATAATACCCTAGTCCTGTAGGTACTTTTGCGCTCATATTGTTTTGACCAGATGCAATTGACAGCAACAATCCACCTTGACCCATTGGGACGGATACTGTGTTTACACCTGTTTGCGTCGTTCTCAAGTCGGCGTATTTACCAATTCCACTAAACCCTCCAGAACCGCTAATATTCCAGAAGTCGCCAAATATACTTGTGTCACCGCCTGTTGGGTCAGAGTATGCTTTCAAGCCGTTTTGAAGGTCTTTACCGAATTGCTGTAGCGTGTTCTCATATATAACGTTGCCGCTTACACTATCAACACCGTTTGCATTACTGTTACCCGCCCAGATTGTGAACTTATCACCTGTATTGGTGGGGCTATTTAACATATCGGTCAAGCGTGTTTCACGCTCCATCTGCGCGCGTGTGAGCGTTGCATCCCATACCTTGAGTGATGATAACGTGCCCTGAAAGTCGTTGCTTGCTCCTGTGAACTTACCTGCATAGACTGTGTCCATGTTTGCAGGCATTGTTCGCGCTGGGTCGTCCATGTAAGCAACACGTAAACCGTTTACATAGACTTCAAACAAACCGTCTTTAACAACAAACCCCATCGCAAAATCTGAACCGTCCGGAACAAGTTCCTCGTCAAACTCAAGAGGGAAGCTGTTTTGATTACCGCCAATTCGTAATTGCATAAAAAACTTACCGCTTGCGTTACGACGTAAAATTCTCACTACGTTGTTATTGTCTTGGTATAAGGATAGAATGAACTGAAAATCAACAGCGTTACTGCGTGTCATTGTACCTTTAACAACCGCGCTAAACCCCTCACTCATATCGACCGAAACCGCGTCAGTCGATGGGAATCCTGTTGTGCGCTCTATGATAGGTAACAGCCCCTCAATAAGCGAGCGTTTATTTAATCCTAGGCTTAATCCAATCTTCATTCTGACACCTCAACAGCTATATTAACGCTACCAGAATCAAAACTTGCTGTCCCGCTTCTCGTTATTCTTAATGTTGTTATTTCATCAGATAAAGCCTTAACACCCGCCCCACTTATTGTCCGATCTGACCTGAATGCGGTGTGTGTTGACACCCACTCGTTTGAGCCGTTCTTTTTGTCCAAAACCATAGCACCCGTTGCCGTCCTCGCCGCGCTAAGGTTTGCTATCGCAAAGCCATTAACTGAGGATATATTTGTTCCTGTTCCACTAGGGTCATAAGAGTTAGAGTTATATCCTGTTGTCTCAACCCCCCCACTATCACCAATCTGGATAAGGGCATTGTCAGCCGTTCCATCCAACCCCATATCATTCATCATAACAATGATTTTTTTCGCGTTAGCAGGTATGGAAAAATCAAACTGTGTGCCTGTGGTGGTTAAGACTTCTGTGTCTAGCGAATAAATAGAAGTTATTTTGTTTTGAACTGCTAGTGTTGTTGGTAGGCTGTCATCAGTTGGTGAGGTAAAATCTGTATCAACTCCCTTAACAGCCGCCGCCCCTAAATCATCGCTGGTTAGAGTTGTTTCTAACCAAACCGCCGCCCCAGTTGACGCGTCAAGGCACACATAAGCTTCATCATTTGTGACATCCAGCCATCTACTTGATATAGAGTATCCTTGGGTGTTGTCATCAGATGTGGTTGGAGGGGCTGTAGCAGATAAATTATTGACGACATTGCTTTTTGTAAGCGTTTTCCACGAAACCCCATCGCAAAAAACAATACTCCAATCACTAGGATTAAGAGTAAGTGTCAACTCTCCATCTATCGTCTCTGAGCCGTCAGGGTCAATTATAACCGTTCCATTGCTTGAGTTTTTGACGATGAAAGTAAACCCCTCTTCTGCAACACTCGCGGACAACAATGTAAGGGCGATACTTTCTGTGCAGTCTATATAATTGAACAAATATGATGATGATATGGCGGTATTTGAAGACAACTCAACTATAGATGAGCCCAACTGGTTTGTTGATTCACCCGCTACGTTATCAACCTCTTTAACCAGTACATCGTTTAAATCTTTCAATACAAACTTATATGCACCGCTTTCCAACCACACATCAGCACGACCATTAGAATCAAGGGTGATAGGGTTGTCATTTTCAGTCACGCCTGAACTGTCTGTATATGTCGGCTTCGGCGTGGTTGTGCCTGCCTCGTATGTGTAAAGCTTACCGCCTGACAATGGGTTTCCATTATTATCTAGCTCTTGAAAAAATGCGTATGGTGATATTCTAGCCATTAATTACTCCCTACACCACCAGCAATCGCGCCAGCGCCACTAAAATTAAATTTAATTTGATCGTCAATAGCGGGAGCTACTGACTTATAAAAATCAGCGAGAGACTTTTCAACGCTTCTCTTGTTCTTTGCCTTAGTCCCCATCTTCGCCAAGGCCGCAGCACTCTCAGCACCACCTCTATAAAGAGATAAACCACTAAGAAGTGGTATTGCCCCCATTGATTGAGCCAGACGCGCCGCCATTGGTGTCGTGCCCGATAAATTCACGATTGATTTGTCGGTTGTCGCCGTTTGGTATTTTTGCAAGTCAACAATTAACTTATCCATTACAGAATCGTACTCTGGTGATGATAGGTATTTTCTATAAGCATCACTCTTTTTCATCTTTAACAGATTGGTTTTTAACTTACCAAACTTAACAACATCGGTTGTCTCGTCAAAAGCACCCTCAAAGGCTTTTTGGAATAGGCCAGCCCTAAAACCATCAACAACGCGCTTTCTTTTTTCGCCCTCAGGCACACCCTGAACCAACCTTTTAACAAATTGCTCAGTGTAGTCCTTACCGCCCATATTCGCACCAAAAACAGTGTTAACCATCGCGCGGGGTGTCATATCCTCTTGAGTCAGAATGTTTTCAATAACCTTTTTCTGGCCTGAATATTTGTTTGTGCCGTATTTATTTTTAAACTCGGCATATTTTGAATTCGCGCTGAATATCTTTTCTGCCAAATCATCATCACCTTCTTTAATTGCAAACTTAATATGATTATCCAACCAGTCATCGTACACGGCTTTCATTTTTCCAGCTAGAACGCTTTGCTGTGAGCCCTTTGGATAATCGTTAAGCCCTGATCTCCATGAGGCAAGAAACGGCATGTTTATTGATTTGACGTTATCAGCAGAAATGATTTTATCAATTATTTTAAAATCACTAGCTATTTCTTTGTTCCCCTCCCTCATAAGACTAACTTTAAAATCAGGGGTCTTTTTAAGCTCTTTTAATGCCTGACCTAACGTATCTCTTGTGTAGTCAGCATATACGCTTGATTTTGCTATAGCGTCATTGCGCGCTGTCATTAACTTGTTCTGTAGGCGTTTTTGCGCATCGAACCTGTTTTTAACTATGCCTATAGACTTAGCAAGCGTGTCTTGTGAGGTCTCTTCAACGCCTTCACCTGCAAGGCTTTGCATTGTGTTCTTAACGCTTTGTTTGAAGCCTTCATCAGCCTCTGCAACCATAGCTTGTAGCTCATCACCAAGCAAACCACCCCTTGCAAGCTCCTCATCACGCATGACATTTATATCTTGATCTCTTGCGCCTCGTAGCATTGTTGTGACATCGCCCTTATCAGTTAGGCCTTGATCTACTAAATCAGAAACATCCAGAGCTTGTTGCTGACCACTTATTGGAAGGGATTCAGAAACGGCTTTTGTTGTTGGCGTTGGTTTTTTGAACAGGTTTTTAGCTCTGTTTGCTAGACCAGTAAATACATCTTCAACAACACGAGAAACGCCAAGGCCAGCAGACCCGCCGATAGCTCCAAAACCAGCCTGCGGGAGGGCTTGTCGCGCTCTTTGCGCTGCATCTCCCTGACCTGTTCCAAAGCCATATACTCCCCCTGATAAAGCACCAAGTCCACTATGTGCGGCGATGCTTGGGATCGCTCCTTTTGATGCTGCATACGTTAATCCCTTTGTTATTGCCTTTGGCGCGGCTGTTGCACCAGTTCCAAGCGCCCCTAAAACCTCACCACCCAAATAATAGCCACCGTGTTGTTGTTTAAGTGCGGCAAGCTCTTGTAGCTCTTTTTGTCTTAATTGCGCAGCCCATGCTTTAGGGTCTTGTATATCCGATAACCCTAAATTATTTGTAAGATTAGCCATACCCCTATTAGCAAGCTCTTGTATTTCATCCCCAAAACCAAAAGTTACCCCCTGACCAACGCCAGCCCCTAAAGCCTCAAGCCTGTTTGTCTCTTGTGGTTGTGGGGCAACCTCTGGGAACTTAGAAGCAATCAAGCTTTGTATTTGCTCTTTTGGCATCTCATCAGGGAAGTTAACAATGTCACCGTTCGGCATTTCTATGTCAGGCATTACTTGAAATACTCCATATAGTTGACAGCCCCAGAAGATTTAGGAGCTTGTTTTTGCGGTGGTGCTTTATCCATTTTCCTAAGAATCCTATCGCGCCTCTTAATGAGCTGTTGTTCTCGCCCCTCTTTTGTTGAGTTCAGGTTTATAATTTGATCTAACGATGCTTGAAAATCTTTATCAGTTGGGTTTGTCCCTAGCATTTTAGCAAGTGGGGCTGCTAGTGATAGCTGGTCTTGCTTTAAAGAGTCCATAGCGTTAGCTTGGTCAGAAGCCATGATACGCGCTGGGGCGTTCACAAGCTCAGCAAAAGGCATGTCTAGCGTCTGGCGGTTTGTTTTTATCATCTCATTCAGTATTGGTAACATGCTTTCATCTGATAACCTCTTATCAAGCTCTTCCATTACAAACTTTTGTCGAGCCGCGCCTTTTAATCCCTCAAACTCCGCTCTTAGCTTTATGTTTTCCTCTTCTGCCATTTGCCTTGTTTTTGGGCTTGCTCCTGCTGGGGCTTGAATAGTTGGCGCTTGACCCATATCAGGCATCATGTCAGGCATAGGCATGGCTGGCGCGTTCATAGCGTCTATGTTTTGCTGTGCTGTATTCATGTCAGGACGCATAACAGGCGTTGACGGCACTTGCTGACCACTTGGCTGATAAAGCGCATCTAACTGCGCATCCATTACAGACGTATCACCACCCGCCATAGTTGCGGGGCTAGGGGCGCTTGGGTTAATGCCTTGCGTGCCTCCCATAGTCGACCAAGGTGATGGGATAGCAATAGGACGCCCACTTATAGGGTCAAAGCTCATTTTAGGGGCTGAGGTTTGTTGCATCACTTTCAACGCAGCCTGACCTTGTGCCGTTGGTTTACCACCCATATTTATACGGTTAAGCTCATCCATTGCAATTTGTTCGTAATTACTGGCTTGTCTTGCCTCAAGTTCCGCTTGTTTTTGTGATAAAACTCTATCCCGATAATCTCTATCTTGCGCGCGTTCTTGTGTCGCCACCGCTTGTCCTAAGGCTTGCATGAATTGATTCTGCTTAGCCATACGCATTTTTTCGCCTGCTTGGTGGTCTATGCCACGAAATACATTTTCAAAAGCCATATTATATACCTAAACTCCCACCTATTGACGACCCCAGTTGAGCGCCTGCCGCCATACTCATACCCCCTGTAGGAGCCGCAAGTAAAGCCCCAGCGCCTGCACCCAATAACGTACCAAACATTGAACCGCCTTGATTTGCCATAGATGCTTCATATTGCGCCTGCGCCAAACCTGTCTGCAAGTTACCTACGTTTGTAGCGTAATTCTGACCACCCGCCGCCATTTGAGCGGTAGAGCCTTGACCCATACCAGCCGCACCCATAAGCATGTTATAAGTGTTCATGTTATCAGCGTTGTATCTATTGTATGCATTTGAATACTCTTGAGACGCAAGCCCTTGGTTAAGCTCCTGCATAGCCCTGTAAGCTTGTGGGGATACAACACCAGCGCCACCACCGCCAAGCGTTACACCCTGTGCCGCCATTTGACGCTCAAGGGCTTTATTAGCCTCATCTTGTCTGAACTGATAGCCAGGGTCTTCTTCAAACTTATCAAGGTCAAAACGCTCAAGCAAAGAGCCAAAACCCTCAGGCGTTTCAGATTGAGCCGTTAACCGCTCCTCAACCGCTTTGTTTAGAGCTTCATAATCAGTTGTATCACTTGATGATTGATAATCCTTGTACCCCATTTGCTTTAGGTACTCGATAGGGTCATCAGCATAAGCAGCCCCACCAACACCACTATTTGCCCCAAATAGGTTTACCCCATTGCCACTCGCCCCTATCTCATCCAAAACCCATTGAGGCTTGTCGAAAAACTCATTTGTTTCCCCACCCATAGACACCAAACGTCCATCAGGACTAAGCATGTAGTTACCATCAGCAGAAGCTTTGCTGGTGTATTGTGGCAATAATTCATTATAAATATCTTCACGGGATTGAACAGAGCCCCCAGAAATACCCAATAGATCAGAAATGCTTGATACAGCGCCAGTCCCCATTTTATACCATGGCTGAACATCTTCGCGTGTTTCTTGATATATCTGTTTTTGTAAAGCGGTCGCCTCTTTTGTGGCCTCTTCTAATCCGCTTGTATCTGGAGCTTTTGAGCTTTTACCCATGGTATTCACCTATAACAGTTTTGACCTCAAAGCCGTATTTTTTTAGCACTCTCTGCCTCAGCTTTTCGTCATTTTTAACAATGAAACTAACTTGTAAATTAACACCAAGTTTCTTGGCAAACTCTTTACAGCTATTTACTAGACCACCGAGGCTTTTATCATTTCTATATTCAGGCTGTATATAGAACATATAGTCTCTAAGTGTTGCTTCCCCTGACCAAGGGGTAAATGAAATGGTCAAACCTGCTATGCCTCGGATTATACCATCAATTTCAAGCAAAAAGCAAGGGGCTTGAAAGAAGTTATCTGTAACAGTTTTTGACGTTAGGCTATCCAAATGCTTTACCCCTATCTCATCGAGGGACTCCCTATAAAGCTCTATAATGCGCGGTATTTCAGTTGATTTTGCCTGCCTCACAATCATTGTGTGTAAGTCCTTTCAATCTTGATACCGAAATCATAAAACTCTAAATCTGCTCCATCGTCTGTTGAGTCGATGTATATTTTGCACCCATTGGATATAAACGTTTCTAGCGCAAACCCCGATATCGTGTCACTAAATATTTGCTCTTTGTTTGTGCCTTTTAAAAACCTTTTTGTTTCTTGAGATATGACAATAGGAGACCCATCACCTATGTCTAGCTGAACATCAAAATATGCGTTGTTTGTGGCTGCCTTGCCTTTGTAGTCAAACCTAATAAGGAAAGCATCGCCAACAGTCTCCATATTTATTTTGTTGTTTGCTGTGTCCCATAAATCACCAAAATCAGGTAAAAACCTTGTTTCTGTGCTACCGCCATTGCCGTTAATTGTTACTTGTACACGCGCATTATCAACACTAAGCGGAGAGCCTTCCGTATATTGATCGTCCTGATAATAAGCCCAGCCATACTCTCCATACCTAGTTATTATATTAGATATATCTGTTTTAATGGTGGAAATACTAGATATTAACTCATCAATACAATCTTTTATAGACACAAACCAACGCACCCATGTTTGAGGAAATTTTCCACTTTGCTCTGTGGTGTTTTCTTGTATTGGTGGCGGGTTAATTGCCATTTATGTAAGCCTCGTTAATTTGCACAAAAACAGGGTCACTAACTTTTACGCGATAAACACGATCCCTTGACCGCCCAAGCCTATTCCATTTTACGCGGGTTTTATATTTTCCCATTGNCCCTATATCACGCCATAATTCATCAGACCAAGTATGCCCACCATCATCAGAGTATTGCATCATGACCTTAGGCTCTTTGCCCTGACCATCGTTCAATCCAACACCAACTTCCATATCAAGCTCAAACTGCGAGTGTGTGACAAGTCGCCTTTCTTCGTCTATATGAGGGCATGTGCGCTCTTTAATCATAGGGTCGCCATCATCTGAATAGTTATCCAAAGACATCACATATACCTTGTTGTTTCCCCTATCGCCTACAAGGTGCTTTTGGTCGAAAAACACATGACACGCCCCTCTGTGCTGTTCAAATGTGTTCGTTAGAGGGTTTCTGTACGGTCTTTCATGCCATAGTTGGGTGGAGAGGTTGTATACCAGCGTTGTATCAAGCCCTTTTATTTGCAGGAAGTAGTACGGATACCCACGCTCATGATACACCCACGCATATGACTCAGACACCTTGTCAGATTGCGATATTTTGCGCTCTATGGCTCTTGTTGATATTCTTTGCGCATTATACCCATTTGAACGCCAAACGATTGAGTCTCCGTTTTCATCGCTACCTACCCAGAAAACAGAATTATCAAGGTTTGCGATTGTCTTTGCGCCAATACAACCAGTTTCAACCGTTGCTCCCAATATCTTTTGAAATGGGAAAACCGCGTTACCAGTGTTTTGATATATTTCAGTTACCTTTGTTCCAAAAGCCCATATGTTTGATCGGTTGCTATTGATTGCAACAAGCTTATCAGGTGAGCCCTCCACATTTGTAAAATCCAGAGCGTCCCACGTTAAACCATTGTTGATACCTGATATGTAAAACATACCTGTATCTTTTTCAGATACCATGAAATACCCATCTTGGAAAGTCAGGCTTGAGGGGGCAGGGAAGTCTTCGTCAGTTATTTGCTCGAACGTGTTTAGTGTCTTGTTGAAGATATAGCCATAGTTATCGTCAATAATCATCAACTGAGTAGGGTTTTCTTTTATTGTCACCAGCTCGGTAAATGATAACAATGTACCACGATCTATTGTTGTGCCGTCTTCATGCAACTCATACAATTCGTTCCCAGACACAAAGAACGCGCGTCCATCTGATTCAATACCCCCACGGATAGGGCCACCGCCCACATTTGCAAATAGCGATAATCCTGCAACACTTCTAAGAGCAGCCCTCGATTTGCTTGTTCCGCTTTCTGAAACTATAACCTCAAGATTGATTGATCTTTGCGAATCAAAGGATATGGCCTCCATGTCATAAGAACCACCAACAAAAGGTATTATCATGAATAATCTCCGTATGTTTCACCATTCCATGAACGGTCATTGCTTGTTGGCACATCTAAAGATGACTTCACCATGTTATTGCGCTTATTAGCCGCTTGAACCGTGTTAAATGTTCTTCTGGCTACGTTTTTAATCGTTTGTGGGGCTTCACGCTCATATTCTGGTGCAATCCATACAGCTAAGTTGAACTCAAGCATAGACTGGTATTCTGCGGGGAAATTATAAACCGTGTCGAGCGTCTCAAAGCTCGTCAAAGGCTTTTCAGAATAGATTGTGACCGTTCCTGATTGGCTTGGCACAGGGTAAAGCTGTATTGTGGCAAGGGGGAAATCAGCATTGAAATAATAAACAGTCGGTATGCCTAGTGTGTTCTTTTGCGAGATATTTGCATATTGCTTATCCGTGTAGCTGGACACCTGATAATCTGTCACCCCTCTTTTGTATGTCATGGCCTTGATAATGCTTGGGATTGCCGTGTCAAAATCACCACCTTCGCCGATAGTGTAGCCACTTACATTTGTATCCAGAGGGAATGTTTCAACAAAATGACTATAAACCACATCACCTTCAACAGACATAGAGGCCATCATTGAGTTAAGGGTTTTTAATCCGTCTTGCGCGTCCTCGTTAGACATAGCCGAGCCAGTACCAACGACTGATATTTTTCTAAGTGCTGACTTTACTATATCTCTCGCGGTTGTCATTTTTTGCTACCTTTGCTCTTTGTCTCTTTTTTCTTAGGCTTGTCTTCAACAACTTTCCAACCCACTGCCTCAAGCTCTTTTGTGAACTTTTCGTGTGTCGTTTTTGTTACGCCGTCTTTTTCAAATTTAATGTCCATTTTTTCTACTCCTTTGTTTAATAGAGCGCCCCCGTAAAGGGGCGCTCCGTTAAATTAAGACGTGATGCGTGCTGACCATTCAGGGCGCACTTCATCAAAGCCGTAAAGAACATCGTAACGTGTTGTAACTTTGCGTGTGTTACCATCAAAGAAACGCACAATGTTAACTGTGATACCATCAACAGTCTCAGAAGCAACAAGCTCCTCACCAACTGGCGTATAAAGCTTAGCTGTTACCATCTTAAAAGCTGACTTATGTAAAGCTAGGTTTTGTGTGTAGTTTGTTGAAGCCGCTCCAACAAATACAAGAGCCGCATCATCCGCAGGTAAAGCCGTAACATTTTGCAAGCCATCAGAACCAGCGTAAATAGCTGGGCTAATAACAATGCTTGTTGTTGTAGCTGATACAACTGTGAACTGTTGCAACACGCCTAGGTCTGCTTTTGTTTGTGCATGAACCTTGTTAACACCAGCAATTGTGAACACTGAGCCAACTGTAGGAGCTACTGAAAATCCATCAACTGAAATAGTCGAAGCACCTTCTGTGATAGTTCCGTTGATTGCGCCACCTGTTACATCAGAGCTGTTTGCGTGTGTTGGTAACATTTGGCTTTCATACCAGTCGAAACCGTCCGCACGTCCAATCATACCATCTTTGTACTGGTCTGAGATTGCACCGTTAGGGTTAAAGAACGCCTTACGAGCATCAACAGCCTTAGCACCTGAACGGCTGTTCATGAATAAACCACGATCACCCATAGGGGCTAGCGATTCATCCAGCGCAACCTTAGCATCAAGAATATCGGACGTTGAGAACTGGTTTGCACCCGCTGTACCCACTGACTGATAAGTGCGATCTTGAGCAATACCCAAGCAACGGCTTTCAATCTGGTGTGCAAGAGCAAGAGCTGCTGGCTGACCGTAACGCTTTAGGGCGTTCTTAATGTCAACATCAGTTTTAAGCTCAAGTGAGTCAAACTGGTCTGCTGTTGTGGCTGTCTTGTTCAAAACAAGCGCTTTATTACCTTCAACAGTGTCTTTGTTCATGCTTGTGATGTCGAGATTATCAACTTGAACACTTTTAATCGCAGGGATTGATGTTCGAATTGTGTCACCTGACTTAAAGCTATTCTTGCCGTCAAAGTCAGACTCGTCCGCTTTCTCGACAAAGTTACAAAACGCAAGTTGATCACGCAACATACCCGCCATACCTTTAGCAAATACTCCGCCTGGGTCTTTAATTGTATTAATTACATTAGCCATAATAAATTACTCCTTTATTTTAAGCCAAGAGTTTTCAACACCTCATCTCCTGACATGCTATCTAAACTCTTTTGGGGTTTTCCTGTACCAGACACCGACTTAATCGGCTTTGGCATAGGCCTTGTTTTTGTTTGAGGAGTTTCTGAGCGTTTATTGCCTTTTATGATGTCATTGATGCGAATAGCCGCTTTCCATGCAGGAAGGCTTGCAATCTCATCAAACTCACCTAGGCGAGCGCCACCATCTGCACCAAAATAATGAATAACATCCGCCATTGCACCAGCTTCAATCGCGACCTCAATCATTGCGTTTTCAACTTGTGGGTCAATACGCATATTTGAAGTGTGTTCAACAAAGTCCTCTCGGCTTTCCTGATAATCAGGATTAACCTCTGAAAACTTCGCCTCTTGCTCCTGCACTAGCTTTTGACGTTGTGCCTGCGCTTCTGCTTGCTTTTGCTTCAAAGATTGCTCTTCTCGCTCACGCAAAGCACTTTTAACTTTTTGCTCAGCTCTAAAATTAATTAAAGCCTCGTTAAAATCATCAAGCGTTTCATATACAGGTGAACCGTCAGGGTTTGTATCATTGATTGTTGGTTCTTTTGGTTGCTCTCTGTTAGGCTGTTGCGACTGATTCTCCTCGAGCTTTTGTTTTAATTCATTGTACGCTTTTTGCGTAGATGAATAGGCAGCAGTCTGACGTTTGATTTTACGAATAGCTTTTTCATGCTCTTTTTCAAGGCGTGCCGCTTTTTCTTCAATCGTCTCTTCTACCTGTGGTGTATCATCGGTTGGCGATTCTTGCTCTTGTGTTTCCACTTCACTAGATTCTGTTTCTACCGCTTCAACTGGTTCATTTGTTTCGACCGCTTCCGCTGTCTGTACTTCTTCTGTCATGTTTGAGTTTCCTCTTGTGGTTGTGCCTCTTGTTCTACAGGCTCAGCACTATCCTGCATCTGCTCTTGATAATCGAGCTGAATTTCCATTGCCTCGGTCAGGTCTGCCACTTGGGCTTGTAAGGCACTTATTACTTGAGATATCGTATCAACCCCCGTGTTTTGGGATTCCGCGACATTCTTGTTGATCTCAGATTGTATTTTAGCAATCTCCGCACGTGTCTTTTCAGAGTCTATAATAAGCTCTTGACGCTTCAAACCAATCTCTTGCATTTCTTTTTGCTGTTCAAACTCTGTGTTTTTGGACTTATCCAGCAAAGCCGCCTCAAGATTAAGCATCTTCTCTTCCATCTGTTTCATAGCCATATCAGCCGCTTTGAGCTTCTCAGCCATCGGGTCATCACCAAGCATTGCAGGGTTCATTGTCGCCCTAATCCTTGCTGCAACCTCATCACCGCGCGGAATATCTAAAACATCAAACAAGATGTCACCAATAACAGAAACAAGCTCAGGTTGCGCCCTGCTCATCTCAATAAGCTTGTCAGCCGTCTCTTGTCTCTTCGTGCTATATGATGCGCCAACATCACAAACAACGTCATACTTACCAACGCTAGGGTCAAATGCACCCTCTGCCTGCTCACCACGCTTAGCGGGGCGCTCTTGGCCTGTATCAGGGTCTTTAACATACGGCTGATTGATAGTTATGTTCTTTTCTTTATTATCCTCGCCAACAATGCGCGCAATCTTTCTATTACTGTAGACCTTAGGGATTAAGTCAACGCATATACGGCCAACCTGCGCAATTGAGGCGGATAGGTTAGAAACAATGTGGTAAGAGGCCGTATCACCCTCAACCTGTCTGTTACGGATTGCAACGCCCGATACCTCATTGCCTTGCTTGCCCATATTAGCATCAGGCATACCAAGACCAACTTTAATATCTTCTTTCGCGGCAAGTGCTTCCTGCATCATAGCAGGCGAGCCTTGGATAGGGGGCTGCTTTTGTGGTGGCTCTACCCTTTGCCCATTATCATCAAGCACAACATCATACTCTAAATACGACAAGTTTTGCTTGTTGGCTGCTTGCCAGTGGTCTGACATGGACGCAAAAGACCCTAGCGCGCCAATGTATGGGGCTTTCTGCTGTAGCGCTATAAACTCGGTCGAACATGTCTTGTGATAGTTATACATGCGCTGGGCATCTTTGGCTTGGTGAATAAACGAATAAGACTCACGTCTACCGTCTATAAACACCTCATCGGCATAAATAGGCACAAGCGGGATATATTTACCCAACCACTCAGATTCCTCAAGAATCTCCTGTCCATTAAAGATGCAATGCTTGACCATAGGGATTTCAGTCGTTCTTGAGTCTATTTCTTCAATCTCAACACCTTCCTCAATCATCGCATTGAATTCTTCTCTTGTGATTGTGGCTTGTTTTTTCTCGCCGTTATCAAGCACAACTTCACCAAGAACGATCTCTCTATATTCATAATCCTTGTAGAAATACTCAACAATGCGCACGGTCTCATTGCCTGCCCATTCACTCGCTCCACCTTCAAAGGACACTGGATCAGCATCTGGGAAGCGTTCTTTAAACCTGTCATGTGAGATATCGTCATAGATAAAGCCATATTCGGCGTCGTGACCATCAAGCTCAGTTGATTCAGGGTCGATAAACACACTCTGGAAGTTTAGAACACGCTCTATAACCACCTCCTGATCGAACGAGAAGGGGTCGCAATAATCAGTTCTAATACGTATCCAGCCATAACCAGAACCAACCGCAGACATTACAGCCGTTTCATATACCGTTGTCGCATCTGATTGGCGCTCAATGTTGCGTATCATGCCCGCCATTTTATCAGCAGTGTCACGGCTTCCACGCTCATCAGTGGGTGATACACGTATCGCAAGGCGTGCCTGCCTTATGTCGTTCACAATCATGTGAGCCGCAGGCAATAACTGGTTTAAAGTAAGATATGGACGGCCATCTCGTTCGCGAGCCTTTATGTCTTTCTCATCCCATTGGTTCAAGCCGTATAGAAAGCGAATATCCTCTTCGCCCCGCTCATAACAGCTAGAAAAGAAAGATTCACAATCTGTAAATCTCTCTCTTGCAATGTCTAAAAGTTCCTCTTGCCCCGATTCACTTTTCTTCGCCATGTATTTTAAAACTCCACTTGAACGTATAGTACTTGGTTAATCACTTTAAATCAAGGCTAACCCATCCAGCCACCACCATTTAATGGGGGCGGTGTATATTTAGGCTTTCCGCCTTGCATTTCTTTCTCTATCTTTTCCGCATTGACCGCAAATGTTCTAAACGCATCACAGCCGTGTGAAGCCTCATCATGCTCTGGTGATTTGGTAAACATTGCATCAGCCTTACTCCACTTACGGCGATAATTGTCCAGGTGCAAGATACCCTTCTCACACTTACCTGCATCAAACCAGCAGTTGACCAAGACAGGCTGGCAGAAGTTTATAATATCGTTATATGTGCTTGTCGTGCGTGGAGTTACCTTAATAGGGCGTATACCGCACTGGCTAGCTACTTGCTTGTCTGTGTATACCTCCTTACCTCTAACGCGCTTATTGCCATCATGAGGGAAGTTATGACTAGCATAGTTATAGCCTTTGTTTTTCAGCATAGTGGCGTAATAATCCCACCCCTCATCACTGCTTTCATGATAATCGATAAAGCAATGCTTGCCGTCTATGTATTGATAAAACCATATTGTCATTAAGTCATTTAGGCCTAAGTCCCACCACGTATAAACCTCATGCTTGGGATTGTATGGAAGGTTTGTTATCTGCCCATTCTCCCTAACTTTTTTCATTTGTTTAGTGTAGAACGCGCCCTTTTGAGAGCCCTGGAAAGCCTCATCAGGTGTTGAGGGGTATTCCTGTGTGATAGACTCGCCCTGTTGATCTGATTTAAGGCAATACCAAACCTTTTGCGCCTCTGATAGCTCTATGCCTACATCATGAAGCGAATCGAAATACTTTTTGTGCGTATCGGATATGATATAGTTTTTGACCTCGTCGGGCTGGGCTATGTATTCAGGGTTCATGTGCCAACCATAAAAGAAAGACTTAGGCTCTATACGTGCAAGCTTTTTAAGCGAATCAACAAGCTTTCTTGCTCTCTCGTATAAAATATAAAACTCGCCAGACTTACCCTCTGCAGTACTCTCGACAAATATCTGCTGTCCAGCCTCTACCGTGTTTAAAGCCCCTGTCTTTATCTCCTCAGCTTTTTCTGGATACTTTGCTGATATCTTACCATACTCAGAGACAAGCAACTTTTGAAGTGTACCAGAGCGCAATGATACGCCCGTATATATCTGTGAGCCATTGTTGAACGATAACTTCCTCGCACTATTGCTTTCGGCTTTGCGGGCGTTTCTAAGCCACTCAGGAAGGTTGTCATACGCATACTTAATCTTATTATCAAACAGGTCTGTCGCATCGTTTTGCGTATGTGCGATTATCCCTGCGCTATGGTTATCATTAAACAAGCACGCATCAAGAAAGTAAATCATAACAAAGGTTGTGAAACCTAGCTGTCTAGCCTTTAAGATGACATTAAAATAATGGAGGTTGTCGTATAAATGCTGTTGCGCCCAGTTAGGTTTGAATAATACCTTATTACCCTTCTTGTCCTTGATATAGTACAAGTTGGATATACGCCATTTACGGCACGATAGTTTGTCTTTAATCTTCTGGTAGGTCTGCGCTTGTTCCACTTATATCATCCAGTATGTTACTTAAAGCAATCTCGCCCGAAACCTCAGACTTTGTCTTGGTGCTGAACTCGTCAGACTTCTTATTTTTAAGATAATCAAAAGCCAGTTTAGAATCGCTATCAAAGCCATTTAGCACGGCTTGGCGTGCCTTTAATACTGGCATTTCTTTAAGCATAACTTTCAAGTCAGAAAACTTAGGGTTCTTCTTTTCATAATCATAAAGCGTTTGCTTGGATATTTGCGCGAATAAACAGGCCTCTAAGTCAGTACAACCAAGCGCAAAAGCTTGTTCTAATTTATTGACTGTCTCTGGTGTCATTACGGTTGGCCTACCGCCTTTATTTTTCGAGGTCATAATCTCTCTCCTCTTGTAGCGCATCCCCCACCCAATTAAGGGCAGAGGATACTATGGGGCAACTGTTAAACGTCAGTCATTGTGATGGTTGTATAACCGACTTTTACATTTGGAATCTCTAACATTGTATTTGCTGGGATTGTAATTATTTTGTTTTGGTACTGGTCAGAAATATCAGATAATCCGTTAGCCTGTACCTGTGTTGCGACATCAGCCCATACAACGGCGTATTGCGCGCCGTCTGGTGCTACGTCTGTAGCGACTCCACTCGCTGGACTTACAGTGTCAGCCACTGGGTTACCCTGCATCTGAACAAGATCACCCTTAATAGGTTGGTTTAATTGTACCCATGTTACATAATTCGCCATAATTTATACCCTTTTCTTATTGCAATAAATATAAATCAAGCGGGGGAATAAATCAAGCGTCAATCATCCCGCCCGAATATATCGCCTGCAACATCCGCATATGTTTGAAGCGTTGACAGAACCTTTGGCGGTATTTTAGCCCGCCCCGCTTTCCAGTTATTCACCGTGTGGACGTTCACATCGAGCAGAAATGCAAGCCCTTGATTTGAAGTTCCTGTTCTGCGCTGTAGTTCTTTAAATTCGTTAATCATTCTTCACCCCTTATTATCGTATCTTTGATTGCTTCCATCATGTACACCATGGTCTCGTTTGTTATATTACTATCGTCATACAATCTGAAAGTCACCGAACCCCAACCAATGTCAAACACTCGAATATTGTTTGTTGACGGTGGTAGTATCGTAAGTTCTGTACCGTTTTTGTATCTCACCTTGCTTATTCTACAACTCATCTTATCCTCTTGCATAACCTTCCATTGTTCTCCCATATAGTCATAATCACTAATTACACCCGAACAAATTCGGAGAGGCGGGGGGAAAGCGGTGCGTAAAAGCTTTAATAGTTTTTTTATTGCTCACTCCTCAACTGACCTTACGTTATCCAAGGGCAAAAACATGTCGTTATGTTTAACCATGCAACCCTCAAAAAGACCGTAATAACTCTTCTTTTAAACTCACTTCTTGATCTTCCCGTATAATATCCAGTTCTCTTTCTTGAATACATAGTTTATGAAACTCTCTCATAAGCCCTGCTCTTTGTATTTCTTTGACTGCTTCTTGTACGTCATCGTTCGTTGTAACCCACGACTCTTTTGTTGCTTTTTGTACATCATTCATGTTCTTGCCTTTTCCTCGTATTCGTTTTGCACATCCTCAATGTCTTGATTAGTCGCCTTTGCGATGTAATTCCTCAGGGCTGAAAGTTCCTCTTGGAAATTAAGGCGCGTGAGCGGATCAAGTTTTAAAAGTTTTATGTAACATAGTTCCGCAACCTCAAGGCCATCAGGAGCGGCGGCGATAAGGTGGGCGTTGGCTCTAATTTTAATTTGTTCGGCGATATATTGCGATTTGTCGTTGCACCCAAATTTGTTAGGGCTAACACGGAAGTATTTGCCTGCGTTTCTGTTTATATACCAAGGCGCTTTTGTGTGTTTGTGTTTTGTCATTTTTATTCCCTATTTTTCTATAATATCAGTATGATATTTGCTGTGGTTTAGATTTATATTTGCACCACGCTCAATTTTTTCAGCGGTGTGCATTGATGTTGCGGGCATAATTGATTCTATCTTTCCCGTTTCTGTTTCTACTATGTGAACTTCAAACATCATTCATTCCTTCTCTGTTAAATTGGTGGGGCTGGCAGGGCTTGATACCTGCTAAGAGTTATAGACATTGTAGGCGTTTCGTGGACGCCTCGTTATCTAGTTTTTTCGCTGGGCTATCCCGTGAGTTTTTGTTTACTTTTCTGGGCGACCCCATACTTTTCAACAACCTTTACACGATAACGCAACACTAGCCATTAGACCCTTTGAAGCTAACGAACTCTTGTCTTCTTCTCCTGACTGCGTGTCCTTCCACGCCGCAGCCCCATAATTAATCATTTTCTGCTAGGTTTATTACCTTGCCTCTATAACTATAATATACTAAGAATTTGAGTAAGTGTCAACAACTA
>NZGN01000072.1:0-12702 GCA_002691045.1 Marinovum sp.
AATAAAAGAAAAATGTTTTCCTTGCGATCTCGTTGTGACGCGGCTTTGAGTGTAATTTAGATAGGAGTGAATAAGTGGATCATTTTACACCAGATTTGTTAAATGAAATTAGAGAGCAATTTGCATTTGTTGATAAATGCCCCTTTGCAGGAGAACGCATTTTTTTTGAGAACGCAGGTGGCGCCTTAACTTTGAAGTCAGTTGTGGCAACTTCTTCTAAATTTGCAGCAATCCCTGACAACCAAGGGCGATCAAATGCGGCAAGTAAAGCACTAATGGATGTTATCCAAAAAGCTAAATCAGATGCAGCCAGTCTCTTTGGAACAACAAAAGGCCAATTTTTTGTTGGTGAAAGTGGGACAGAATTACTCTTTCGGCTTGTAAGAAATGCTGCATCATCAGCTGAAATGGGTGGTAATATGGTAGGGAGCAGTTTTGAACACCCTGCAACAAGAAGTGCCGCAAAATATTGGGCTGCTGAAACAAAACGACAATATATCAATGTACAACATGATGACACTCTTGGACATGTAACAGCAGACCATTATTCAAATATTATAACGCCAGATACTCGCGTAGTAACAATTCTACATGCTTCTCCAGTCACGGGTATTAGTGTTGATCTAAAGAAAATAAGCGAAGCAATTCGCTCAATTTCTCCAGAAGCTCTAATAATTGTTGACGGAGTACAATATGCGGCCCATGGGGGGATAAAGATAGATGACTATGATATCGATGGTTATGCTATATCGCCATATAAGATGTATTCTCGTCACGGATATGGATTTGCGTGGGTTTCTGATCGCTTAACCCAAATGCAGCATGAACAGCTTCTTGATGGGCCTAGTGAAAACTGGGAATTAGGAACCAGAGACACTGGTTCTTATGCCACACTATCTGATGTTGTCGAGTATTTAGAATGGCTTGGCGAAAAAGTTGAAAGTACGAATAATAGAACCAAAAAATTAACTAACGCTGCAAAGGCTATAGCTGCCCAAGAAACTTCATTGACTGAACTAATGATTAATGGAGAGGACAAT
The DNA here is from genome assembly GCA_002691045.1 of Marinovum sp. GTDB lineage: Bacteria > Pseudomonadota > Alphaproteobacteria > Rhodobacterales > Rhodobacteraceae > Salinivivens. The sequence goes on from NZGN01000072.1 coordinate 1,041, forward strand.
ATTAAAGGCTTGAAAGACCTAGAAGGTATTGAGATTATTGGCGGTGAAAAAAACCCTAACCGCAAAGGTTTAGTAAGTTTTAGAATTGTAGGTTCTCCCTCTCAAGACATAGTAGACTTTCTCAATGTTAACGGCATTAGGACGCATGTAAGGAAGGCGGATCATTACTCAGGCAATATCTTGAATCCTCTTGGTTGGGAAGATTGTGTTCGAGTATCAGTTTGTCACTATAATAGTTCTGAAGAGATAAAATCGTTGCTATTAGCACTAAATGAATTTCAAATGAAATTGCCAAGCAATTAAGTCAGCTCAAATTGACCCCATTTTTCTCTAAGTTTGTTTAAAATTTGATCTCGGGTTTGCCTATAAGAAACTAGCTTCATTTCTCGAGTTTCACCGATGCCTGTCGGATCAAGAATTGGCCAGTATTCAACTATTAAATGGAATAATCGAGTAAGCTCCAAAGCTCTTCTTTGTGACGCTGGCGAAAGAGCCACAATCAGATCAAAAGATGATAAATCATCTCCCCATCGTTCCATTTCATCGAAACTTCTAGATCTATGTCTAGACAATTCGACACCAATTTCATCACAAACAGCTATCGAAAAACCATCTATTTCAAGATCATTTTTTACTCCGACCGATTGAACATAAGTACCAGTTCCATAAAGTTTTTTCATAATACCTTCAGCCATAGGAGATCTAACCGAATTATGATCACAGCAAAATAATATTGATTGTGGGAGTGAACTATTCATCCTTCAACTCCCAAAATGCAATACACAAATCAATGTAAAGAGTCTTCTCGAGGTATCATAATCAATTACAGCCTTGCCTTCTAACCGCTCCAGCAATATGCGAGCACCTTCATTGTGAATTCCGCGTCTTGCCATATCAATTGTTTCAATTTGGCCAGGAGGGAGATTCTTGACGGCATCATAATAACTTTCACAAATAGACCAGTAATCTTTAACTACTTGTTTAAATGGCGAAAGAGAGAGATGAAACTCTGCAACTTTGTCTCCTGCTGCTGCAGACAAATCAAAAATAAGTCTTTTGTCCCTGATGGCCAAATTGAGGTTGAATGGGCCCGTTATTCTGCCATTGGTTACTTTTTCAGGCAATTCAAATGTATTCTTTTCTAGTAAATCAAAGATAGCTACTTTGCGCTCCTGCTCAATTTCGGATGTTGGAGGCGGCAAATTTCGATCATCTAATTTTATATCTGAAAGATAGCTCATTTTAACTCCTCTAGAAGCTAAGAGTAATTTAGGGTCATAAGTGGATCAACAATAATTTAGCTTTTTCAATTAAAACAGATTTATTGAGAATTTGATTTGATTCTTTCACTTATCGAAAGTCCATGGCACTCCAAACCTTCTGAGTTTGCCAATGTTATTGCAGAAGGTCCAATCTTTAAAAGAGCGTCCCGAGACACTTTTGCTAGGGTTGTCCTTTTTAGAAAGTCCATTACCGAAAGACCACTACTAAACCTGGCTGATCTGGCAGTCGGCAAGACATGATTAGGACCCGTTACATAATCACCAACCGCTTCAGGTGTCCAGTGACCCAGAAAAATAGCGCCAGCATTGGATATTTTTTTCACTAAATTTTCTGGGTCAGAAACGCAGAGTTCCAAATGTTCTGGCGCAATTCTATTTGAAAGCTCTGCCGCCACCTCAAAATTAGGGACTTTGATAATCGCACCATTATCGTTCCAACTTTTTCCAGCAATTTCATTCCGAGAGAGATTTTTGAGATTTATTTCTATTTTTTCTGTCACAGCATTTATAACATCATCACTATCTGTTATCAAAATGGACTGAGCATTTTCATCATGCTCGGCCTGGCTTAATAAATCCAATACGACCCAGTCTGGTCTACTTGTCTTATCGGCTATTACTAAAATTTCTGATGGGCCAGCAATCATATCTATTCCCACTTTTCCAAAAACTTGGCGCTTGGCAGCTGCCACAAATGCGTTACCTGGACCTGTTATTTTGTCGACAGGTTCTATTGTTTTAGTTCCATAAGCCAACGCCGCGATGGCTTGCGCTCCACCCACACGATAAACTTCATCTACTCCAGATAATTGAGCTGCAAGCAAAACCATTGGGTTAATTTTATTATCTGGTGTTGGGACTGTTATTGCCAACCGTCTGACACCAGCAACTTTAGCCGGAATAGCATTCATTAGTACCGAAGACGGATAACTAGCCAATCCCCCAGGAACGTATAAACCAGCAGCGGCTACGGGAGACCAACGCCAACCTAATTCAACTCCACTTTCATCAGTCCAAAATGTATCATCAGGCATTTGTTTTTCATGATAAGACTTAATTCGAGCTACGGCTAATTCTAATGCATTTCTGTCTTTTTCATTTACTTGCTCGGCTAGTTCCTTAAGCTCTGACTGAGTAAACCTTAGTGTATCTGTAGTCAGACTAATTCGATCAAACTTTTTGGTGTATTCAATAAGTGCTTGATCACCACGTTCTATAACTTCACCTATTATTGCTCGAACAGAGACATCAACATCAACGCTATCTTCTCTTTTGGCTGACAAGAGTTTTTTAAAATCTTTTTCAAAATCAGAATTCTGTGAGTTCAACAAAACGGGCATTGGTGTTCCTTTAGATAACAAAGCTCGAAATAGCGACTGTTTTTCATTTTCTCAAGTCTTCATAAAAAATATGACTTGATTACTCAATGTTATGCTCTGGAGAACGCCCTGACGGTGAAATGTAAGGCATAGTAACATCACGTAAATTTATCTCTAAAGCATCAACCTCAACTCGGATACCTGCGTTTCCAGAAAATACAAATAAAATGTTACCGGATCCTCCATCATCTCCGTTAAAAGAGGTAGATAAAATGGACAAAATTTGATCTCTTTGCTTTGGAGAAAATCCACTAGACGAAATACTTTTGACATGACTAATCATTAACAAAGACTGAACGCGTTCTACTTCTCGGTCTTTAGAACTGGCTAAGTTTTTATCTTCCCACCTGAATCTATTGATTAAAAGTGCTAATTTATTTGAAGTAGAAAGCCACTTGATTTCATTGGCCGGAAGAATTGAATCTTGAATAAGAGATGAAACAATTTGCAAATCACTTTTATCAAAAGCGCCTATATTTAAAGCTTTGTCTTCACCATCTTCAAAGCGGGCATCTTCAGACATTAGTCTGAAATCCTTTGTATATTTGCTCCTACATTAGACAACTTACTTACTAAGCTTTCATATCCCCTATCTAGGTGGTAAACCCTTGCAACCTTTGTTTCACCTTCTGCTGCCAAACCTGCTAAAATCAGCGAAACAGAGGCACGCAGATCAGTGGCCATTACAGGCGCACCTTTCAGCTTTGACACGCCTTCCACTTTTGCTATACCACCTTGGACATCAATTTTTGCTCCCATTCGCATTAATTCTGGCGCATGCATAAATCTATTTTCAAATAAAGTTTCCTCCAAAAGACTGTTACCGTCAGCCAAACACATCAACGCCATAAATTGAGCTTGTAAGTCAGTTGCAAAACCAGGATACACTTCTGTTTTGACATCAACAGCTTTAATGATATCACTTACTTTTTTTGCTCTTATACCTTCGGCTGTTTCTGAAATCTCTAGACCAGAACGTTCCAAACTTTCCCAAAACTTACCCAACAATTCCTTTTTTCCGCCTATCAAGTCAACCTGGCCGCCAGCGATTGCAGGGGCGATCATGTAAGTACCAAGCTCTATCCGATCAACAACTACGGGATGAGTGGTTCCGCCTAATCTATCGACTCCTTGTATTTCGACATTACTAGAGCCTTCTCCTTTTATTTGTGCTCCCATCGAGCGTAAACATTTTACAAGATCAACTATCTCAGGTTCTTTTGCTGCATTTTTTAGAACTGAAGTACCTTTAGCTAAAGTTGCGGCCATAATGAAATTTTCAGTCGCTCCAACGGATGCCATGCGCATTTCAAAAGTACCTGCTTTCAATCGGCCATTGGATTTGGCATGCAGATAGCCGTCCTTCAACTCTATAGCAGCTCCTAAAGCCTCCAAAGCGCCAATATGAAGGTCCATTGGTCGGGCACCTATTGCACATCCACCAGGTAACGAAACCACAGCTTCTCCAGTTCGAGCTAACAATGGACCCAGAACCAAATTAGAAGCTCGCATTTTTCGCACAATATCATAGTCAGCATGACTTGAATTTAAATTATGGGAGGACATAACAATCACTTTTCCACCATTTAAAAAAGTAACTTCGGCACCCAATGAGCTAAGTAATGCATCCGCTGTTTTAATATCGCTTAAAACGGGAGCATTTGTTAGTGTAACAGGTTCATCAGTTAATAGCGTTACTGGCATTAAAGTTAGACAGGCATTTTTTGCTCCGGCAATTGGAATTTTTCCATTTAAAGGGCCATTACCTGTAACTAGTATTGAGTCCAAATTTAGTCCTTTCGATTTGCCTTGTTTGCGGATGCTAATGTCCGAGCCTTGATCTGAGCTTTTCTCTTAGCCATGTTCGCTTTAAGAGCAGCTTTTAAGCGGTCTTCTCGATTATTCAATTCTATTTTAACTGATTTTGAATTGGGCATGTTTTTTCTATACTTGATACAATAAACTGCGTCTATACTGCTTCTTTACTACTTTTGTATAGCGAAAATAGACTTGCCTCAAAATACTTTTAGGGTTAGTTGGAACTCTTGAAATATGCTGCTGTAGCTCAGTGGTAGAGCACTCCCTTGGTAAGGGAGAGGTCGGCAGTTCAATCCTGCCCAGCAGCACCATTAAAACAGTCATGTATATAAAATAACATGGCCCATACTAATTTCTGTGAGAATTCATTATTTCAATTTCAATAAAACTCATTTGCCGCCTAGAGTCGTTTATGACATTGTGATGAACTCCTGAATTTCGACTGTATGCACTTCCAGCATATACTTCTGATCTAGTTTGTGTTCCATCTGGTTGTTGGATAATCATGAAACAGTCGGTTATTGCAGTTATTACATAATCATGCTCGTGAACATGCCATCCCGTTTCTTGACCCGGCTCAAAATCAAATCTGGTAATTCTTACTTTTTCATCTGCTACGAGCAAAATTGTCGAACAACTATTTGACATGGTATCCTTAATTCACGAGTTTGACTTGGTGTTAATAAATAACCAATCTTACAAATTTCCTCTATAAAGATTAATCGCGTCATTATTAGAAATGCAAGGCTAACAGAAATTAACTACACGATTATTACCATGTTAAAAATCACTCTATTACCAATATAACACCATGTCTTAACCAAAAAAATTTTTAATTATTTTGAGGAGATCTAAAATCAAACTAAATCTACACACTCTTTGATTTCTTCATTCCAGGTTTGCCCAGGAAGGCAAAACTTTGAAGGATCACCCCCTCGATTAGGGCACTCCAGGCCTTCTTTCGCCAAAACAGAAGAGGACAAAGCTACTATAAACAATGATGTAAACATATGATGCATAATTTAAAAACTATATTTTTTGATTTTTAAAAATTTAGAGCTGTTCATAAATTTGGCTAGTCCTACTATGTGAATTTATTTTAATTTTGGCGTCATAATGATGCATGTTGTCGACGCGGAAGCATATAGTTTACCTGATGCTACATCAACAATTCTTCCAACAGCAACACCCGTAGACCTCCCTGCATGCTCAACGGTGCCAACAGCATCAACTTCAACATCAGCTGGTATTGGACGAATAATATTCACTTTAAACTCTAAAGTTGTTTGAATTTTACCCTGAGGTAAGGTTGTCATCACCGCGCACGCCATTGCACTATCAAGAATAGTTCCATACCACCCACCGTGTAATGTTCCCATCGGATTGCGAGAAGCTAAGTTAGGCTTTCCTCTGAAAACGACTTTACCTCTTTCCACAGCATGGACATTGTAGTTGAGCAACTTAGAAATCGGGGCGGGCGGGTAAATTCCGTCTAAAATTCCCTGCATCATATCAAGTCCAGAAATCTCTAATATTTCCTTCATTGAGAGAATATCATCATNTTTTTCTACAGGTATTNTANTCAANCTATTCACCTCAGAATAATTCGNAATCAAAGTACTTTTAATTTTGATCNANTTCTATATCACGGCCAAAATTAGGNGCNTCTATATCCTGCCCTGCNTCTATAATTCCACGNCGNATTGATCGNGTGTGNGTAAAGTAATTCAATAACTTATCTCCATTNNCAGTCCTAATNGCCCTTTGNAGATCNAAAAGCTCTTCNGTAAACCGNCCCAANATCTCTAAAGTAGCTTTTTTATTNGATAAAAAAACATCTCGCCACATTACTGGATCAGATGCTGCTATTCTAGTAAAATCTCTAAATCCTGCAGCGNAATACTTAATTACTTCNCTATTAGTTACCCTACCTAAATCTTCTGCTACCCCAACCATCGTATAGGCAATCAGGTGAGGAGCGTGACTTGTTACTGCAAGCACTAAATCGTGGTGGTCCGCTTCCATAAATTCCACATTGGCGCCCAAACCTTCCCAGAAGCTCACGACCTTATTTTGAGCTTTTTTGTCAGCTGTTTTGTGGTCTGTTAGTAAACACCAACGGTTATCAAATAAAGAAGCAAACCCACTCTCTGGTCCAGAATGCTCAGTGCCAGCTAATGGATGAGCAGGAACAAAGTTTACATCATGAGGCAAATGAGGCTCAACCGCATCAATTACTGCCCTTTTCACCGAACCAACGTCACTCACAGTCGCACCAGATTTCAAGAAAGGCGCTATTTTCAAAATGACCTGTTCCATTGCACCCACCGGCACACATAAAATAACTAAGTCTGCATCCTTAACTGCTTCTTCTGCGGTTTCAAAAATTTCATCACAAAGGCCGATTTTTTTTGCAGTATCACGTGTTTGCTTAGATCTTGCAAAACCAGTTATGCAACCCGAAACGTTATTTCTTTTTGATGCCCAAAAGATGGATGAGGCTATGAGACCCAAACCAATCAAAGCAACACGATCATATATTTGACTCATTTCTGCCCCGTCAAGAATTCTTCAATTACATTTAAAAGATTTTCGCAAGTTTTACGATCTCCAACTGTAATTCTTAAAAATTGAGGTAAATTATAACTTCCGACCCTTCGCACTATAAAACCCTTCGATTGGAGATATGTGTCACAAAGCTCTGCCTGAGATTGATTTTCAAATTGTGGCAAAACGAAATTTGTAAAAGACGCATCACATCGCAATCCAAGTCCGCGCAATCGTTCAATAAGCCAATCTCTAGTATTATTGTTTTCTTCCTTACATTTTTCTATATAATTCTGATCGTAAATTGCCTGTTCGGCAACACACAATGCGGGAACAGATAGATTAAAAGGACCGCGTACTCTTTGCAGAGCCTCAATTATTTCTTTAGGACCGAACCCCCACCCAACTCGCATGCCGCCCAACCCATAAATTTTTGATAAAGTCCTAATCATAATGATGTTTTTGCAGGTTTTAACAAGCTCAGCACCACCGTCATAACGATCAACATATTCAGCATAAGCTCCGTCCAAAACCAAAAGTGTTTGCTTTGGAATTTCTTCAGATAACTGCTGTATTTCCTCTAATGATATCATTGTTCCAGTTGGGTTATTTGGATTAGCTAAGAAGATGAGTTTTGTATTTTTATTACAACTATCAATGATTTTTCTTATATCAGCTGTCCTATTCGTTTCTTTGACTTCTACCGGATTAGCACCAGCAGCAAGAGCTGATATTTTATACATTGCAAAACCATGTTCAGTATAAATAACCTCATCCCCGTAGCCCGAAAAAGTCTGACACAGTAAAGAGATAATTTCATCACTGCCTACACCACAAATGATTTGATCAGATGGTAAACCCAAGACTTTTGAGATAGCGTTTCTCAGATCACTATGCGACGTTGATGGATACCTGTGAAGAGCTTTTCCAGATTGAGAGTAGGCCCGAACAGCTTTAGGGCTCGGCCCAAATGGATTTTCATTAGAAGAAAGCTTTACCACTTTTTCCAAACCTTCCAAATGCGATGCGCCGCCTTCGTAAAGTTCTATCTCCATAATGCCTGGCTGAGGTTCTATCTTTGCCATTCAATATCTCCAAAACATAAATCTTTGTATAAGCCCTTTAGATTTCTTACCAGAAAAAAAAGGCTGCGCCGGAACCCCGTCGCAGCCTTTTAATTAAATAAACTAAATTTAATTTTGGGCGTAATATTCGATAACGAGGTTGGGTTCCATAATAACTGGATAAGGTACATCACCTAAATTCGGTGTTCTAACAAACTTAGCTGACATTTTCGAATGATCAGCCTCAATATATTCAGGGACATCCCTCTCCGGAAGCTGAACTGCTTCAAGAAGGACAGAAATCTGCTTAGACTTATCCCTAACTTCAATTACATCACCTTCTTTTACCCGAAACGAAGGGATATTAACTTTTTTACCATTCACTAACACATGCCCATGGTTTACAAATTGTCTCGCTGCAAACATTGTGGCGACAAATTTTGCTCGGTAAACAACCGCATCTAAACGTCTCTCCAGTAAACCTATTAGGTTTTCACCAGTATCACCTTTGACCCGTTCCGCCTCAGCATATATTCTTCTGAATTGTTTTTCAGTTAAATCACCATAATATCCTTTGAGCTTCTGCTTAGCACGCAATTGCAATCCAAAGTCAGACAACTTGGCTTTTCTTCTCTGCCCATGTTGTCCTGGACCATATTCTCTTCGGTTAACAGGTGATTTAGGGCGACCCCATATGTTTTCTCCCATACGGCGGTCTATTTTATATTTGGCAGCAGTTCTTTTAGTCATCTGCTGATCTCCTTCCTCTTTTACTTGGCTACTAGCCATATTGAAGGGCGTTGTCCTTTTGCCGCTACATTTTTAGCAGTGAGCATGACAGGCAATTCCTTGCGGAAGCCACCAACACCAATAAGCGGCCGGTATAAGGGTTTAAGAAGAAGAGTCAACGGATAAAGCGCTGACAAAAGATGCTAATTAGATTTTAATAAAGATCATAAAATCTTTACTAAGTATAACTTCATTCGATTAACCTTTGTTCATGACGATATTTTTCAATCCAAGATTGGGTTGCCGCGACGCAGCAAAACATTTAAGGCTTACGCAAACGTTATCATTTTTAAATTGAGGATTCGTCGGATGAGTGAAATCGTAATCGCTTCAGCTGCTAGAACAGCCGTGGGTAGTTTTGGTGGAGCATTTGCAAATGTTCCTGCTCATGATCTAGGGTCAACCGTCCTGTCAGCTCTAGTTGAGCGTGCTGGGCTAAAAAAAGAAGATGTTTCAGAAACTATTCTAGGACAGGTTTTAGCAAGTGGCCAAGGTCAGAACCCTGCCAGGCAAGCCCATATAAATGCCGGTTTGCCGATAGACAGTTCAGCTTGGGGTATTAATCAAGTTTGTGGATCAGGACTTCGGGCTGTAGCCTTAGCTGCACAACACGTCATGCTGGGGGATGCAGAGGTCGTGGCAGCTGGTGGTCAGGAAAATATGACTATGTCTCCGCACGTATCACACTTGCGATCTGGGCAAAAAATGGGTGACGTTAAATATATAGATAGCATGATAAAGGACGGCCTGTGGGATGCCTTCAATGGTTATCATATGGGCCAGACTGCCGAAAATGTAGCCGAGAAATGGCAAATCAGTCGAGAAATGCAAGATGAATTCGCTGTGGCATCTCAAAACAAAGCTGAAGAGGCTCAAAAATCAGGTAAATTTGATGATGAAATTGTACCCTTTCTCGTTAAAAATCGTAAGGGCGATATTATTGTCGACATGGATGAGTATATCAGACATGGGGCAACCATAGAAGGAATGCAAAAACTTCGGCCAGCTTTCAATAAGGAAGGAACCGTCACTGCAGCAAATGCTTCAGGAATAAATGATGGGGCTGCAGGCGTTCTCGTCATGTCGAGGGAACAGGCCGAAAAAAGGGGTATAGACCCGCTTGCAACTATTAAATCTTACGCCACTGCTGCTTTAGATCCTGCGATAATGGGGGTCGGTCCAGTTAATGCTTCTCGGAAAGCTCTGGACAAAGCAGGCTGGAGCGTTGAAGATCTGGACTTGGTTGAAGCCAATGAAGCATTTGCCGCTCAAGCCTTGGCGGTGAACAAAGATATGGGATGGGATCCTGAAATTGTTAATGTAAACGGTGGTGCAATTGCTATAGGCCATCCTATTGGCGCATCAGGTGCTCGAATTCTTAATACATTACTTTTTGAAATGAAGAGACGTGATGTAAAAAAAGGTTTGGCTACATTGTGTATTGGTGGCGGAATGGGCGTTGCAATGTGCCTGGAGCGGTAAAGTTTTAAAAGTAATATAATTGCGTTTATTTAATTAATGTAGTAATTTTATTTCTTATTGATTCAAGGAGTGTTTTATGGAGCGTACAGCATTAGTAACAGGTGGATCTCGCGGAATCGGAGCTGCTATTTCAATAGGCTTAAAAAATGAAGGCTATAAAGTAGCAGCAACCTACGCTGGTAATGATGAAGCAGCTTCAATATTTTCAGCCAAAACTGGAATAAAAACTTACAAATGGAATGTTGCAAGTTATCAAGAGAGCTTTGATGGAATAGAAAAAGTCAAAAACGACCTTGGCTTAATCGATACGGTGGTAGCAAATGCTGGTATCACTAGAGATGCACCATTTCATAAGATGACCCCTGAACAGTGGAACCAGGTAATAGATACAAACCTTACTGGGGTTTTTAATACAATTCATCCAATATGGCCATCAATGAGAGAACAAAAGTTTGGCAGAGTAATTGTGATTTCATCTATTAATGGTCAAAAAGGTCAATTCGCTCAGGTGAACTATGCCGCGACAAAAGCCGGTGATTTGGGGATAGTAAAATCACTTGCTCAAGAAGGCGCAAGAAATGGTATAACAGCCAATGCTATATGCCCAGGATACATTGCAACAGAAATGGTAATGGCTATGCCAGAAAAAGCAATTGAAGCAACAATTTCGCAAATCCCTACTGGCCGGCTTGGAGAGCCTGAAGAAATTGCAAGGTGCGTGCTTTTTCTTGCATCGAAGGCCGCTGGATTTATTAATGGTTCGACCATTTCAGCAAATGGCGCTCAGTTTTTTGTTTAATTTAAGTTGAACCTCCAAGTGCTCAGTTTGTAAAATATACCCGTTAAATTAGATCAGGTTCCGTCACACATTCTGGAATAGGCAGACAGATTTCTGCACCAAATTTTGATCTTATTAAGCCAATCATCGACTTTTCAAATACATTATTAAATGTCAAAGTAATAAAAATTATTTTGTGAAAAAGTCTGCCTTAGGGGATCCGCTTTTGTCAAAAGTTACTAACTCAATTATCCTTGCATTAACTTTTTGTGTGCCAGTTTATTGTCTATCTGAGGAATCTAAGAGAGGTCAGGTAACCAACCTTGAAATACCAAGATTTGTCTCACTAAAGGTTAATGAGGCTAACGCCCGTAGAGGGCCATCTTTGTCTCATAAGATTGATTGGATATATAAAAGGCAGAATATGCCATTAGAAATATACGCAGAATATGAAAACTGGAGACGTGTTCGTGATTTTGAAGGCTTTGGAGGATGGATCCACTATACTCTATTATCCGGGGT
>NZGN01000073.1:0-29875 GCA_002691045.1 Marinovum sp.
GTAAATTTTTGCACTGACTATTCATTTGAATGAGCAAGGTCATTTTGAATGGAAAGATTGGTCACAAGCGTTTAGTGAGGCTCTTTCTTTGGAAAGTTTCAATGGTGCGATAGTCGAGGACGAAGATTATTACTTGGTTTGGTTGAAGACTATTGAAGAGTTTTTAGCCCAAAATGGCAAGCTTAAGTCTGACGAGATCACCAGTTATTTTGACGCCTGGAGCGCAGCGTTTCTCAACACGCCGCATGGTCAACCTGTTAAGTTAAAGAATTTGTCTTCAGGTTAAGTTCAGCTTTATTATTTGGTTCCTTTCCTCGATGAAGGGGGCTATATGTCACTGCGTTTGATGAAAGGAAAATATCAATGGCGAACGTTGTCGTGGTCGGCGCTCAGTGGGGGGATGAAGGTAAAGGAAAAATTGTCGATTGGCTAAGTGAAAGGGCAGACATTATCGTTCGCTTTCAAGGTGGCCATAACGCTGGGCATACCCTTGTCATTGATGGAAAAACTTACAAACTGCATGCTCTCCCATCAGGTGTCGTTAGAGGCGGTAAACTTTCTGTCATAGGTAATGGAGTGGTTTTGGATCCTTGGCATTTAGTAGACGAAATAAGGGTGGTAAGAGATCAAGGCGTTGATATTTCATCTGAAAATTTAGTAATTGCTGAAAATACACCACTTATTTTACCCATCCACGGTGAACTAGATCGCGCTCGTGAGGATATCAACAAAGTTGCAAAAATTGGCACTACCGGCAGAGGTATTGGGCCAGCTTACGAAGATAAGGTAGGCCGAAGAGCCGTGCGGGTAGCGGACTTGGCAGATAGGTCTACTTTAGAGGCTCGCATCGATAGATTATTGTTGCATCATAATACGTTAAGACGAGGTATGCAGCTTGGCGAAATAGATAAGTCGAAATTAATCGCTGATTTGCTAGAGATTGCTCCTTCTATTCTTCAGTACTCTGCTCCTGTTTGGAAAGTATTAAACGAAAAAAGAAAAGCTGGCAGCAGAATTCTTTTTGAAGGTGCGCAAGGGGCTTTGTTGGATATAGATTTTGGAACATATCCGTTTGTAACATCTTCAAATGTGATAGCAGGGCAAGCTGCTACTGGTTCTGGCATTGGGCCCAGTAGTATTGATTTTGTTTTGGGCATTGTCAAAGCATACACAACGAGAGTTGGAGAAGGTCCTTTTCCCACAGAATTACATGACAACGATGGTCAGCGTCTTGGAGAAAGGGGTCATGAATTTGGCACTACGACAGGCCGTAAGCGTCGGTGTGGGTGGTTTGATGCTGTATTGGTACGGCAAACGTGTGCAACTTCTGGTGTAACTGGAATTTCTCTTACAAAACTCGATGTTCTTGATGGATTTGAAAAGTTGAAAATTTGTATTGGATACGACCTAGATGGTAAAAAACTTGATTATTTACCCATAGCTGCGGATCAACAAGCACGCTGTAATCCGATATATGAAGAAATACCGGGTTGGAGCGAAAGCACGGAGGGTGCGCGGTCATGGGCGGATCTGCCAGCGAACGCAATAAAGTATGTTCGTAGAATAGAAGAGTTGATAGATTGTCCTGTCGCGCTACTATCTACTTCCCCCGAGCGTGACGATACGATTTTAGTCACAGACCCTTTTGAGGATTAATAACATGTCATACAAGTTAAAGCGGAGATTGTCTTTATTTATATTGATTGTAGGACTGCCTCTCTACGTAATACTGATAGTTAATTTAATATCGAGCTTCGACAGGCCAAATTTTTTAGTTGAATTGTTGATTTATCTTTTATCCGGTATTGTTTGGGCTCTTCCTTTGAGGTCAATTTTTCGTGGAGTTGGGCAAGCAGAAGAGTAATAAAAATCTATTACATCAGTCTCAATGATATAAGAAANGCAATGAAATCATTTGCATAAATCTNGAAAGNGCTTAGTACATAAAGTCGTGTNATATACGGAATAATTNTGAATACGGATTATGTCATTGTAGGTGCTGGAAGTGCTGGNTGCGCTATCGCTTTTAGGCTTACTGAGGCNGGGCACAAAGTCACTATACTTGAATTTGGTGGTCATGACCGCAGCCCACTAATTCAGATGCCAGCTGCCTTAAGTTATCCTATGAATATGGAGCGTTATGACTGGGGTTACTGGTCTGAACCGGAGCCCCATCTGGGTGGAAGAAAATTGGCATGTCCAAGGGGAAAAGTGATTGGAGGTTCTTCTAGCATAAATGGAATGGTTTATGTCAGAGGACACGCAAAAGATTTTGATACCTGGGCTGAAATGGGTGCTTCTGGATGGTCTTATTCGGATATTTTACCATATTACAGACGCTTGGAAAACGTGGACTATACTGACCCTGAGGAAGTAGAAAACTTAAGGGGTGTAAATGGGCCATTAAATATAATCAAAGGCAAAAGAATGAACCCTTTAACTTTGGCCTTTGAAAAATCTGGCGCACAGGCAGGTTATCAGTCAACTCCAGATTATAATGGCAAGCAACAAGAAGGCTTTGGTCCTATGGATCAAACAATAAAAAATGGTTTGCGTTGGTCGAGTGCTAACGCTTATTTGAAACCTGCTATACAAGCAGGCAAATGTCAGGTTATTAGAGGTTTAGCTACAAAAATTATTATTGAGAATTCGCAAGCCACAGGTGTTGAATATACTCAAGGTAATAAAAAAAGCGTTTTATCAGCATCAAAAGAAGTTATTATTTCGGCCTCTGCTATAAATTCTCCCAAACTCCTTTTGCTGTCGGGTATAGGACCGGCAGCGGAACTAAAATCTAAAGGAATTACAGTAGTAGCTAATCGTCCCGGGGTTGGAAAAAACTTACAAGATCACTTAGAACTTTATATCCAAATGGCATCAAAAAAACCAGTTTCTCTCTACAAATACTGGAACCCTATAGGAAAAGCATGGGTAGGTTTGCGTTGGTTTATTTCAAAATCGGGCCCAGGTGCTTCGAACCAATTTGAAAGTGCTGCCTTTATAAGATCGAAGGCTGGAGTAGAATATCCGGATATTCAATACCATTTCTTACCACTGGCCGTTCGCTATGATGGAAAACTACCAGTTAAAGGTCACGGTTTTCAAGCGCATGTTGGTCCTATGCGTAGTCAATCCAGAGGCTATGTAACTCTTAGGTCAAGCGATCCAAAGGAACCTCCAAAAATTCAGTTCAATTATATGTCGCACGAGACGGATTGGGCCGATTTTAGAAATTGTATTCGACTTACAAGAGAGATTTTCTCCCAACCTGCGTTCGAGCCCTTTGCTGATAGTGAAATTTCGCCAGGTAAAGAGGTCCAGAGCGACGAACAATTAAATGATTTTATTCGTGATAATGTTGAAAGTGCTTATCATCCATGTGGGACTTGCAAAATGGGTGATAAATCAGATCCAATGAGTGTGGTTGATCCTGAGACGCGTGTGATTGGAGTTGATAAATTGCGTGTAGCAGACAGCAGTATATTTCCACAAATTACAAACGGTAATTTGAATGCACCATCCATCATGGTTGGAGAGAAGGCAAGCGACCATATACTTGGAAAAGACTTATTGCCTAGATCAAACGAGATGCCATGGATTCATCCAGATTGGCACACTAGTCAGCGTTAAACCTCTAAAGTTTTCTTTCTATAATTCACGTAAGCTACTGAGCAGAGCCCACAAAATACTGATGTCCACATTAGCATAATTAGTGGAATTTCACTACTTCCAGGTATCAAAATAAAGTTTGCTATTGCAGAGAGTCCTGCGCCTCCGCCAATCATGATTGCACTTCCTAAACCAGCGGCTGTACCCGCAAGTTTTGGATTAATTGACATCATAGCAGCTGTCGCATTGGGAATTGACATTCCATTTCCGAGGCCCACTAGCGTCATCAAGCCAAAAAATGATAAAACTGATCCGTGATCTGAGAGACTTATCGTCAATGAGATAGAAACGCCAAATAGGGCAATTGTTACGCCTAAAAAAATCATTTTGTCTAACCCTATTTTAGTTGAAAATCTGCCAGACAAAAAATTTCCTAATACGTAACCAATTGCAGGTGCTCCAAACCAAAACCCCAAATCTTTTGGTTCAAGCCCAAATACTTCATTTCCTACGAATGGCGCGCCTCCCAAATAAGAGAAAAAAGCACCTGAAACGAATGCACTTGATAGACAGTAGCCCCAAAATCTTTTGGATCTTAAAAGAGAGGGATAAGTGCTTATTTGTTCCAGAAAACTTTGGTTATGATCTGACAAGGTTTCTCCAACGTCAAAAAAGGAAATAATTAATATCACCAGTCCAAGTATAAATAATAGCCAAAAACTAGCCTCCCAACCGTATTGATAATCCAGGAGCCCTCCAATAGCGGGACCGACCATAGGAACCAAGGCCATCCCCATAGTAACATAGGCTATTTTTGAGCCAGCTTTTTCAATACTTTCTGTAGTGTCTCTTACAATTGCTCTAGCTAAAACCATGCAACTTGCGGAAATGGCTTGAAATATGCGTAAAATTAAAAACTGGGCTGTGTTTGTTACGAAAACTGTGGCCAGGGTAGATATACAAAAAATAATAAGTGACCAAAGTATTAAAGGTCTTCGACCAAATTGATCAGAGAAAGGTCCAATAATTAATTGTAGCACAGCGCTACTTGCCAAATATATACCTACTGAAAGCCCTAAGATACTAGTAGACGAGTTTAACTCCGATGCAATATTTGGAAGACTTGGCAAAAAGATATTCATAGTGAGGGCCGAGATACTTGCAAGTAATATAAGAGTTAAAATATGTGGAGGAGTTGATCGGTTGAGAAACCGTACATCTTTATATTTTTGCATGGTGTGACGGTAGGGATTTAAAGCTCAGTGTCCAGCAAAATATGTGTAAATGTTTAAAGATTAAACTTACGCATCGTAAAAATTTTTCAACTTTTTTAAATTCAATGTTTCATTTAATAGCCTATTAATGATTTTGTTGCTAAATTAGCTGAGTTTATGAATACGAGGTAAATAATGAGTGATATTCTAGCAGAACTCGAAAACAGAAGGGCTCAAGCCCGCCTAGGTGGTGGTCAAAAACGTATTGATGCACAACATGCTAAAGGAAAACTGACAGCGAGGGAACGTGTTGAAATTTTATTGGATGAGGGGTCATTTGAAGAATTTGACATGTTTGTTGTGCATCGTTGTGAAGATTTTGGGATGGCTGATCAAAGGCCGGCTGGTGATGGGGTTGTAACCGGTTGGGGTACGATCAATGGCCGAATGGTATATGTATTTTCCCAAGACTTTACAGTTTTTGGAGGATCATTATCTGAGACACATGCCCAGAAAATTTGCAAAATCATGGATATGGCTATGCAAAATGGGGCGCCGATGATTGGCATCAACGACTCTGGTGGTGCCAGAATCCAAGAGGGTGTAGCGTCTCTTGCGGGGTATGCGGAAGTTTTCCAACGAAACGTTATGGCATCTGGAGTAATTCCACAAATTTCGGTTATAATGGGACCCTGTGCGGGTGGAGCTGTTTATTCACCCGCAATGACAGATTTTATCTTTATGGTAAAAGATAGCTCCTATATGTTTGTCACTGGTCCAGACGTTGTCAAAACCGTTACCAATGAAGTGGTTACGGCCGAAGAGTTGGGTGGAGCATCCACGCACACAAAAAAGTCATCAGTAGCAGATGGCGCTTTCGAAAATGATTTGGAAGCCTTGGCTGAAATCCGACGGTTAATGGATTTTTTACCCTTAAATAATCGTGAAAAAGCGCCTGTACGTCCATTTTTTGATGACCCCAATAGGATCGAACTATCGCTTGATACGTTAATCCCTGAAAATCCAAACACTCCTTACGATATGAAGGAACTGATTGTGAAAGTTGCGGATGAAAGTGATTTTTATGAAATACAAGAAGACTTTGCAAAAAATATAATAGTTGGTTTTATTCGTCTCGAGGGTCAGACAATTGGCGTTGTTGCAAACCAACCCATGGTACTAGCTGGTTGTTTAGATATAGATAGTTCAAGAAAAGCAGCCCGATTTGTTAGGTTCTGCGATGCTTTTGAAATCCCTATTTTGACATTGGTTGACGTTCCTGGCTTTTTACCTGGGACATCCCAAGAATATGGTGGTGTTATCAAGCATGGAGCAAAACTACTATTCGCTTATGGTGAAGCAACGGTTCCCAAGGTTACGGTGATAACTCGAAAAGCGTATGGTGGTGCTTATGATGTTATGTCGTCCAAGCATTTAAGAGGAGATTTCAACTATGCCTGGCCTACTGCTGAAATCGCAGTTATGGGAGCGAAAGGGGCAACCGAAATAATACACAGAAATGATCTTGGGAATGAAAAAAAGATTGCTCAGCATACTGCAGACTACGAAGAACGTTTCGCAAACCCATTTGTGGCAGCAGAGCGCGGATTTATAGATGAAGTCATCCAACCGCGGAGCACCAGAAAACGAATTTCTAGAGCATTTGCTGCTCTCAGGGGAAAGCGACTTAAAAATCCATGGAAAAAACATGACAATATTCCTTTATGAGAAGTATTGAATGGATTTTATTATTAAGAAATTGATTATTAGCCCTAGCTAGCGATCTTTTTTTGAAGGAAAAATAATGCCTCTTCCTTACATGCTTAAACATAGGGGGTTTCCCGGTAGATTAGCAGGGACTGACTTTCAATTTACTTTAAGAAGAGCAAATCCAAAAGGCGCTACTGCTTTGATTAGGAGAGAAAGATATAAGGATAGAAAATCTGCTGATAGGAGGGCAGATATAGCGTTCGTCCAAGCTCTGCTAGCACAGTTTGGGGACGAACCTTTTGAAAGGGGAAACCTTGATGCAGGTAGGTTAAGCTGGTTGTTTGAGAGAGAAGTTAAACCATTTGAAGCAGATAGTTTTGATATTGAAAGTTATGAGGCAATATTGATACTAGATCTCGATCTGATTAGGGTTAATTTTCCTGAGGCGTTCGAGGTGGAATAATGATAGGTATGCTTTATGTTCAATAAAATTCTTATTGCAAACCGTGGAGAAATTGCCTGCAGGGTAATAAAAACGGCTAGAAAGATGGGTATTAAAACCGTAGCGGTTTTTTCTGATGCTGATCGGCAGGCACTTCACGTGCAAATGGCGGATGAAGCAATTCATATAGGCGCTTCACCAGCAAGCCAATCATATATTGACATCAAAAAAGTTGTTAACGCCGCTAAATCTTGTGGCGCGGAAGCTATTCACCCAGGGTATGGTTTTTTATCAGAAAATAGTAAATTTCCCGATGCGCTTTCAAAAGAAAAGATTGCATTTATTGGACCTCCCAAAGGTGCAATTGAAAGTATGGGCGATAAAATAACATCCAAGAAAATTGCCCAAGAGGCTGGGGTTTCTACAGTCCCGGGGTATATGGGTCTGATTAATTCTGAAGAGGAAGCAGTAAAAATATCAAAAGAAATTGGTTACCCAGTTATGATAAAAGCATCTGCTGGAGGTGGCGGCAAGGGAATGCGGATCGCTTGGAATGATCAAGATGTAAAAGAAGGCTTCCAGTCATCTAAAAATGAAGCGGCAAGTAGTTTTGGTGACGATCGAATTTTTATAGAAAAATTTGTTACTCAACCTAGACACATAGAAATTCAAGTTCTGGCAGATTCTCATGGTAACTGTATCTATCTTAACGAAAGAGAATGTTCGATCCAAAGAAGAAATCAAAAAGTTGTGGAAGAAGCACCCAGCCCATTTTTGGACGAAGAAACTCGACGAAAGATGGGCGAACAAGCATGTGCTTTAGCCAGGTCAGTGGGCTATGAAAGCGCTGGCACAGTAGAATTTATCGTTGATAATAAGAAAAACTTTTATTTTCTTGAGATGAACACACGCTTGCAAGTTGAGCATCCCGTGACAGAATTAATTACTGGAATTGATTTAGTGGAGCAAATGATCAGGGTTGCCAATAAGGAAAAGCTAAAGTTATCACAAAGTAATGTAACTATAAATGGTTGGGCAATTGAAAATCGCTTATATGCAGAGGATCCTTATAGAAATTTTCTCCCATCTATAGGCAGGCTCACGCGATACCGACCTCCTGAAGAGTTTGAAAGCGCTGATTATGTAATCCGCAATGATACTGGTGTCTTTGAGGGTGGTGAAATCAGTATGTATTATGATCCAATGATTGCAAAACTTTGCACCTGGGCACCGACACGCGAAAATGCTATCGGCCAGATGCGAGAGGCTTTGGATAGCTTCGAAGTTGAGGGAATAGGCCATAATCTACCGTTTCTAAGTGCAGTTATGGATCACGCAAGGTTTGTAAAAGGAGATATTACGACGGCTTTTATCGAGGAAGAATACCCTGATGGTTTTGTTGGGGTGGATCTCGAAGAAGAAGAGTTAATGCGAATAGCTGCATCTTGCGCGGCCATGAACAGGGTCGCGGAAATTAGACGAACGAAAATATCTGGACGAATGGATAATCATGAGCGGAGAGTTGGTGATAATTGGATTGTTACGCTTCAAAATAAAAAATATGAATTAAAGATTGTAGCTGATCAATTAGGCTCAACGGTTCAATTTACAAATGGAGACAAAATTCGTGTTGAAGGGCGATGGACGCCTGGTGATCAATTGGCGAAAATGCTTGTTGATGAAACAAGATTGACGATGAAAGTAGGCAAAATAACCGGTGGCTTTCGTATTAGAAACCGGGGTGCTGACCTAAAAGTTCTTGTAAGAAGTAAAATGCAATCTGAATTAGCTGATCACATGATTGAAAAGATTCCGCCTGATACATCAAAAATCTTAATGTGTCCGATGCCAGGGTTAATAGTAAAAATTGACGTTCAGGTCGGAGAAGAAGTACAAGAGGGTCAGGCGCTTTGTACAGTTGAAGCAATGAAAATGGAAAATATACTTCGGGCTGACCGCAAAGCAAAAGTTAAAAAAGTTAATGTAAAAGCTGGTGATAGTCTTGCAGTTGATGAAACTATCATGGAATTTGAATAATAAATTACGTTTAATTTAAATTAAAATTGTTAGTGTTTTAATCACGTTTTTCTTGTTTTTTTCGTGCAATTTCTTGTTGTCTAATAGGCATTTTATCAATTACTCTTGCAATTTCACGGATATTCCAAGGCGAGGGCTTTCGTAATTTAACTTGACCGTCTTTACCGATTAAAACGAAGGCAAACCCGTGGGGTCTTAATTTTTTTCGAAGAGAAGAAGACAACTTGGGGTCTGTATCGATTAAAACAATAATATCTCTCTCTTGGAGAGCTTCAATATCCTTCGATAAAAATTCCAATTGGCTAATAAAATTTGGATCTTTGTCTGAATTAGCAAAAATTACTACGGGTCGATGTGTCCACTCGTAAATTTCTAAATCAGTATTTTTGTCAACTTTTATGAAGTTATTCTCTGTTGCATTGGCAATAGGCGTGAAATTCGCTAAACAAACCCCAATTAGAAACAAAAACCCCTTTAGAAAATTTAAATATTGCTTTTGGGTTGCCATTTAGTATTCCTCCACACGATTACATAGGGCATTAAGTTCAGTAGACGAAGTGTTTATATCGAAAAAACATAAAAAAAATTATATAACTATTAAACAACGAATTTAGTTACCTTTTTTAGGAAATTAATATGGGACAAGATAAGTCAAAATGGAGCGCACTGGCCAATAAAGAGTTGCGAGATAAATCGGCGGAAGATTTAACTTGGAAAACTCTTGAGGGCATAGACGTTAGTCCAATCTATACCCAAGAAGATTTGAACAATCTTAAGCATTTGGGAACTTTACCCGGCCAGGAACCATTTACGCGGGGGGTAAAAGCAACAATGTATGCTGGACGGCCCTGGACTATCAGGCAATATGCAGGATTTTCCACGGCTGAGGAATCTAACAAATTTTATCGAAAGGCTTTGGAGGCGGGACAACAGGGAGTCTCAGTAGCTTTTGATCTTGCTACCCACAGGGGTTACGATAGTGACCATCCGCGAGTTTTGGGTGACGTTGGCAAAGCTGGTGTTGCTATTGATAGCGTAGAGGACATGAAGATACTTTTTGAGGGCATTCCTTTGGAAAAGGTATCAGTATCCATGACAATGAACGGCGCCGTAATTCCAGTGCTTGCGAACTTTATAGTAACAGGTGAGGAACAAGGCGTTAAAAAAAGTTTGCTTTCAGGAACAATTCAAAATGATATTTTAAAAGAGTTTATGGTTAGGAATACTTACATATATCCGCCAGAACCCTCGATGAGAATAGTAGCAGATATTATTGAGTATACTTCCGCTGAAATGCCAAAGTTCAATTCAATCTCAATTTCCGGTTACCATATGCAAGAGGCTGGAGCAAATTTAGTTCAAGAACTCGCCTACACATTAGCTGATGGCAAGGAGTATGTTAAAACTGCAATTCAGAGAGGAATGGACGTAGATAAATTTGCTGGCCGCTTATCTTTTTTCTTTGCTATCGGTATGAATTTTTTTATGGAGGCTGCCAAGTTACGCGCGGCGCGTCTTTTATGGCACAGGATTATGGATGAATTGGGGGCAAAAACCCCACGCTCCAAAATGCTGAGAACTCACTGTCAAACATCAGGTGTTTCTCTTCAGGAACAAGATCCTTTTAACAATGTAGTTAGGACTGCGTATGAAGCTATGTCAGCAGTATTGGGTGGAACACAATCTTTGCATACCAATGCATTAGATGAAGCCATTGCTCTGCCAACAGATTTTTCAGCAAGAATAGCCAGAAATACACAGTTAATTTTGCAAGAAGAGACAGGTGTGACTAATGTAGTAGATCCCCTTGCAGGATCTTATTATGTAGAAAAGTTAACTTCTGATTTGGCAGATTCTGCTTGGAAATTAATCAAAGAAGTAGATAATTTGGGTGGAATGACAAAAGCCGTCGCCAGTGGTATGCCAAAATTGCGTATAGAGGAAACAGCTGCAAAAAGGCAGGCAGAGATTGATAAAGGCGAACAAGTCATTGTTGGCACAAATAAATATAGATTAAGCCAAGAAGAGGAAATTGAAATTCTCGATGTTGATAATTTGGCCGTTAGGGAGGCGCAAATTGTTCGGTTGCAAAAAATTAGACAAAATAGAGATGAAAAGGCCTGTTTGGTTGCGCTTGAGGAGATAACCAACAGGGCTGAAAATGGGGGGAACTTACTTGAAGCTGCCGTTGAGGCGGCCCGCTGTAGAGCAACTGTCGGAGAAATCTCTATGGCTATGGAAAAAATATTTGGACGTCACAGAGCAGAGGTAAAAACATTGGCTGGAGTTTACGGAGCTGCTTATGAAGGTGATGAAGATTTTGTCACTATTCAAAAATCAGTTGAAAAATTTGCAAAAGAGGAGGGTCGCCGACCCAGAATGTTAGTAGTGAAAATGGGTCAAGATGGTCATGATCGAGGTGCTAAAGTTATCGCAACTGCATTTGCTGACATAGGTTTCGATGTAGATGTAGGTCCTCTTTTCCAAACACCTGAAGAAGCGGCTCAAGATGCCATCGACAACGATGTACACATAATTGGAATTTCATCACAAGCGGCAGGTCACAAAACACTTGCCCCCAAGCTAATTGAAATTCTAAAAGAAAAAGAAGCAGATGATATCCTTGTTATCTGCGGGGGTGTTATTCCACAGCAAGATTATGAATTTCTTAAAGATGCTGGCGTTAAGGCTATTTTTGGTCCTGGTACGAATATTCCTAATGCCGCTCAAGAAATTATGGATTTAATAAGAGCCTCAAGAAAGACCTAATTCTTTTTGGGATATAACCACCTTGGCTGAGGATTGGCTGCAAAAAATGTATTATTCCACTCCAAAAAAGTTAATAATTGTGGGCGGTGCTGATTTTTCAGACGACTTGTTTAAAGAGGTTTATGATAATGAACTCCCAATTATTGCAGCTGACGGGGGAGCAAATTTTTTAGCTGAAAATAATATATATCCTGAGCTAGTAATGGGTGACCTCGACAGTGTTTCAAAACAGAACGTTCAGAATATAGAGCCCAAAAAGGTTATTAGGATACCTGATCAAGATAGTACTGATCTTGAAAAAGTTTTACTCAACACGCAATCGCCCTTAACAATAGGCATCGGGTTTTTAGGGTCGCAGATTGATCATGAACTAGCTGCCTTGTCTGCTCTCGCTAAGTTTCCGGAAAAAAAAATTATCCTTATTGGCGAACATGATATTATTTTTTTGGTTCCACCAAATTTCTCATTACGCTCTTATGTTGGGATGCGAGTTTCTCTTTATCCTTTAGACGAAGTAAAAGTTAAATCTGATGGCTTAAAATGGGCAACAAATGGCTTAACATTGAAACCAACAGGGCAAATTGGGACCTCAAATAAAGCTATTGGTAAAATTATACATCTGACCCCAAGTCAACCCAAATTACTTCTTATCTTACCCAAAACAGTGCTAAATGAAGCAATTCCTCAGCTGGAATTTGCACAGCATTGGTAAGCTACAACTCTCAAAATTTTCGTATAGTCTTGCAATCTAACAATTTGGTATGTTTACTGCTAAACCACCCAAAGATGTTTCTTTGTATTTGTTTATCATATCTTCTCCGGTCTGGCGCATTGTTTCTATGCAAGCATCTAATGGAACTAAATGTGTTCCATCTCCCCTCAGTGATAATGAAGCAGCCGAAACAGCTTTGATAGCGCCAAGCCCGTTGCGTTCAATGCAAGGAACTTGGACCAAACCAGCAACTGGATCACATGTCATTCCCAAGTGGTGCTCCAATGCGATTTCCGCTGCATTTTCTATCTGTTCTGATGTTCCGCCAAGTACTGCGCAAAGACCTGCAGCTGCCATGGCACTGGCGCTTCCTACCTCAGCTTGGCATCCTGCTTCCGCTCCACTTATTGAAGCATTAAACTTGATAAGACCTCCAATAGCCGCCGCAGTTAGAAGAAAATCTTCAATTTTATTTTCTACTGCATTTGGAACATGAGTTAGATAGTATTTCAATACGGCTGGGATCACTCCCGCAGCACCATTTGTTGGAGCCGTAACAATTTGCCCACCAAAAGCGTTCTCTTCATTTACAGCCATCGCATAGACACTCATCCAGTCATTGATTGTATGCGGTGGTGTTAAGTTTAATCCACGCTCAGCCATTAATGCGTCATATATTCCTTTAGCTCTTCTTTTTACGTTTAAACCACCGGGTAAGACCCCTGATTGACAAAGACCCCTTTCAATACAGCCATCCATCTTTTGCCAGATGTTTTTTATGCCTCGGTCAAGATCAGTTTCACTAATTCTAGACAGTTCATTTTCTTTCTTCATTTGGGAAATTGATAGGTTATATTTTTTTGACATTACCAGCATTTCCTCTGCTGAGCTAAAAGGAAATGGCACCTCTGGTCCTTCGTCTTTGTCCTTGCCAGCGGCAAGCTCATCTGAGGTTAAAACAAAACCTCCTCCAATTGAATAGTAGGTTTCTTGAAATAAAATATCCCCTCTATCATCGAGGCCCGTAAAAATTATTCCGTTAGGATGACCAGATAAGGGAGGCCCATAATCGAATTTTAAGTCTTTTTGAGGATCAAATGATAAGTCTCCCAAGTCGTCAGACCTGATAAATTTTTCTTCTGTTATAGATTGAATTGCTTTTTCACTCGCAAGAGGATCATAAGTGTCTGGGGAAAAATTCGCTAAACCAAGAATGACGGCACGGTCTGTAGCATGACCTTTGCCCGTAAACGCCAATGATCCATATAAGGTCACACGAACTCCTGAAAAATTAAAAGGAGAATTTTTTAAGCTTTGTAAAAAGCGTTTTGCAGCAACCATAGGCCCCATCGTATGACTTGATGATGGGCCAATACCAACTTTAAACATGTCGAAGACAGACAAAAACATTATGCACACCATAAAACTAAATGCGTTATTGTTTTAAATAAAACTGTTGTACCTTGTTAAACAAATGCGACGATAACTATCTAAAAGTGACTTTGTTTTGGAAAAATATAAATCACTCTCGCAACTTTGGTTGGGTTTACTTATAACATGTCAAACATTTTGAGTCGTAACAATGATCGATCATCTTTCCTTATCAGACCGCAGCAAATACGCCTGCGCCTTGCGAGCGTCAGCATTGGTTGAAAACGGTATGAAAGTAGGATTGGGAACGGGTAGCACGGCTTATTGGCTGGTTTATCATCTCGCAGAGCGTGTAAGAAGTGAGGGATTAGAGTTTGTCGGAGTGCCAACTTCCAAAAAGACCAGAGAACAAGCACAAGCTGAGGGTCTAAAGCTTATTTCGATGGATGATGCTGGTAGACTGGATATAACAATTGATGGAGCCGATGAATTTGACCAATCAATGAACCTTATTAAGGGTGGGGGTGGTGCCCACCTGCAAGAAAAAATTGTAGCTTTTGGCTCTGACCGGATGGTTGTGATTGCTGACGAAACTAAGAAAGTCAATAAACTTGGGAAGTTTCCTCTTCCTGTTGAGGTTCTTAAATTTGGTAGCGCCTCGTCGCAAAAACAAATAGAGGAATTACTCATCGCTCAAAACTATAGAGATTTCACTGTGCAAATGAGAATGGAGAAGAATAAACCCTTTATTTCAGATGAAGGAAATTATATTTTTGATTTGAATTTAGGTGAAATTCAGAACCCTCGCAAACTTTGTGTCGATCTTAATATTATCCCTGGTGTTGTAGAAAACGGTCTTTTTATCGATGTCTGCAAAGCTGTAGTTATTGGTTATTCTGATGGAACGGCTAAGATCTCGTGGAAAGATAATGTTGTTTAACAATTTAAATATAAATCTGTTTAATTATGACTTTCTAGGAAAATTTTATGCAATTTGACTATGATCTTTTCGTAATTGGTGGTGGCTCAGGTGGAGTTAGGGCAGCCCGAGTAGCAGCAACAGAAGCTGGAGCTAGAGTTGGGTTGGCAGAAGAAGATCGCTATGGAGGAACATGTGTAATAAGAGGCTGTGTTCCTAAAAAGCTGATGGTTTTCGCGAGTGAGTTCAGCAGACATATAGAGGACGCTAACGCATTTGGCTGGAGTGCGCAAAATGACGGTTTTGACTGGCAAAGTTTTAGACAAAAGCTTCATTTGGAACTTGAACGATTGGAAACTATTTATAAAAACTTGCTACGTAACGCAGGTGTGGAGACATTTGATCAAAGAGCAAAATTAGAAGATGCCCATACAGTATCGCTTGGCGAAAAAAGTGTAACAGCGCGAACAATTTTGGTAGCGACCGGGGGTCGACCTTTCAAACCTGATATTCCTGGAATTGAAAATGCTTTAGTCTCTGATGATATTTTTAATTTAGAAGAGCTTCCCAAATCTATAGCAATAATTGGAGGTGGTTATATAGCTTGTGAAATGGCGAGTATTATGAGCGGATTTGGAGTTGAAACAAAGCTCATTTACAGAGGTGATCAGATTTTACGTGGTTTTGACAATGAAATTAGAGACCATGTTGCTCACGAAATGTCCAAAAATGGAATTTCGATCTCGCTTAATGCAGATATACAGCGAATAAATTTAACTTCGAATGGTTTGGAAATCACTGAAACCAGTGGTCGAAAGCAGAATTTTGATCAAGTTTTAGCTGCAACAGGGCGAATGCCTAATTCGGATGATTTGGGTTTAGAAAAAAGCGGTATTGAAATCGGCAAAAAAGGTGAAATTTTGGTCGATGAATATTCAAAGAGTTCTGTTGGCTCTGTATACGCTATTGGAGATGTAACGGACCGTAGCAATCTAACACCAATCGCTATTCGGGAAGCCATGTCATTTATCGAAACAGTTTTTAGGGATCAGCCACAAAAAATTGATTATGATTTGATACCCACTGCAGTTTTTACGACACCAGAAGTTGGAACTGTAGGGTTGAGCGAACAGGAAGCATTGAAATATGGGCCTCTTGCAATTTACACCACTAAATTCAAATCCATGCGAGAAGGTTTTGCAGGAAGGGAAGATCGAGTTTTTATGAAGCTAATTGTTGAGGAAAAAAATCAAAAGGTTTTGGGCTGTCATTTTGTCTCACCTATTGCAGGTGAAATGGTGCAGTTAGCTGCTGTTGCCATAACAATGGGTGCAACAAAATTTGATTTTGACAAAACAATTGCTGTCCATCCAACAATTTCAGAAGAATTAGTAACAATGCGAAATCCGACTCGCAGAGCTTGAAAAATTCATTTAAATCCCCAGTTATTAGGAAGTAACGAATAAAGTCATAGTACCGGTGAAGGAATAGAAATGGCAGAAAATTCTGGCGGCCCTTGGGGCGGCGGTGGCGGCAACGGCCGTGACAGTGGAAAAGAAGGTGGGCGTAAGCAGCCGGCGGGTGGAAAAAATAAACCTGAAGGCAGTAATCCCGTACCACCTGAAATCGATGACATGCTTCGAAAAGGGCAAGAGCAACTTCGCGTTTTAATGGGTGGAAGAGGCTCCGGAGGTTCAAACGGCTCTGGCCGTGGAAGCGGCGGTGGTGGATTAGGCCGAAGTGGTTACTTTTTAATCATAGCCGGCCTAGTCGTATTTTGGCTTTTTAATAGTCTGTATCAGGTCCAAAACTATGAAAAATCGGTTGAATTATTTTTTGGAAGATACGTTGAAACCGGTGAAGAGGGTCTAAATTTTGCACCCTGGCCCGTCGTTCGGGCAGAAGTTGTTCCTGTTGACAGAGAACAAACTGAGGACATTGGCGTTGGTATCAGAGGCGGTGATGCTGGATTAATGCTTACTGGTGATGAAAACATTGTTGATATTGATTTTCAAGTCGTTTGGAATGTAAATGACCCTGCCCGATTTCTTTTTAATCTAAGGGAGCCACAAGCTACAATTCGAGCAGTATCTGAGTCTGCTATGCGAGAAATTATTGCACAGTCTGACCTTGCTCCCATTCTTAACCGTGACCGCGCAGCGATTTCCGATAGCTTAGAGCTCTTAATCCAGACTACATTAGACAGTTACGATAGTGGCGTGAATGTGGTGAGGGTGAACTTCGATAAAGCTGACCCACCTGAGCAAGTTATTGACAGCTTCAGAGAAGTGCAGGCAGCTGAACAGCAGCGTGATAGACTTGAAAAAGAAGCCGATGCTTATGCTAACCGAATTTTAGCTCAAGCGCGTGGTGAAGCGGCGCAGGTTAGAGAACAAGCCGAAGCTTACAGGGCGCAAGTGGTAAATGAGGCCACAGGTGAAGCAAGCAGATTTAGTGCTGTATTAACTGAATATCGAAAAGCACCCGAAGTGACTAGAAAACGCCTTTATTTGGAAACAATGGAGCAAGTTTTAGGCGATGTTGAAAAAGTTATTATCGATGAATCAGCGGGTGGAAGCGGTGTTGTTCCATATCTTCCTTTGAACCAACTACGGCAGGAGTCAAAATAATGAATAAAATGGTAGTGTTACTCGCCGCAGTATTTCTGGTTTTTATCGGTGTAATGTCTGCAATATTTGTTGTTGATGAGCGGGAAAAAGTTCTTGTTTTGCAATTTGGTCGGGTCGTGGCAACCAAAGAAGACCCTGGCCTCTCGTTCAAAATACCGATCATTCAAAATGTAGTGCGTTATGACGACCGCATTTTAAGTAGGGATATTGATCCTCTCGAAGTGACTCCCTTAGATGATCGTAGGCTCGTTGTGGATGCTTTTGCTCGCTATCGTATAACCGATGTCAATAAGTTCCGAGAGGTAACTGGTGCATCTGGTGATACGGCGATTTCTATTGCAGGGACAAGGCTAGACCGAATTCTTAGTTCTCAAACTCGTGAAGTCCTGGGTTCTGTTTCCTCTAATAACATTCTGAGCTCGGATCGTTTTGCCTTGATGTTGAGAATAAGAAATGGTGCGATAGCTGAAGCAGAAAAAATGGGTATCGAAGTGGTTGATGTCCGTTTGAAACGGACAGACTTACCCAGACAAAACTTAGAAGCAACTTTTGCCCGGATGCGTGCAGAAAGAGACAGAGAAGCCGCTGACGAAATTGCTCGAGGTAACGAAGCCGCACAACGCGTAAGGGCCCAAGCTGATAGAGAGCAAGTTGTTATTGTATCAGAAGCAAAGCGAGAATCTGAGATTATAAGAGGTGAAGCAGACGCGGAAAGAAACGCTATTTTCGCAACAGCTTTTGGTGCTGATCCAGAATTTTTTGAATTTTATAGGTCATTAAATGCTTATGCAAAATCAATTCGGGGTTCGAATTCAACCATGGTCATGTCTCCAAACTCAGAATTCTTCAACTATTTTAAATCTGACCTAGGATCTAAATGATATCCTTAATCTTTTATGGATTAGGTTTGGTACTGTTGATAGAGGGGCTAGTTTATGTTCTAGCCCCTCATTTTGTAGAAAAAATGTTAATCACACTTCAAGAAATGCCGAAAGAGCAACGTCGATTAGTTGGCGCATGCATGGCTTTGGTAGGAGGTTTAATTCTACTCTTTGTTAGGACATTTTAATTTTGAAAAAATATCCAAATTTGAATTTACAAGCTGTTGTAAACTCAAATTGTGATCCTAAATAACATCATATGAGCTCAACTTAAAATTAATTTGGGGAATAAAAAGTGCGTCAAGCTTCTATTGCTAAATCTACACAAGTTTCACCTGTGGAATATATTGTCATAACACGGGGATTAATTTTAAATTCAATCTTTTTGATGATGATTTTTCTTCTGCAAACCAAGGTATTAAGTGCTCGTGGGGCACCGGAAAGTTTTGCTGATTTAGTGGAAAATGTTGGTGCTGCAGTCGTCAACATAACGACAACCACAAAGGTTGAGGCTCCAGTTGTCCCTCGAGGTGTTGTACCAGAAGGTAGCCCATTTGAAGAGCTATTTCGTGATTTTCAAAACCCTAATAGTCCTCGGCAAAGGCCTCGCAATGCTAATGCTTTAGGGTCTGGTTTTGTAATTACCAGTGATGGTTTTATCGTGACAAATCACCATGTAATCAATGGTGCTGATCAAATAACGATCGAATTTAATGATGGATCGTTTCGAGATGCAGTTGTTATTGGTAGTGATGAAAACATCGATATTGCTCTATTGAAAGTTGATTCAGAGACAGACTTAGAGTTTGTAAAATTTGGTGATAGTGACATATCTCGTGTTGGTGATTGGGTTATGGCAATGGGAAATCCTCTTGGCCAAGGTTTTTCTGTGTCAGTAGGAATTATATCGGCGCGTAATCGAGAATTAGCAGGTAATTATGACGATTATATACAAACTGATGCAGCGATAAATAGAGGTAATTCAGGAGGTCCCTTGTTTAATATGGACGGACAAGTTGTTGGTGTAAATACAGCTATATTGTCGCCAAACGGTGGATCAATAGGCATTGGATTTTCAATGGCATCGAATGTAGTTGAGCCTGTCGTTAAACAATTAAAAGAATTTGGTGAGGTGCGCCGCGGATGGCTAGGCGTTAGTATAGGTGATCTTAATCAGGATATGGCGGATGCCTTAGGGATGGCAGAACCTAGAGGCTCAATTATTTTGGAGGTTTATGACGGGCCATCTAAAGATGCTGGTTTGCTAGCCTCAGATGTGATCGTCATGTTTGATGAAAAAGAAGTTGGAAACTCTGGGGAATTGGTTCGCATTGTTGGTGACACGACTGTAGGTAGAACTGTAGACGTTATCGTGCTCCGACAAGGTGAGCGTATTAAAGTAAGCGTAAAACTTGGACAGCGCCCAACTAATAACGAACTCAATGCGAAAGTTACAACTCCAGAGCCTGCTAAGCCAAATGAGGACGCAATTGATGGAGTTGGATTATCTGAGATAACCGATACTCTTAGAGAAGAATACAGTGTAGATCCAGCTATTTCTGGTTTAATTATTGTATCTATAGATGAAGCATCTTCTGCTTATGAAAACGGGTTACGCAAAGGTGACATAATCACAGATGTCGCCCAGAAACCTGTAAATACGGTAAAAGAGGTTGCAGAACTTGTATCAAGTGCCAAAAGCGAAGGACGTCAATCTGTTCTGCTATTAGTTCGAAGAGAGGGTCAACCTAGGTTTATAGTGCTAAAATTTAATTAACAGATTAATAAAACTGGGAGCAAAGCTCCCAGTTTTTCTCAGTACGAACTATATGTTTATCTTCGGCAAATCATCCAGCATATAAGAAATATCTTCAATATATTCAGCTATTATATGTATGACTGAATTTTCACTCTGAACTCGTCCTTTTATTTTCAAAAGACGCCCGGAAATTACAGCACGACGAAATTTTTCATATATAGTTCTCCAAATTACTATGTTTATGGTTCCAGTTTCATCTTCCAGTGTAAGAAAAATAACGCCTTTTGCTGTCCCGGGGCGTTGTCTGAGTATTACTAATCCCGCAACGCATACAATGGTGCCGGGTGCAGGACGATTTAGAAGTGATGCGGGACACGCACTTGGGGGCTTTGGCCAGGTTAAGAGAATATTTTCCATTTTATAATTACTTAATTGCAGTCGATGAGAGAACAAAAGTAGAACAAATTAAATAATTTAACAAGATTTTTTTAATAATTCTTAAAAAGGTATGGCCGAATTAAATTAAGCTGATTAGAAGAGATGGACGAATAATAAGGGATGAGCAGAATGGCAAAAATTACCTATATTGAACATAATGGAACACAGCATGTTGTTGAGGTGTCCAACGGTTTGACAGTAATGGAAGGTGCTCGAGATAATAACATCCCAGGAATAGATGCGGATTGTGGTGGAGCATGCGCATGCTCAACTTGCCATGTTTATGTTCACCCGGATTGGGTTGAAAAATTACCAGAAAGTGAAGATATGGAGCAGGATATGCTCGACTTCGCCTATGAACCTGATCCTAAAAGATCTCGATTGACGTGTCAGTTACAAGTCACTGATGATTTAGATGGCTTGATTGTTCAAATGCCGGAACAACAAATTTAAAAAAATTAACTGATTTTTTTTAGTAAGTCTCCGTTTCGGATTTGACCTGCTGATATAACAGCACACAATAAACCTCTCAATCGGAGCGGTTTATTTTCCTCTAAAGTTATCCAGTTTTTCGCATCTGCACCGTAGCGCACCTTCCATTTAACGCACCCCTCGTTAAATATTCCTGATACTTTAAGTTTAGCTGTTCCAGCCTCGAGAATAGTGCCAGTAGGACAATTCTCTTCAGAGGTATCAAAATCAGACATGAAAGTATCACCGGGGTGGATTGCTTCAGGCCCAAATTTTACTGCATCCCAAACTCTTTTCGATAAAATAGATACTTGAATACCAGGATCGGGCTTTCCATTTTTAAGCGTCAACCAGGGGCTTTTAAGCCATCGATCTCCCTTAATTCCTTCCTCTGGTGTTAATTCAATTAAATCAGGAAAGCTTCTTTGATTTCTTTCGGGCCGTAAGCATAAATTTTCAATTATGGACTCATCTTTTGGGGCATCTTTTATATGCGGTATTGCCTCTGATAATTCGAATTTTGATCTAAAAGTCACAGTGCTCTCCAACCTATGTCCTTTCTGTAAAAACCTTCTGGCCAATCTATGATTTCTATTATTTCGTATGCATTCTTTTGGGCTTTGACTAAAGTTTCTGATCTCGCAGTTATGTTTAAAACACGTCCTCCGTTCGAGATTATGTTTCCATTTTCCTCTGCTGTGCCAGCATGGAAACACATAAAGTTGCTGTTAGAAGGAAGATCAGCTAGGCCGTTGATTTGCGAGCCGTTTGTGTATGAACCAGGATACCCGTTACTCGCCATAACAACTGTGATGGCATGATCGTCGGCCCAATTAAGTTTGACATTACTCAACTCACCTTTCGCTGTAGAAAGTAGAGCATCCAAAATTTGACCTCCCAACCGCATCATTAAGACCTGACATTCGGGATCACCAAATCTTACATTATACTCAACGAGACGGGGATTGGAGTCTTTGATCATAAGGCCAGCGTAAAGGACACCTGTGAAAGGCATGCCTCTAGTTACCATTTCGCGCACTGTTGGGCGTATTATCCCCTCCATAGTCTTATTTAATACTTCCTCGCTAAGAATTGGAGCTGGCGAATAGGCCCCCATGCCTCCAGTATTTAGTCCAGTGTCTCCTTCGCCTACCCTCTTATGATCTTGCGCAGTACCAATAGGTAGAAATGTTTCGCCATCAACTAAAACGAATAACGACGCTTCTTCACCTTCCATAAATTCTTCGATCACAACGCTGGCGCCAGCATCGCTAAAAGAGCCATCAAAAATTTCGTCCACTGCAGACAATGCCATCTCAATATCTGTAGCTACGATTACACCCTTACCTGCTGCCAGTCCGTCCGCTTTTACGACTAGAGGTGCTCCTTGGGTCTTTATGTAAGCTGTGGCTGCTTCAAGTGAATCGAAGACTGCATAATTTGCGGTGGGCGCTCCAGAGGCATCACAGATTTCTTTTGTAAATTTTTTACTTGTTTCTAGTTGAGCCGACGCTTTAGAGGGTCCAAAAGTTAAAATGTGCTCTTTTCTTAGATAATCACTGACGCCTGCAGCCAATGGGGCTTCAGGTCCAATTATAACAAAATCTATACTATATTTTTTTACTGTTTGGAGCACCTCTTCGGGGTTAAGAATATCGATGCTTATGCAACGCGCAATTTCAGCAATACCTGCGTTTCCAGGTGCCACATATATGTTGTCACACTTAGGGTTTTGCTTAATAGCCCAAGCTAGAGAATGTTCTCGACCTCCACTCCCTAATATCAATATATTCATACTTGAATCACCTTAAGCTCTCTGATTTTTAATAATCAACAAGATATGATTGAGCAAGGTATCCCAAAACTAATTGCTCTCGTGCTCGTCAAAGTATAGGTTTTTTTAAGGAGTTTTTCATGTCTGATCTTTTCGAAAGTCAAATGCCAGGGATCAATGAACCTGAGTTTTCTGTAAGTGAAATTTCTAATGCAATTAAAAGACTTATTG
Source organism: Marinovum sp. (assembly GCA_002691045.1). Taxonomy (GTDB): domain Bacteria; phylum Pseudomonadota; class Alphaproteobacteria; order Rhodobacterales; family Rhodobacteraceae; genus Salinivivens. The sequence goes on from NZGN01000073.1 coordinate 22,968, forward strand.
AGGAAGAGTTTTCGTACGTTCGAATAAGAGGCGAAATTGGTCGTGTAAGTTTACCCAGGTCCGGTCATGTCTATTTAGATTTAAAAGATGAAAAATCAGTAATTGCGGGTGTCATTTGGAAGGGTGTTGCCGATAAATTAATGACGAAGCCTGAAGAGGGCATGGAGGTAATAGCCAGAGGGCGGGTTACTACATTTGGGGGGCAATCCAAGTATCAAATAATTATAGATGATTTAAGGCCTGCGGGTGTTGGTGCCTTAATGGCTATGTTAGAAAAAAGAAAAAAACAGTTTCAAGCTGAAGGAATTTTCAACCAAGAGCATAAAAAGCCTCTTCCCTTTCTTCCTGAAATTATAGGCGTTATTACCTCTCCATCCGGAGCTGTCATCAAAGATATTTTACATCGTCTTTCCGATCGCTTCCCTAGAAAAGTGACTTTATGGCCGGTTGCAGTTCAGGGAGACAATTGTGCAAGAGAGGTCTCTCGAGCTATAGATGGATTTAACTCTTTAACTGTTCAAAATCCTCGTATTGCGCCGGATTTAATAATTGTAGCCCGAGGAGGTGGATCTATAGAGGATCTTTGGGGTTTCAATGAAGAGCTGGTGGTTAGATCGGCATTTAAATCAACAATACCATTGATTTCAGCAATAGGTCATGAAACAGACACTACACTTCTTGATTATGTCGCTGATGTGAGGGCCCCCACGCCCTCAGCTGCAGCAGAAATGGCAGTGCCCGTAAGGCATGAATTGTTGGCATTAATAGATGCTAACGAAGCACGATTAAGTAGAGCTCTTAGCCAGGTTCTCTTAAACCGGTCCCAGAGATTATTAGATATTTCCCGCTCATTGCCCAGAGTATTTGGGCTTTTAGAAGGCCCCACTCAGCGATTGGACTCTATTAGTACTCGTTTGCCAATTTCTTTAACTTCCGGTGTTAAACTAAAAAAGAGCAGGTTGTTTGAATTAAGTACCGGTATAAAGCCCACATCTTTGATTATGCGTTTGGAGAACTCGCAAAGTAAATTTGAATTACAGGCAAAGCAACTGAAAACTCTGCTTGGCTATTGTATTGATCTTAGGAAACAAACTTTAGGTTCTTTGTTTTCGAGAATTGAGAACTTGTCCTTAAAAAGAGAGATACTCCATGAGCAAAAAAATCTAAAAGATTTTTCTCTTAGGGTCAGGAAAGCGTATGAAACGAGTTTAACAAACTTAGAAACAAAACTTCAGGCTATTGATCGATTAAGGGAAACCCTTGGATATCGTGAGACACTAAATAGAGGTTACGCAGTAATCAGATCGGGCGATAATGTTATTACAGAAAAAGCCAAAGCTTTGTATGAGACCAACCTATCTATTGAATTCCGGGATGGTGAATTACCAATCAAAAACATTAAAGATTAAGTTATCAAGTTAAGCAGCCAAGCCTAAACTATCGTATGTAACTGTTTCAAGGTCGTTTTTATGTTTTAAAAAGCTCATTTTGATTATAAACTTTAGTGCAAAGATCTGGGGAGAATTTACATGGCATTAGACCAGGATAAAGGTGTTTGGAAATCTGCCAAGGGCAAGGGGCGCCGAACTCCAAAAGGTCGCCAATTTGAAGATGAAGCTCTGAATGAAGTTAAAGCTCTTTTGGAGAATAGACCCAGACAAAAAGACCTTCTCATCGAGTTTCTACATCTTATTCAAGATAAATATGGTTATTTATCTGCTCAGCATCTTTGTGCTTTAGCTGAAGAATTGAAAATATCTATGGCAGAAGTTTATGAGGTGGCATCATTTTATGCACATTTCGATATAGTTAAAGAAGATGAAACGCCTCCACCCAAAATAACAATACGAGTCTGCGACTCTCTGTCGTGTGAATTGGCTGGAGCTGAAAAACTTCGTGAAGAATTGAAAAAAGGTTTGGATCCAAAAGAAGTGAGGGTTGTAAGGGCACCTTGTATGGGTAGATGTGATACTGCCCCTACCTTGGAACTTGGGCATAACCATATCGACGGAGCATCTACTGATAAAGTTCAAGCAGCTATATCTGAGGGTCACTTTCACTGTAGCATTCCAGAATACGAAAGATTTCAAAAATATTTTAGCCTTGGCGGTTATCAAACACTTTTAAATTTGCGACTAGAAGGTAATTGGGAAGGCATTCAAAATAAAATCTTAGCTTCTGGCTTGAGGGGTCTCGGAGGTGCAGGTTTCCCTTCTGGTAAAAAATGGGGATTTGTTCGCATGAATGAAGGTCCTCGTTTTATTGCTGTTAATGGAGATGAGGGTGAACCAGGAACTTTTAAGGACAGATTTTATTTAGAGAGAACACCCCACTTGTTTTTAGAAGGAATGCTCATAGCCGCTTGGGCTATAGAGGCAGAAAAAGCTTATATCTATATGCGTGATGAATATCCTGCGGTTTTAAAAATACTCAAGGAGGAAATAACAGCATTGGAGCAAGCTGGGATAGTAGAGCCGGGTTATATAGAGCTTCGACGAGGCGCTGGTGCCTATATCTGTGGTGAAGAAAGTGCCATGATCGAGTCCATAGAGGGTAAAAGAGGATTACCAAGACACCGTCCTCCATTTGTTGCTCAGGTGGGCCTATTTGGTCGGCCAACGCTCGTTCATAATGTTGAAACGCTCCATTGGATTGCACGAATTTGTAGGGAAGGTCCTGAAATTCTAAATAGTGTGGAGAAAAATGGGAGGAAAGGCCTTCGAACCTACTCTGTATCAGGTCGAGTTAAAGATCCTGGCATTTACTTGCTTCCCGCTGGGTCAACAATTTTAGACATTATTGATGCTGCTGGTGGAATGATGAAAGGTCATACATTTAAAGCTTATCAGCCTGGTGGACCTTCTTCTGGTTTGTTGCCTTCAAAACTCAATGATGTTCCTATGGATTTTGATACACTTCAACCATATGATACTTTTATTGGTTCGGCAGCGGTAGTTATATTGTCAGACAAAGACAGCGCTCGGGCCGCCGCTCTCAATATGTTGAAATTTTTTGAAGACGAAAGCTGTGGTCAATGTACTCCATGCAGAGTTGGCTGTGAAAAAGCCGTGAAATTGATGGAGAAAAAAGAGTGGGATACGGAATTGTTGGCAGAAGTTTGCAAGACCATGGTTGATGCTTCTATTTGTGGGTTAGGCCAGGCCGCACCAAATGCCATAAAATCAACGATTAAATATTTCAATGATGAAATTTAGGATATCCGCCGGAGCAATTAACTGGATAATCTTAAATAAAAGCAGTCATCTTCTATCTTTTATTTATATTAATTTAATACTAATTGATGTCAGAGATTTCAAATGGTGTAGTTGATGGGATTTTTCAAAAAACTCAAAGAACGTTTATTCAAATCTTCTTCTAAAATAGATGAAGGATTGGATGCAATTATTGAAGACGGCGGTGAGGCTGAGGAAGTTGAATTAGAAGAAGGCCTGAAAACGCAAAAAGAAACAGTTGAATTTGCTACGAGCGTAGAAGCTGAAATTGAACCTGCTCCAATTGACCCAAAGTTAGAGCAAAACGCTCTGAACGCTTCAGAAACCATCGAACCTGAAGAAGTGAAAGAAAATGTTGATTTTGATAAAATCGATGATGTCGAGATTGAACCTGTCCCAATTAAACCTCAAATAGAGCAAAATGAGGTAGCCAATGAAAAACCTACGGAAACTAAAGGAAAAAAAGAAACCTTAGTTGGCAAAATTTTAGGCCGCAAAAAAGTAAAAGTCATTAAGCGAAAATTTGATGATGATATGCTCGAACAACTGGAAGAGTTATTAATCGCTTCCGATATGGGTGTAGATACAGCTATGAGAGTTGCGGCTAATATGGCTCAAGGAAATCTTGGTAGTCGATTATCTACATCTGAAATAAAAAAATTATTAGCCGATGAGATAGAGAAAATAATGGAGAACGTGGCGCAACCATTGCCAATCTATCCTAAGAATCCCCAGGTTGTTCTCGTAGTTGGTGTCAACGGTTCCGGAAAAACTACAACAATCGGTAAGTTGGCTAGCCAGTTCAAAGAGGCTGGTAAAAATGTAGTGATAGCTGCTGGGGATACTTTTAGGGCTGCTGCTGTTGAACAGCTTCAAATTTGGGGGGACCGCGCAAACGTTCCCGTCTTGGTTGCGCCTGAAGGTTCCGATCCGGCTTCATTGGCTTTTGATGCCCTAGAAAAAGCACAGCAAGAAAAAGCGGATCTACTTATGATCGATACTGCTGGTAGGCTTCAAAATCGAACAGATTTAATGGAGGAGCTAGCAAAAATTGTAAGGGTTTTGAAAAAAAAGGATCCTGAAGCACCTCAAAATACTATTTTGGTTTTAGATGCCACAACAGGTCAAAATGCGATTTCTCAAGTCGAGACATTTCGTGAAATAGCCGAAGTAAGTGGCCTTATTATGACAAAGTTAGATGGAACGGCAAAAGGTGGTGTGCTTGTAGCGTTAGCCGATAAATTTGGCTTGCCAATTCACGCTATTGGTGTTGGTGAGCAAATAGATGATTTAGCTCCGTTTGATCCAGCAGAATTTGCTCAAGCGCTAACTGGTTCTGACAATTAAACTATATTGTTTGTATGAGCTCTGAACCGTTATTTTTAGTTTCCTTTATTTATGAAATAGAAGGAACAAGTTTAGGTAGTCGTGTGGCATTGTGGCTTGCCCTATTAGCAGCATTTCTACACGCCGTTTTTGGTGCTCTGCAAAAAGGACGTCACGATCCTTGGTTGTCGCGTGGTGCTATTGATGCCAGTTCTGGTTTGGCCATGATCCCACTTGCGATATTCGTTGTTCCAATTCCAGAGCCTAGACTCTGGCCGATTTTTCTGGTGATTTTTTTCATACATTTTATTTATAAACTTCTTCAAGCCTTCGCTTACTCCAAAGGCTCTTTTACCGTAGTATATCCTGTCGTGCGAGGGACAAGCCCCATTTTCACTGTTTTTGGTGCTTACATTTTGTTTGGTGAAACATTTTCGTCTATACAATGGTTAGGTATTTTGCTCCTTTTGATGGGAATTTTTGGGTTGGCTTTGTACAACCTAATCTATTTAGAGCAATCAAGAGAAACTTTGCCAGCCGCTTTAGTTTTCGCTGTTTGCACGGGCAGCGTCGTTGCCATCTATACTACAGTTGACGCTTATGGTATCAGGTTAGCTATTGACCCGTTGGCATTTCTTGTGTGGTTTTTTCTGTTTGATAGTTTGTCAATTACACCATATGCAATCTACCGATGGTTTAATTTAAAAGACAGACCAAATTTATTTCCTCTGATAATTAGGGGTGCAGCAGGTGGAATAGTTGCTTTTTTTAGTTTTGGATCAATAATGTTGGCAACACGTCTTGATAAAGTGGGAGAAGCTGCGGTTCTTAGAGAAACATCAACAGTTTTTGCTGCTATTATAGGTTGGGTATTTTTAAAAGAGACGGTTGGACCACGTAGGGTGTTGCTAATGGCTTTGATTGCTTTTGGGGCTGTCGTAGTTGAACTTGGAGGTTAAATAATGTCGTCAAATCAAAAAAACTCTGGGATTAAGTCCACTTTGGAATTTGGGCCTGTGATAATCTTTTTCTTGGCATACATTTTGTTTAATCGCTATGGCATCAGTTTGAATATTTATGGGCAAACCTACGAGGGTTTTGTTTTAGCAACGACCATTTTTATACCAACAATTTTAATTACAACTTTCTTGACTTGGAAATTGACTGGCGAAGTTTCAAAAATGCAGCTTTTCACCGCTATCCTCGTAGTTGTTTTTGGTGGCATGACCATTTTGTTTAATGATGACCTCTTTTTTAAAATGAAGCCAACGCTGGTTTATTTTCTATTTGGGTTTGTTTTGTTAGTCGGTTTGCTTAGGGGCAAATCTTATTTGGAATCTTTGATGGGGACTATGCTTCCGATGGAACGTGAGGGATGGATGATTATAAGTCGCAGAATTACTGGCTTCTTCTTCTTCTTAGGTCTTTTAAACGAATTTGTTTGGAGAACATTTTCAACTGAGGTTTGGGTTTATTTTAAAACCTTTGGGTTGAGTATAGCATTGTTCGTATTTCTTGCGTCTCAATTTTCAGTGTTATCAAAATATGGTGATTTTGGTAATGATGACAAAAAATAACTTAATAGCAGCAAGGATTTGAGTGATTACTTGACGTTGATCAATTAAGTGTCTAATTCGCTATCTAAGTGGCGATTTGTTACCAGATTGCGAGCCACTCTAAAAATTCGCTAAAAGGTCAGGATGAAATTCCCCCATTCGCTTGACCGCTACTGGGGGTTTTTTTGTTTTGACCAACGGGTAGTTATTATGAAGAATTATTATCACAACCGAACTAAAATGGTCCATGGCGGTACCAGAAGAAGTCAGTATGGTGAAGTCAGTGAAGCACTGTTTATGACACAAGGTTATATCTACGAAACTGCAGAAAACGCCGAAACACGGTTCCTAAAAAGTCACGATGACGAATTTATTTACTCAAGGTATGGAAATCCAACCGTGGCTATGTTCGAAGATCGAATGGCTCTCTTAGAAGGTGCAGAAGACTGTTTCGCTACAGCGTCAGGAATGGCAGCAGTTTATGGCGCTTTGGTTTCTTGTTTAAAAGTAGGAGACCACGTGGTGGCTTCGAGGGCCTTATTTGGCTCTTGTCTTTACATTCTTGAAGAAATTTTACCTCGTTTTGGCGTAGAAGTAACATTTGTAAATGGTTTAGATCTTGCAGCTTGGGAACATGCTTTTAGATCCAACACAAAAGTTTGCTTTTTTGAAAGTATCTCTAATCCAAACCTTGAATTAGTTGATCTTCCAAAAGTTGTAGAGATAGCGCACTCTCACGGTGCGTTAGTTATTGTTGACAACGTGTTCACAACTCCAGTTTTTTCAAAAGCTT
>NZGN01000074.1:0-39386 GCA_002691045.1 Marinovum sp.
ACTGAAGCATCCCAAGCTTGTGGGTCTGCATCATCTGCAGATACTGCCACTGTGTATGGACCAGTGGTGTAAGTTGCAGACATAGTTGTTGTCTCACCGTCATCGCCATTCTCTGTTTCATCTACAGCAGTAATGCCAAGTGTCAAAGAACCTGCAGTGTAGCTAAGTGCTACTGAGCTGTCATCTGAACCTTCATCACCTACGTATGTTGCAGACAATGTACCGGCTGTGTATGACACACTGTAGTCGCCATAATCATCGTCTTCGCCATCAGCACCAGGAGCTGCTAGTGCTCCGATACCGTCAGTATCATATGTCAAAGTCATTGTTCCGATGCTTATGGAAACTGGGCCAGCGTCTGTAGCGCCTTCGTCGATTTCAAGCGTACCAGACATTGAGATCGAACCACTGTCACTAGATGCTGAAATGTCTAAATCAGCTTCAGATGTCCAAGTGTCAGCACCACCTGTGACTGTACCTTCGCCCCATGCACCATATGTCAATGAGATAGAGCCTGACATTGAGCTGCTGCCCGCAGTGGCAACGCCACCAAGCATCATCAATGCTGTTGTTGTAAGAAGAACTTTTTTCATTATATTTTCCTCGAGTTAAAAAAATACACCCTCACCATTGAGGGTTCAGCGGTTTTTTCACACAATCAGCAGTGTTTTGGCAACTGATTATCATTATAGTTTTATAGAACATTTTAGAGTGATGCATCTATGCAACACTTTTTTTTATGTTTTCGAATTTCTTGTTTAGTAATAAATGTTAGCCACAACATATAGTTCAAATTATCCGAACTTCTCACAAAGAAAACTATTATTGCTTGTATATTAAAAACTGAGTTTGTTTATTTTTTATCCTGGAGCAACTTAATTTAAACTTGAGCAACTTAAGAACTAGACCTTTAATGAATAACAAATTATCAGTGCTTTGTAAAAGACTGTCGGGCTTTAAGTATGGCGCAATACAACGCAAATACCATTGAAAAAAAATGGCAAGAAACTTGGGAGAAAGCAAAAGTTTTTCAAGCCAAAACAGATTTAAAAAAACCTAAATATTACGTGCTTGAAATGTTCCCCTACCCATCAGGCAGACTGCATATGGGGCACGTGAGAAATTATACCATGGGAGATGTTGTCGCCCGATATAAAATGAGCACGGGACATAATGTTTTGCACCCAATGGGTTGGGACGCCTTCGGTATGCCAGCAGAAAATGCGGCTATGGCCTCGGGCGGCCATCCAAAAGATTGGACTTACAAAAATATAGAAGTGATGAAATCTCAAATGCAGCCAATGGGTTGGACATTGGATTGGACCCGTGAATTTGCAACTTGTGATCCAGAATATTATGGCAAACAACAGGCATTATTTTTAGATTTTCTTGATGCCGGCTTGGTCTATCGTAAAAATGCCATTGTTAATTGGGATCCTGTAGATATGACTGTCTTGGCAAATGAGCAAGTCGAGAATGGTAGAGGATGGCGTTCGGGAGCCATTGTTGAGCGTAAAGAACTCACGCAATGGTTTTTTAAAATTTCTGATTATTCCGAAGATCTTTTGAAATCTATAGACGGTTTAGATAGCTGGCCTGCAAAGGTAAAACTCATGCAGTCCAATTGGATTGGCAAATCCAAGGGATTAGAATTTGACTTTGAGGTTAAAAATCCACCAAAAAGTTTCGAGAAAATAAAAGTTTACACCACTAGACCTGATACGCTCATGGGTGCTTCTTTTCTAGGAATTTCTGCGGATCATCCACTGGCTAAACAGCTTGAGAAACACAATAGGGAAATATCTGCCTTCAACCGAGAATGCCGACAAATGAGCACCTCGGAAGCAGACATGGAAAAAGCAGAAAAAAAAGGAATTGACACGGGTTTACGCGTGAAACATCCTCTAGATCCCACATGGGAGTTACCAGTCTGGATTGCCAATTTTATTTTAATGGATTATGGCACTGGGGCTATATTTGCATGCCCGGCTCACGACCAACGAGATCTGGATTTTGCACGAAAATACAGTCTTGCTGTAATTGATACTTTTTATAGCTTAGACGATGATACTGCCGTAAGTGATACAGCCTACATTCCACCGAAGTCAGAAAAAGTAAAATGGGTGAACCACTTCACAGGGATTGATATTGCCACAGGACAAGAAGCAATTGATAAGACAATTGATTTTGCAGAGAAAAATAACTGGGGGAAAAGTGTAACAAACTACAGGTTAAGAGATTGGGGATTAAGTCGTCAAAGATATTGGGGTTGCCCCATTCCAGTTGTACATTGCGAAATCTGCGGTGTCGTCCCTGAAAAAAAAGAAAATCTACCTATTTCTCTTCCAGATGATGTTGCGTTTGATATTCCAGGTAATCCCCTAGATCGCCACCCAACGTGGAGAAAATGCAAGTGCCCTGTTTGCGGTAAGGATGCGTCTCGTGAAACTGATACGATGGACACATTTGTAGATAGCTCATGGTATTTTGCACGCTTTACTTCACCTAAGTCTGAGGCGCCAACTTCAAAAGAAGATGTGAGCTATTGGATGAATGTCGATCAATATATAGGCGGTGTTGAGCATGCAATTTTGCATTTACTTTATTCAAGGTTTTTTGCGCGGGCCATGCACATAACGGGACATTTACCAAAGTCAGCCAATGAACCTTTTGACGCCCTTTTTACCCAGGGAATGGTTACCCACGCTATTTACAAAAGTACGGGCTGTGACGGTAGGGATTTATTCCATTACCCAGAAGAAGTTGAGCTTCGTGAAGGGAGAGCCTATTTAGCTAGAAATGGTATAGAAGTTGATGTTATTCCATCGGCAAAAATGTCAAAGTCTAAAAATAATGTAGTCGATCCTGTAAATATAGTGGATGCTTTTGGTGCTGATACTGCGCGTTGGTTTGTCTTATCAGATAGCCCACCTGAACGAGACGTTGAGTGGACTGCTTCCGGCGTAGAGGCGGCTAATAAACATTTAAATAGAGTTTACCGGATTATTGATGATATTATTAAAACCGATATTTCCTCTAATGAGTGTGATTTAGACCTGCTTAAAGATATGCATCGTACAATTCATGATGTTACTCAGGCAATTGAAAGTTTTGGATTTAATGCCACCATAGCAAGACTTTACGCATTTACAAATAGCTTAGCAAAATCAGACGCCGGAACTGAAACTAAAATAATAGCGGCCAAAACACTCGCGCAATTGATGTCACCTATGACCCCTCACTTATCAGAGGAACTTTGGGAGAAATTAGGACAAGAAACATTGATTGCTACGCAACCTTGGCCAATAGTTGACGAAAACCTCCTTACAGATGACACCATAACGATGCCAATTCAGATAAATGGAAAGAGACGGGGGCAAATTGAAGTCAAAAAGGACCTGGATCCAACTGAAGTAGAAAAACTAGTAATTTCCGAGTTGGTTGTGCAGAAAGCATTAAACGGCAATGATCCTAAAAAAGTAATAGTTGTGCCTGGTAGAATAGTTAATGTTGTCATTTAAAAAAATAATCTATGCATTATTATTTTTTGGCTCTGCTTGTGGCTTTACTCCGATCTATAATAATAGCACCTCTTACGAATTAGCTAGGCAAATTAGCATACAAGAGCCCAACACCAAAGACGAATTTATCTTGTATTCACACCTCATTAACCGCTTTGATGATACTGATGGTAAATATTTTCTAAACTATGAGATATCTACGTCTAAAGAGGATAGAGCGCTAAATTTTGAAGGAACTGTCCATCGAGTAGAAATTTCTGGTTCTGTTTTGTTTAATTTGAAAGAAAAAAAAACCGGGGCTGAGATCATATCCGATAGAGAGCAAATGTATCTAAGCTATTCCAATTCAGGATCTACAGCAGCTATTTTAAATGCCGAAAAAACCACAAATAAACAACTTATAACATTACTAGCTGAAAAAGTTGCAGATCGAATAGATCTGGCTTTCATAGAAAAAGGTTTATGAAACTTAAAAACCGAGATCTCACTGCATTTTTTGAGTCACCACCAAATTGCGTTGCTGGTGTTTTAATTTATGGAAGCGATTATATGCGAGTTGCCAATAAACGACAAAAGTTAATTCAGTCGCTACTTGGACCTAAAGCTGATGAAGAAATGCGACTATCTAGAATTTCTAAAGATAACTTGAAAAAATCACCTGAGCAAGCAATTGACTTATGTAAAGCTCAAGGTTTTTTTCCAGGTCAGCGCGCCCTTCTCATCGAAGATGCCAATGAAACTTTAACTGATATAATTATCAAAGCTATTGATGTGTGGAAAGATGGTGATGCAACAATAATAATTACTTCTGGCCCATTAAAACCAGCATCAAACCTTCGTAAGTTTTTTGAACAGCATAAAAATACAGTTTCTGCGCCGATATATGAAAATCCAATGACTAAGTCTGAAATTGAAAACATGATTTCTGAAGTTGGTCTAAAAAATATAACACACGATAATTTTACTTATCTTTCGCAAATTGCATTGCAGTTAGAGCCAGGGGACTTCAAGCAAACGATTGAAAAATTAGCGCTGTACAAATTGAATGACGAGACTGAGCTTACACCTCAAGATATCAGCAACTGCATCCCAGTCTCGAATGAAGCGCAAATAGAAGAGGTATTAACAGTAGTCTTGTCAGGTAACCATTCAAAGATCAGTCAAATAGTAAACCGACTGAGATCTCAAGGAGTACTACCCATTACTCTTGTAATAGCTGTCGCAAGACACTTTAAAGTTTTATATTCAATTGCCGCAAATCCGAAAGGTCCCGGTACAGGCGCGTCTGCTCTCCGACCTCCTGTTTACGGACCGCGAAAAGAAAATCTGATTAAAGATGCTAGAAAATGGGGGCCAGAAAAAATTAAGGGCGCCATTAAAATCATAACAGCGACCGATTTACAGTTGCGGTCACCGAACCAACAAGCACCTCAGATGGCACTAATTGAAAGACTCTTTATTAGACTGGCAATGACGTTGAAAAGTTAAATAGATGGAAACTCTATTTATTCGCGTTTAAGCCAATCTGCTCACCCATGGCTACCATATCTGAGAGTAATTTTGCTGCATCGTCCACAGGGCCTGGCTGGTTTTGAAACTCTTCTTCTACTTTCTTATACATTGATTTTGCTTCTTCAAGAATTTCATTGAATGCTTCTTGAGAAAGCTCATTTAATGGTAACGCTCTTTCGGCTAATACTGAAAGACCCTCACCTATTTCAGCAAACCCTCCAGTAACGACATAATCTGTGTTTCCCGAAGGTGCCTCCACTTTTAAGATCCCTGGGCGAAGATTTGTTATAACAGGCGCATGCCCCGGCATCGCGGTAAGATCACCATCAGCTCCCGGTATTTGAACCGAAGAAACCTCTAAAGATGCTAAGCGCCGCTCCGGACTTACTAAATCAAACTGCATTGTATTTGCCATTTACATTACCTCAGGCCGCCTCAGCTGCCATCTTTTCAGCTTTAGCGATCACTTCGTCAATTCCGCCAACCATGTAAAATGCGCCTTCGGGAAGGTGATCATATTCACCAGCAACGACCGCTTTAAATGAAGAAATAGTATCCTCCAGCGGCACTTGCACACCATCAGAGCCCGTGAATACTTTAGCAACATCAAATGGTTGGGAAAGAAATCGCTGTATTTTTCGTGCTCGCGCCACAGTCAACTTATCTTCTTCACTTAATTCATCCATGCCCAAGATGGCTATAATATCCTGAAGAGACTTATATCGTTGAAGAATACCCTGCACATCTCTAGCCACCTGATAATGCTCCTCTCCAACAACCGCTGGGTCCATAAGACGTGAAGACGAGTCCAATGGATCAACCGCTGGATAGATACCTAACTCTGAAATTGCTCGGGATAACACAGTTGTAGCATCCAAGTGAGCAAACGTCGTAGCTGGAGCTGGATCGGTTAAATCGTCTGCTGGAACATAAACCGCCTGAATTGAGGTAATGGAACCATTCTTAGTAGAAGTAATCCGTTCCTGCATCGCGCCCATATCAGTTGCAAGGGTTGGCTGATAACCCACAGCCGATGGAATACGACCGAGGAGAGCCGAAACTTCGGAACCCGCCTGAGTAAACCGAAATATATTATCAACGAAGAATAATACGTCTGTGCCAGACTGATCACGGAACTGCTCAGCCAAAGTTAGCCCTGTCAATGCAACTCGTGCTCTTGCACCCGGAGGCTCATTCATTTGGCCATAGACTAGAGCAACTTGAGACTCTTCCAGATTATCTGGCTTAATAACATTGGACTCTATCATCTCATGGTACAAATCGTTACCTTCACGGGTTCGCTCGCCTACACCAGCAAAAACTGAAAAACCTGAGTGAACCTTTGCAATGTTATTAATTAATTCCATAATCAACACTGTTTTACCAACACCAGCGCCGCCAAATAGACCAATTTTACCGCCCTTAGAGTAAGGTGCCAGAAGATCGATAACTTTGATACCCGTTACCAAAACTTCTGATTCAGTGGACTGCTCACTAAATTCCGGAGCTGGTTGGTGTATCGCTCTCGACTCTTTGGCTTTTACAGGGCCCTGCTCATCAACAGGCTCACCAACGACATTAAGAATTCTCCCAAGAGTTGCATTCCCAACGGGTACAGAAATTGGCCCATCCGTATCGACAACTTCTTGACCTCTGACCAAACCTTCGGACGCATCCATAGCAATGGTTCGAACTGTATTTTCACCTAAGTGTTGAGCAACCTCCAAAACTAATTTTTTGCCGTTGTTATCAGTATTTAAAGCATTCAAAATTTCTGGCAGGTGGTTATCAAATTGCACATCTACCACGGCGCCGATCACTTGGGTGATTTTACCTTTTGCGTTAGCCATGTCTTACTCTCCGTTCGTTAAAGCGCTTCAGCGCCCGAAATAATTTCGATTAATTCATTTGTAATAACTGCCTGACGAGATCTGTTAAACTCTATTGTCAGTTTGTCTATCATTTCGCCTGCGTTACGAGTGGCATTATCCATCGCGGACATTCGGGCACCCTGTTCAGAAGCACCGTTTTCAAGTAGAGCAGAGAAAATTTGAGTCGCAACTCCTCTTGGTAGCAAATCTGCAAGAATAGTTTCTTCATCTGGTTCGTAATCATAAACAGTTTGATGTGCCGACGAAGAGTCTTCGTCGAAGCTGGCTGGGATTATTTGCTGAGCCGTTGGAATTTGACTTACGACATTCACAAACTTTGAGTAAAATATGGTTGCAACATCGTATTCGTTATCATCAAATCGGGCAAGTATACCCTTGGCGATTGACTGCGCATTGAGATACTTAATTGATTTAAACTCACTTAAATCAATATGTTCAATAAAGTAGTCTCCTAATTCTCTTTTAAGAGCGTCTCTACCCTTTTTACCCACCGTAATAACTTTTACTTGCTTACCGGCTTTTATAAGCTCTGCAGCATGATTTTTGGCTAACTTAGCAATGTTTGAATTAAAGCCACCGCATAAGCCTCGTTCGGCTGTCATTACAATCAAAAGATGAACATCTTGCTTACCTGTTCCGCGAAGAAGAAGCGGTGCTCCTTCGGCGCTTCCAACTGAAGCAGCTAATGAAGCAAGAACACTATTAAACCTTTCAGAGTATGGTCTTGACGCTTCTGCTGCCTCTTGCGCACGCCTCAACTTTGCGGCCGCCACCATCTGCATGGCTTTAGTAATCTTCCGCGTGTTCTTTACGCTTTCAATCCGATTTTTTAAGTCTTTTAGATTTGGCACTACAGCTTTTCCCTACGCAAAATCTGCTGAAAATTCATCTAAAACAGCGCTAATTTTTTCTGCAGCTTCGCCCTTAATTTTTGGGTCGTCTTGAGTGATATGGTCTAGTAAATCTGAGTGCTTCCCTCTTAAATGCGAAAGCAAACCAGCTTCAAAACGGCCCACCTGTGCAACGTCAATTTTGTCTAAATATCCATTGGTCCCAGCATATATCAAACAAACGATTTCTGCATTTGTTAAAGGAGAATACTGCGGCTGCTTCATTAGCTCAGTCAACCTAGCTCCTCTGTTCAACAGCTGTTGTGTTGCCGCATCTAAATCTGATCCAAACTGAGCAAAAGCTGCCATTTCCCTATATTGGGCCAACGAAAGCTTAACGGGCCCAGCCACAGACTTCATAGAATCCGTTTGAGCTGATGAACCAACTCTTGAAACTGAAAGACCAGTATTAACAGCAGGTCTGATACCTTGATAGAACAATTCTGTTTCTAAAAATATTTGACCGTCTGTTATCGAAATAACGTTTGTCGGAATAAAAGCAGAAACATCCCCACCCTGGGTTTCAATAATTGGAAGAGCAGTCAATGATCCGTTTCCATGATCATCACCAAGTTTAGCTGACCTTTCAAGCAATCTTGAATGAAGATAAAAAACGTCGCCTGGGTATGCTTCGCGACCAGGTGGCCGTCTTAACAACAATGACATCTGTCTATAGGCAACAGCTTGCTTTGATAAATCATCATAAATTATCAAGGCGTGCTTACCATTATCCCTGAAATATTCAGCCATCGAAGTCGCAGCGTAAGGAGCAAGGAATTGCATTGGTGCAGGATCAGAAGCTGTAGCCGCAACTACGATGGAGTAGTCAATTGCTCCACTCTCCTCTAACTTCTTGACGAGCTGCGCTACTGTCGATCTTTTTTGGCCAACAGCAACATAAACACAGTAAAGTTTCTTGCTATCATCATCGCCCGCAGCGTCATTGTAGGACTTTTGGTTCAAAATTGTGTCCAAAGCCACAGCTGTTTTACCTGTTTGACGGTCACCAATTATAAGTTCTCGTTGACCTCTGCCAATTGGTATCATCGCGTCTACAGATTTAAGCCCAGTCGCCATCGGCTCATGAACAGATTTACGAGGAATAATACCTGGAGCCTTAACATCCGCCACGCTTCGATCTTTTGATTTTATAGGGCCCTTGCCATCAAGCGGATTTCCTAAACCGTCGACGACCCGCCCTAACAGTCCAGGACCCACAGGCACGTCAACAATCGAATTTGTTCGCTTGACGACATCACCTTCTTTAATATCTCTATCTGATCCGAAAATCACCACTCCGACATTGTCCGCTTCTAAGTTCAAAGCCATACCTTGAATGCCACCAGGAAACTCTACCATCTCCCCGGCCTGAACGTTATCGAGACCATAGACCCGAGCGATACCATCGCCTACAGACAATACGCGACCTACCTCTGCAACTTCGGCTTCTTTTCCGAAGTTTTTGATCTGATCCTTTAAAATTGCAGATATTTCAGATGCTTGGATACTCATTTATCCGACCTCTTTCATTACGTTTTGAAGTGAATTTAGTTTCGATTTTATAGTTGTATCAATCATTCTTGATCCAACTTTAACAATCATCCCGCCGATCAGACCTTCATCAACGGTTTCATTGATCCTAACGTCTTTACCAAAATTGGCTTTAAGACTTTTAGCTAGCTTATTTGTTTGACTTTTAGAAAGTGACTGGGCAGTTACAACCTCGGCAGTCACTTCATTTTTACTGGCCGCAATTAAATCATTTAATACTGCCAAAAATGTGGGAAGAAAAAACAACCGACGTTTAGACGCCATTAAGGAAAGCGTATTCGTTACAATACCAGTTAAGCCCATTTTCTGAGCAATTGCAGTGATCGCATTTTCTTGCTCATCTCTGGTATACATCGGAGATGAAATTAAAATATTGAGATCGTCACTGTCGCCTAAGGATTTTTTTAAAGTCTCAACATTTTTGCTTAATGTTTCCAAGTCTCCTTGTTCTTCCGCGAGACCAAATAAGGCGGCTGCGTAGCGTGTAGCTATGCCTTTCGATATAGAGGCTTGTTCGGACACTATCACCCTTCCGATTTATTTAACTTCAACGAACGATCTAGAGTGTTCTGCGCTAAGGTTTGCACCGAAACAAGAGATTGCTCCGAGCGGGGTTTAACAGAGCAATTTCGTTCTCGCAACATCAATAATGATATTTATTCACAGCTTTTTCATATATTTATTAAAGACTTGGACATCATGCGACTTATAGCCTTACAATAACCACTTAGCGGAATGAAAGAATCACTCAAATTTTGATTCCTTTAGCAGTACTTTTTTTATTATTTATGTTCAGCACAGGTTGAGGTTTACCCTTTGCAAAACCCTCTAAGACGCCACTGGAAGTTCTTTTATTATCTAAAATAGGCGAACCTTTTGTAACATCCGGTATTTTCGAGGCTTCCAACATGATGAGACCTCCCACCAAAAAAGGTATCGTTTGGCCCATCTTTTCTAAAAATGGTGAAAATCTTTGTAGATTTCTTTTTTTAGATGGTAGCATATACAAAGCTGAAAAATGCTTCTCCGGCAAAAATCCATGTAATCTTAATTGAGTTTCAAGCTGTCCCGAACTGAAGGGCTTTCCCTGACCAAATGGTGTGTTATCAGAGCGGGACCACAAACCAGCTCTGTTTGGAACCATAAACAAAGCCCTTCCACCAGGACCAAGCACTCGATATGCCTCTGCGAGAAGTGCTGAAATATCACTCGCATGTTCCAAACTATGAGACATAATTAACCTATCTACATGTCCGGTATCAATGGGCCATCTTTTTTCATCAACTAACACTGATACATTTGCCTCTGGGCTTGGCCAGGCCAACACGCCCATTTGAGCGGGCATTAAGGCGACTACTCTCCTGGAAGTATCTAAATATTTGCGCAAGAAGGGTATGGAAAACCCAAAACCCAATACATTCAATCCATTAGTATCAGGCCAAATACTTGAAAAATTTTTATTAATGGAAGCTCTCGCAGCTCTTCCTAAGGTACTTCGATAATAAAAATCTCTGATTTCTTTGACATCAAGATGCATGATAATCTAGTTATTTACTATTTAAACAATCGTTGGTTTTTTTATGTCCCTTGAATTAATAACAATACCTTGTCTTTCTGACAATTACGCATTTATTTTATTTAACAACGAAAATCGTTCAGCTCTTCTGGTGGATGCCCCAGAGGCAGAACCGATAAATAAAGTAATAAATCAGAATAACTTAAATTTAGAAAAAATTTTCATAACGCATCACCATTCCGATCATGTTGATGGGTTGGCAAAAATTTTGGAGCGTCACGAAGCCATAACGATAGGAGCAAAGGTAGATACTCATCGTTTGCCGAGGTTGGATCAATATGTGGAGGCTGGAGACAAAATTTCATTCGAAAACCAGACTGGCGAAATTTTTGACGTTTCAGGACACACCGTAGGTCACATAGCTCTTTATTTTTCTTCTCAAAACTTTCTGTTTTCAGGCGATAGCCTTATGGCACTGGGTTGTGGGCGATTATTTGAAGGGACCGCTGAGCAAATGTGGCATAGCCTTTCTCAATTAATGGATTTACCAGATGCCACACTGATCTGTTCAGGTCATGAATATACGGCCAATAATTCATCTTTTGCTCTGACAATTAATCCCGAAAACCCTGATCTCATAAAAAGAAGTGAAGAAGTCAAATTAGCGTGGACTAAAAATCTTTTTACAGTACCTTCAACACTAGAGTTAGAAAAGAAAACCAATCCTTTCTTGAGACCCTTCGACAAAAATATACGCAAAAACCTCAATATGATTGGATCGACTGACGAAGAAGTATTTCGTAAAATTCGTTTCTTGAAAGACAAATTCTGATCAAATCGCCAAAAAAATGGTATTTTTTGCTGTAAAAAGGTATTTTGCACTTGAAGACTTTAAGTAAAAGGCCACACTTTAAGGTATGAAAGTTGCATAGATTAACGATATAAGTTTCGAATAAGATACAGGAGTAAAGTTGTGCCGTCATTTTCGACAACCCTTGAACAGGCAATTCACAAGGCTTTGAGCCACGCAAATGAACGTGCACACGAGTTCGCTACTTTAGAACATCTCCTGTTAGCTTTGCTGGATGAACCCGATGCTCAACAAGTTATGAGAGCATGCGATGTTGATATTTCTCAGCTAAGACAATCTCTCACCGAATATGTAGAAGATGAACTTTCTAATCTGGTGACAGACGTAGAGGGTTCAGAAGCTGTTCCCACTGCGGCTTTTCAAAGAGTTATTCAGCGAGCGGCGATACATGTTCAATCATCAGGACGAACAGAAGTAACTGGCGCTAATGTGCTAGTTGCTATGTTTGCCGAACGAGAGTCCAATGCCGCCTACTTTCTACAAGATCAGAATATGACTCGATATGACGCCGTTAATTTCATAGCCCATGGGGTTGCCAAAAACGCTGAGTACGATGAAGCACGCTCAATTTCAGGTTCAGAGCCAAATGAGGATAATCTTGAGAAGACCTCAGATGGAAGCGACGAAGGAAAGAAAGAAAGCGCATTAGAAAAATATTGCGTGGACCTTAATCAGAAAGCTGAAACCGGTAATATCGATCCTTTAATTGGGAGAGACCATGAAGTGGAGCGGAGCATCCAAGTGCTGTGCAGAAGGCGAAAAAATAATCCACTTTTGGTTGGTGACCCTGGCGTAGGGAAAACTGCTATCGCCGAAGGCTTAGCTCGGAAAATTGTTTCTGGAGAAACGCCAGAAGTGCTAGCAAATACAACTATTTTCTCACTTGATATGGGAGCGCTCTTGGCAGGAACTCGTTATAGAGGAGACTTTGAAGAACGATTGAAAGCAGTCGTAGCGGAACTTGAAAGCCATGCCGATGCCGTTTTGTTCATCGATGAGATCCATACAGTAATAGGAGCTGGAGCAACTTCCGGCGGTGCTATGGATGCTTCAAATTTGCTGAAGCCGGCACTGCAAGGTGGCAAATTAAGAACCATGGGGTCCACAACGTACAAAGAATTTCGTCAGCACTTCGAAAAAGACAGGGCACTCAGTAGACGTTTTCAGAAAATTGACGTTAATGAACCTAATGTTGATGATACAATAAAGATCCTGAGGGGTATCAAAGGGTACTTCGAGGATCATCACAATATTAAGTATACCGCAGATGCTATAAAATCCGCAGTGGAGCTAGCAGCTCGTTACATTACCGATCGTAAATTACCTGATAAAGCCATCGATGTAATTGATGAAGCAGGAGCAGCCCAACACCTGCTATCAGCAACAAAGCGACGTAAAACAATAGGCGTAAAAGAAATAGAAGCGGTTGTTGCAAAAATTGCACGAATACCACCCAAGAACGTGACAAAAGATGACGCGATCGTATTAAAAGATTTAGAAGCAAGCTTAAAAAGGGTTGTATTTGGCCAAGATAATGCAATCGAATCTTTGTCATCAGCTATTAAACTAGCCCGGGCAGGTTTGAGAGAACCCGAGAAACCTATTGGAAGCTATCTTTTCGCAGGACCCACTGGAGTAGGTAAAACGGAAGTTGCCAAACAGCTCGCAGACAATTTAGGTGTTGAACTGCTCCGTTTTGACATGTCTGAATATATGGAAAAGCACGCTGTAAGCAGACTAATTGGTGCTCCACCAGGGTATGTTGGTTTTGACCAAGGGGGTCAGTTAACTGATGGAGTTGACCAGCATCCACATTGTGTTTTGTTGCTCGATGAAATAGAGAAGGCACATCCTGATGTTTACAATGTTCTTTTGCAAGTTATGGATCATGGAACGTTGACAGATCACAATGGGAGATCAGTAGATTTTCGCAATGTAATCGTCATTATGACATCAAATGCGGGAGCGGCAGAGCAAGCAAAAGCTGCAATCGGATTTGGAAGGGACCGACGAGAGGGAGAAGATACAGCTGCGATCGAACGGACTTTCACTCCTGAATTTAGAAATCGCCTAGACGCTGTTATCAGCTTTAGTCCACTGCCAAAGGATACTATTTTGCAAGTGGTTGAAAAGTTTGTTCTTCAACTTGAAGCACAGTTAATGGATCGCCACGTTGCCATTGAAATGACTACTGAAGCTGCTTCTTGGTTGGCGGATAAAGGCTATGATGATAAAATGGGCGCAAGACCACTATCGCGAGTTATACAGGAGCATATTAAAAAGCCTTTAGCAGAAGAATTGCTTTTTGGAAAATTATCTAAAGGCGGTTTGGTTTTTGTGAGCGTAAAAAATAATAAAATTAAATTAGATTTAAAAGGGCCAGAGAAAAGACGAATTTCTCGTAACAAACCGCCACTTCTTACTGCTAGTTAAGAAATTATTTCTAAAAACAAACACGTCTCACTATCTCTCAGTTAGTTTAATTTCAATCCGTCTGTTTTGAGCTCGTGCCTCTGGAGTGTCTGCTTTATTAATTGGCTGATATTCACCAAACCCATTGGCGGCAAGTCGTGATCCTGAAAAATTAAGATCTCTTATCATATATTTGACAACCGAGAGGGCTCTCGCTTGACTGAGTTCCCAGTTATCTCTGAATTCTCCTGTTCCTGACAACGGAGTATTGTCCGTATGACCATCTACTCTTATTACCCAGTCTATATTTTCCGGTATATCTTTCATAATAGAACCTAAAATTTCAGTAACGTTAGATATCTCTTTTTTCCCGTCAATACTAAGTTCAGAGCTGCCTGCGGGGAATAATACTTCCGAAGAAAAAATAAACCGGTCACCAACAATTTTGACCCGCTCTTGTCCCATCAAAACAGTTCGTAATCGACCAAAGAATTCAGATTTATAGTTTGCCAGTTCCTCTGCTTGATTTGCTAGTTTGCTATTTTCTTCCTCTAATCGTTTACGCTCATTTTCCTCTAATTTTCGCCGTTTCCGCTCTTCGCTTGCTAAACTCGCGAGCGCTTGGTTCAATCTAGAGCCAACATTTTTTAACTGTGCTTTGCTCTTTAGTTCCCTTTCCTCTGAGAGAGTGAGAAGCGCATCTAATTCACCAAGTTGCTTCCTAACTTCTGATAATTGTTGATTGAGTAGAGCAGTCTGACGCTCAGCCTTAATTAATTCTTCTTTCGATTTTTTATTTTGATTTGCCTGATTTTCAATTTCTTGCTCAGCTTGGTTCAGTAAAAGCTGTTTTCTTTTTGCCTCTTCCAAATTGGATTTTGCTAACGCATCAGCAGCTAACCTAGCAACCAATGCGTTTTCTAAATTTTTTCTTAACTCGGTATTATTTTTTTCAATCTCTGATTTTTCTCCTAATGCGATCACTAACTTTTTGCTCAGTGACTGCTTCGTATCACTTAATTCTTTCTTTAAATTTTCTCCTCGGGATAACGCAGCGGCCAGCGCAATATTAGATTCATCAAGTTCTGCCAGTATTTGCTTTTCTCCAGTTTCCAATTCTTCTATTGACTGTTTGTTTTGAGTAATTTCGCTATTTGCTACTTCTAAAGCAAACAATGTTTCCTTTAATTTGTTATCGATTGCAGTCCGTGCGTTATTAGCCGCGGCTAATAAGGTCAACGTATCTTCAGCGTTTTGCCTTTGCTCTTCTAATATCAGCGTCATGGCCGTCAGTTCAGCATCCGCATTTTTTAAACGCTCTCTAAGCTCTTGAGCTACAGCAAGTGAAACAAGCCGAGCCTCCTCTTCCTGAGAAAGTTTTTGTTTTAAATCACTAATCTCACTAATTTTTTTGCTAACCTTTTGTTCAGCTAAACTAAGATCTTGCTCTAGTGCCGCAACCATGCTTTCAAAAACTTCTCTCTGAGCAGCGGCCATTCTAGCAGCCTGAGCAGCTGCATCAATTTCGTTTCTAGCACTTGCCAGAGCTAATTCTAGCTGATCACGGTCGTCACTTAAAACTTTACGCTGATCCTGAAGCTCTAAAATTTCCTGAGTGGCTATTTGCTGATCATTTTGCAAGCTTCCAATCTGAAGAGTCAAATTATCCCGCTCAGACAATAAACCTGCAACCTGGGCCTCGAATTGAGTAATTTTGCTTTTTGCATTTTCAATTATTTGTGCCTGTGTTTCTTTTTCTCGGTTGAGAGTCGAAATAAGCGTTGCTTGCCTTTGTAATTCACTTTCAGTGTTAGCAAGATTGTCCGCCAACGTGTTTACTTCAAGCCCTAGTTTTTCGGTCTGTTTTTTTTCCAAGCCTAGAGCCTCAGCTATTAGGGCTATCTCGTCTTGCAGGCTGTTCAGCTCACTTTCTTGGCCACTTATTGTTTCACGAAGTACAAATTGCACAATCATAAAAATTGTTAAAACAAACATTAAAACAAGCAAAAGACCGGTCATTGCATCCACAAAGCCAGGCCAAATTGATGCTTGAAACCTTTGTCCTGTGCGACGGGAAAGAGCCATTTACTTTATACCCTTAGCCTTACTATTGGCTTCAGAAATCATACCCGCCAGTGTATTTAATTCTGATCTTATTGCGGATGTAATTTCCTGACGGCCAGATGCTAAGTCTTCCATAAGATGGAGCATTTGCACGTCAATAGATCTTAATCGCATACGGCTTTCTGCATCGGCTGCATCATTTTTTTCTATATTTGATAAAACTTCAAAAAGTTTTTCTTGACCAATAGCCACACGCTCTAGAGCAGCATTGCTTGGAGCACTTTGTCCAAGCTGCTCGGTTAGACCGTTGAGATTTTCAGCAAGTACTGAGAGCTTTTCATCAACTAAATTTCTTGAGTTTTCTGACTGTGAAAATAAAAGCTGCATTGCTTCCATCTGCTCAGACATCTGATCTAATACTGAATTTATTAAAGCCTGATCACTAGTACCTTCCGTCTCACCGGTAGAAAAACCCAGTCGAGTCATCGATGATAGCCACTCTTCTAATTGTCGATAAAATCTGTTTTGCCCGTGACTGGCCAATAATTCTAAAAGCCCTACAACCAACGATCCCGCTAAACCCAACAGCGAGGATGCAAAAGCGACTCCCATGCCATTAAGCTGACCCTCGAGACCATTCATCAGTCTATTGAAAACCTCGACCCCTGTTTCTCCATCCTGCTGAACAAGAGATCTAATTGTCTCAACAAGTGCAGGAACGGTGGTAGCCAACCCATAAAAAGTTCCAAGCAAGCCCAAATATATTAAGACATTTACAATGTAGCGTGTAAATTCTCTTGCTTCTTCAATTCTAGTTGCGACAGAATCTAAAATAGACCGCGTTGATGAAGCAGCTATTTGGGTTTTAGCGCTACGCGACCCTAACAGGGTTGCTAATGGAGCAAGTAACCTTGGCGCTTTTCCCGTTTTATTACCTTTATCTCCAGCAAAACCTTCAAGCCATCGAACTGAAAATATCAACTGCACAACTTGGGCGAAGCAGCTGACTACGCCGATCGCAAATACAAAAAGTATAGCACCATTAAGATATATATTTGACGCGAATACTGGCCAAACGCTTGGTGCTGCGATTACGACACCTAAAGCCGTTAAACCTGCAACTAGTAATAAAGAAATTATTTGTCGGATAGGTTGGGAAAATTGTGAATCAGAATTCAAATTACTTTGACCCATACTTAAAGACCTTTATATTTTATAACCATTATACAGTGTTGTTTACTTTTTCCAATCAATCATCTCTTTGTTCTTTGATAGACAAAACTTTATTGTAAAGCAGTTCTATTTCTGGATCTTCTATACTTAATTCGGTGAGCCTATTTCTGGTACTATAAAGATAATCATAATTTGACCCACGACCTCCATTTGCAGCAGCAATTATCTTAGCCTGCTCATCTAAGGTCAATTTGCAGTATTGCTCATGGTCTTCGTCAATTACATATACCAACGAATGAACAGATTTACCGTTTTTTAAATTAAGTAATAATTCTTTTTCAAGGTATGCAGATGAAACAAGCTCACGCTCTCTCAGATAATTAATAGTTTCATGTTCTTTCCCTTGTTTCACTTTAAAAGCCAATCCGTTACAAGAACTTTCAACATCAGCACTCAAAGCTAAAACTAAACCAGGATTTTCAACTGTACCGCGGTGATGTATTGACCTCATAGAGAATGATCGCTTGTAGCCTCCCAATTGCGCGATTTCTTTTTTTGAATATTCAAAGCCAGGGTTCCACAACAAAGAGCCATAACCAAAAACCCACATATTATATTTTCCTTATCTTTAAGGTTCAGTGTTAATTGGAAAAGGTAAAATATGGAAGTAAACAACTAAACATGCGACTTATAATTTTTGTAACTGCTCTACTGGCGATTTTATGGTCCAGCTTCTGGTTAATAATGTCAAAAAATTATTTAAATCAGTTGAATGCGTGGATCAATACAGACCAGGCCAGCATGACTGCAAAAGTGAATGAAATTAGGGGGTTTCCCAATCGTTTCGACACGACTATTGCAGATTTAGAAATCAAACAGAGTATTTTTGGACCCTTAAGAATAGACCGCTTAGACGTGATGCGATTAAGTTATGACGCTTCACATTACATTTTTGCGGCAAACAAAATTCAAAATTTATTTGGTAATGAATTAACATTTTCAAAAGGTTTAGCATCAGCGGTGAGTAATCAGGATTTTCTGCCAACAATAAATTTTGAGGCAGAAAACGTTTCGGTTAATGGCGATTTATTTTTTGAACAACTAAATATCAAATTATGGCCGACAAAGGCTTTACATAAGTTAAATTTTTCATTTTATGCTAGAATAAATAGCAAGGTCGATCCCGAGCCAGATTTATCTTTTCAGGGGAAAATAAAATTAAAATCGCCTTTGAAATTCAATGAATCAAAAGCTTTTATCTCAAG
Source organism: Marinovum sp. (assembly GCA_002691045.1). Classification (GTDB taxonomy): domain Bacteria; phylum Pseudomonadota; class Alphaproteobacteria; order Rhodobacterales; family Rhodobacteraceae; genus Salinivivens. The sequence goes on from NZGN01000074.1 coordinate 18,668, forward strand.
CTTAAACACAATCAAAACAGTTTCAGGAAAACTGTTCAATCATGGTAAAGAAGAAATTGACGCTTTTCTCGAACAAACGTTTAATAGTTGGGAAATTACCCTTAAAGCAAAGTCGCAACAAGATATCCCAAAATTAATTAGAGATTTAGACTTTGTAATGGTCGAGATAATACAGTGATAATTAAGGCAAATTTATTGTATTAACAAAACTTAAGATTTTTCATTGAAAAAATCATAAATTTTTTCTGCCATAGCGCTTGAAATTCCATCTACTACTTTTAAGTCAGCCAAACTTGCTCTTTTTACTGCTTTACCTGAACCAAAATGACTTAAAAGTGCTTTTTTTCGTTTTGACCCAATTCCAGAAATACCGTCTAATGGACTTGAAACGACCTGTTTAACCCTCTTGGCTCTATGAGCACCAATAGCAAATCTATGCGCTTCATCTCGAAGCCTCTGAATAAAATATAAAACTGGATCATTTCTTTTTAAGGCGAATTTTGGAAGACCAGGTCTATAAAACTCTTCTTTTCCCTGATCCCGGTCTAAACCTTTCGCCACTCCTACAATGCCTACATCAGATATCCCAATTGATTTCATCGTTTCATTAACAGCTGAAATTTGACCTGCACCCCCATCAATCAAAACTAAGTCCGGCCATTTACCTAAGTTACGGTCTGGGTCTTCTTCTACCAGTCTTTTAAAGCGACGGGAAATCACTTCTTTCATCATACCGACATCATCACCAGGCATAAAATTTTCATTCTTTATATTAAATTTTCGATATTCATTCTTCTCCATACCCTCCGGACCAGCTACAATCATTGCACCCACTGCATGGGTCCCTTGGATATGGGAGTTATCATAAACTTCAATTCGAGTTGGCATTTCTTGAAGATTGAAAGTCTCCCCTAACCCCTTCAAAAGTTTCTTTTGAGTAGCACTTTGCTCTAACTTGCGGCCTAAACTTTCTCTCGCGTTTCGAAGTGCCCCAGAAATAAGTTCAAGTTTTTCTCCACGTTGAGGGATTATAATCTCAACCTTATACCCTGATTTTTTTGAGAGAAAATCTTCTAATAAATCCGAGTTTTCAACATTGTGTGACAAGATTAATTGTTTTGGCACCTCTTTGTTGCCGTAAAACTGACCTATAAATGCCTCAAGAATTTCTTCATGAGAATTATCTGCATTTATTCTGGGATAAAAATCACTGTTTCCCCAATTTTGATTACCTCTGATAAAAAATACTTGAATACATGCATGTGCTCCATCCATGTAGATACCTATTACATCGGCCTGATTAACCCCTTTTGGATTAATACCTTGGGATGACTGAATATGAGTTAACGCGCGTATTCTGTCACGAAGGCCAGCCGCTTTCTCAAATTCCATTTTCTCAGAAGCGATTTGCATCTCTTTCGCAAGAGCTTCCTGTATTTCCTTCGTTCGACCATTTAAAAAATTCTGGGCATTTTTCACTGCCCCTGCATAATCGCTTTCTGAGACATTACCCACACAAGGCGCAGAACATCTCCTTATTTGAAACTGGAGGCATGGTCTGGTTCTCATCTCAAATGTTGCATCACTACAGTCACGCAACATGAAAATACGTTGCAGTTGGTTTAACGATTTATTTACCGCCGATGCGCTAGCAAAAGGACCATAGTAATCTCCATTTTCACTTTTTGCTCCCCTATGTTTTTTGATTTGGGGAAATTTGTGTCCTCTAGTCACTAAAATATTCGGAAAAGATTTATCGTCACGGAGAAGAACATTATACCGAGGCTTCAGTTGTTTAATTAAATTTTGTTCTAATAATAACGCCTCAGTTTCAGTTTCCGTCGTCAAAAACATCATATCAGCAGTTTCGGAAATCATACGTGCTATTCTTGGGCTATGCCCCGAATTTCTAGCATAGTTTGAAACTCTTGCTTTTAAGCTACGTGCTTTGCCAACATAGAGAACTCGCGCCTGGTTATCCAACATTCGATAAACCCCTGGTGAGTTGTCCAATTTGTTGACAAAATCTCGTATAATTTCTTGACCTTGTTTAACCAACTACTGTCCCAGTTCTTAATTTTTTATTTTCCAGGCGATTCTCATTCTGCTGCAATTATATTGCACTAAATTCAAGAGAAAAGCTGTCCACGGAATCTGTGGATAAGTCTGAGGGTAAGTTAGCGTAAATCAAGATTTTTCTTTAAATTTGAAGTATTTTGCTGTTTTGCACAAAAAATAGGCATTTTTATAAGATACTGTAAATAAACACTATTTTTTTTACTATCTGCCAAATAATTGAAAACATTAGATTTTTATTTTGCTAAAAACAATAATTCCATCAACAGTGTAAAACTTTATTGCCCTAACACTATTCAACTCCCAGAACATCAGGGGTTTGCCAAGCCAAATGCTGTCCACCATCAACGCAAATTAGTTGACCGGTAACACTTTTAGCATCTAGTAGATATCCAACAGCTGCGACAATTTCAGATGGGTCAGCTCCTCTTTCTAAAACTGTATTTTTTCTCTGCGTTTCAAAGTGTTCCTTTGATTGACGTGCACCTTGTAGAGTGGGACCGGGACCAATCGCATTTACACGAATGTTTGGAGCCAGAGCCTGTGCTGAAGTTTTTGTCAGTGCCCAAAGACCCATTTTTGCGACCGTGTAACTCATAAATTCAGGTGTTAATTTTTTTACGCGCTGATCAATTAAATTAATAATTGAACCTTGCGATATTGGTTCACCATGCTCATCTCTAATACTGGGTGAGACTTGATTTGCAAAAGATTGAGTAAGCACAAAGGGCGCACGAAGGTTGCTTTCAATATGACGGTCCCAACTATCGCGATTTGCAGTCCAAATATTATCGTACTCAAATATGGATGCATTATTAATCAAGCACGATATAGAGCCACCCAATTTATCATTTGCGCGCCCAATTAGATCTTGAACTTCAATTTCACGTGTCAAATCGGCCTTAATCGAAACGCAATTATTTCCAGTTTTTGATTTAATATATTGAGCCAGTTCGTCGGCACTTTTTTCAGAGGAATGATAGTGAATAGCAACCTCAAAGCCTCGCTCTGCAAGAAATATTGCGATTTCCTTACCAAGTCTTTTTGCTCCTCCTGTAACTACTGCTCTCATAAAATTCCCGATCAACTCAAAATAGAAACCAAATAGCTACCGTATAACATCGTAAAAATAAATCCAGAAAAACGATTAAATTGCATATTTAAAAATATGAACGGAGCAATAATAAAACTAGCACCTAGCATTACCCAAAAATCAAAACTGATAAAAGTTGGATCAACAGGCACCGGAAAGATCAAAGACGTGATGCCAATTATGGCTAATAAATTGAATATGTTTGAACCAATCAAGTTCCCTAGAACAACATCAGCTTTGTTTCTCATTACCGCAACAAAAGTAGTAGCTAACTCTGGTAAAGATGTACCGATGGCAACTAATGTAAGGCCTATAATTGCGTCACTTATGCCATAATCTTTAGCCAGTAAAGATGCGTTTTTTACTAAAATGTCTGCCCCTAAAGGCAGTCCGACTATACCCAAAAGTAAGAAAAAAATTATTGTAGACCAAGATTTTGATTTCCCAATTTTGTTTTCAAAATTTTCTACATTTTGCCTGCCTTGCCTAAAAGTATCAGCAAGAATAAAAATAAGCAAAGACAGAAGCACAACTCCATATGGCCAAGAAAAGCTTCCACTCGTTCCAAGAAAAACAAACAACACAGATGCAAATATCATAAATACAAATGATCTTCTTGTATCTGCGATATCGGTTTGAAGCCGAACCAATAGAAGCGGCAAACCTAATACTAGCAAAATGTTCGCAATGTTGGACCCAACTACATTTCCCATGGCCAAGCCAGGAGCGCCACTTAATGTAGCTTTTATAGCAACTATAAGCTCAGGAGCAGATGTTCCAAACGCCACAATAGTCAAAGAAACAAGTAAAGCTGAAATTCCTAATCGGCTGCTAAGCTCAATGGCTCCTCTCACTAAAAAATCACCAGAGATCAATAAAAGAAACAGACCTAAAAAGGAAAAAAACCACAGCATTATAGAGCCTTATGGCTAGTCACAACCACAAGAGTTACCAATTCGAAGTTGACCACATTTTCTACACCGTGACTTTTTAGATCGACCAGGCAAAAGTATATGAGCTTTACCAAACATTGCCAAAACTATTATTATAATTAGAAATATGACAACAATTTTTATAATCATTAAAGACCAAACCGAGCAAACGCCGCACGCTCTTCTAAATAAGCCTCAGTCTCATTTATCAATTTAACACCAAATCGTTGTAAAAAACTCTTTTTTTGGCCGTAAACTTTTATACGGGTTTTTTCACCTAATTTTTCTTTCATGACCGTGTCTAAGTGTCCAATACCGTCAATGAGGCCCAACTCTTTAGCACTTTCTCCTAACCAAATTTCACCAGTAAAAACATCATCATTTTGAACGAGTTTATCACCACGTGTTTTTTTAACATGCGCAATAAATAGCTCATGCATTTCCCCAAGTATTCTTTTTAATCGTTTTATATCTTCAGGCTTTTCTTTTTTAAAAGGATCCAGCATAGATTTCGATTTGCCTGCGGTATAAACCCTTCTTTCGACACCGTATTTATTAATTAACTCTTCAAAGCCAAATCCAGAAGATATAACACCAATTGAGCCAATAATTGACCCAGTATCTGCATAAATTTGCTTCGCTGCGCAAGCCAGCCAATATCCCCCCGAAGCAGCCACATCCTCAATAAACGCATAAACTGGCATCTCATTTTCTTCTGCCAAGCGTTGTACTCGAGAACTAATAAGAGAGGACTGGACTGGCGATCCCCCCGGAGAATTTATTAACAAAGCTACTGCGTCATGCTGCCCTTTTTTAAAAGCTTTTTCAAGAATTGGCCCCAAAGTCTGATCACTTAAACCTCCTCGGGCTCCAGAGGATATCACACCAGACATCTTGATCACTGCAACGGAGGGCTTGGAGGGCAAAAAAGGAATTTTAAATTTCATAAGCAACACATAATCTCTGCTTATCAATCAAACAAGAGAACAAATAAACTTTTTATGCCTACTGCTTTATTCGCCATCCTGTTTTGAAAATCCAAGCCACTATCAAAATACAAACAAAGGTGAACAAAATTATAGCAAATAAACTTGTCAAAATTGGCACATCAGCATTTCCAAAAAATGACCACCTAAATCCTGAAATCAAATAAACTACAGGATTAAACAAGGTAACTTTTTGCCAAATAGGAGGCAACATCGAAACTGAATAAAATGAACCGCCTAAAAATACCAAAGGTGTTACTATCAATAAAGGAACCAATTGCAATTGTTCAAAATTTCTTGCCCAAATTCCGAGGATAAAACCTAGTAAAGAAAATGATGTGCAGGTCAAAACTAAAAATAAAATCATGGCTATAGGATACATTATTTCTAGTTCTACAAATATAGCTGCTGTACCTAAAATGACCAATCCTATAAATAGTGCCTTGGTTGCTGCTGCACCTACATATCCCAAAACTATTTCAAAATAATTTACAGGAGCTGACAGCAGCTCATAAATGGTTCCAATGAATTTCGGAAAGTAAATTCCAAAACTACCATTTGAAGTTGCTTGAGTCATTACTGATAACATTATTAAGCCTGGCACAATAAATGCTCCATAAGTTATCCCTTCCACCTCCTGAATTCGGCTACCTATAGCGGTGCCAAAAACCACAAAATAGAGTGAAGTAGATATTACTGGCGAAACAAAACTTTGTAGAAGAGTTCTAAAAAACCTGGCCATTTCGAAGAAATAAATTGCTTTTACTGCTTGGAGGTTCACTGAACATTCTCCCTGACTAAGTTCACAAAAATTTCTTCTAAAGAGGATTGATCCGTTTGTATGTCGCGCAGGTTTATTCCTGAATTAGATAGATCAGAAAGCAACTTTGTAATCCCTGTTCGCTTTTGTTTAGTATCATAGACATAAGTCAAACTCATTCCATCGTCTGACAATTTAATACTTTTTTTGTCTAACTCTTTGGGTAACCTCTTTAAGCTTTTCTGCAAGTAAATTTTTAATACTTTTTGACCCAGCCTTTGCATTAGAGATGCTTTATCCTCCATTAATAGAAGCTCACCCTTGTTTATGATGCCAACTCTGTCAGCTATAGCCTCAGCTTCTTCAATATAATGAGTGGTTAAAATTATGGTTACCCCATCTTTTTTTAAATCGGCGACAACATTCCACATACTTTGACGAAGCTCTACATCTACCCCAGCTGTAGGTTCATCTAAAAACAAAAGTCTGGGTTCGTGACTAAGGGCTTTAGCTATAAGAACTCGCCTTTTCATTCCTCCAGATAATTCCATAATTCGAGAGTCTCGTTTTTCCCAAAGTGATAATTTATCTAAAATTCTTTCTATCAACGCATCGTCTTTTTTCTTACCAAACAAACCACGAGAAAACTTAATCGTATTCATTACTTTTTCGAAGGGTTCTAGAGTGATATCCTGTGGGACTAGCCCAACTAATTTTCTAGCATCACGAAAATTTTTGGATATATCATAGCCATCAATAGAAACAGAACCACTTGATGGTTTAGTTATTCCACAAATAGTTGATATGAGCGTAGTTTTTCCGGCGCCATTTGGCCCAAGTAGGGCTAAAATTTCACCTCTTTTAACTTGGAGTGAAATTCCTTTTAAAGCTTCAAAACCTGAGACGTAAGTTTTGCTGAGTTCATTTACTTTAAGTAGCATTAAATTAGTTACCTTTTGGCCGGAATAAATACATCCATCCTATGCTGATAAACTTTTGGAAAATTAAAATTATTAACTGCTTCGAATAGTATCGATCATTATCTGAACATTATTTGGATCGGCATCTGGCGTAATCCCATGCCCAAGATTAAATATATGCGGACCACCAGAAAGTGATTTAACTATTTTTTTTGTCTCATCAACAAGCTCAGCCCCCCCAGATACCATATGAGATGATGCTAAGTTACCCTGGACACAGCCATCAACTTGAACATTTCGGGCTATCCAATCTGTGGTTACCGAGTCATCTAATGCAACACAATCTGCTCCAGTTTTTTTTGCAAAACCAATGTATCGTTCACCAGCTTGCCTTGGAAAGGCTATAATAGGAATGCCAGGATGTTTAGATTTAAGTGCTGCGATGATTTTTTTGCATGGTTCAAGTGCATATTTGTCAAAGTCTTTTCCTTTTAGAGAACCCGCCCAACTATCAAATATTTTTATAACTTCTGCTCCAGCATTTATTTGATGAGATAGATATTCTATTGACCCTTTAACTAAAAGATCAATTAGATCATCAAACAAATCCGGATTTCCATTCTTCAAAGCATGTGCAGGCGCCTGGTCAGGGGTTCCACGTCCAGCAACCATATAAGTGGCTACAGTCCAAGGCGCACCTGCAAACCCAATCAAGGTAGTCTCTTTAGGTAATTCCTGTGACAAAATCTTAACCGTTTCATAAACAGGAGATAAAGTTTCATTTATTTCTTCTGGTTTAAGTAAGTTTCCAAAATCAGCTTGTGTTTTTACTGTCGATAAACGAGGTCCCTCCCCAGTTTCAAACCAAAGATCGCTACCTAGTGCTTGAGGCAGGAGCAAAATATCCGCAAACAATATTGCGGCATCAAAACCATAGCGCCGGATCGGTTGCAGCGTTACTTCTGCGGCTAACTCACTATTGTAACAAAGTGAGAGGAAATCTCCGGCCTTGGCTCTTGTTTCTCGATATTCAGGCAAATAACGACCGGCTTGTCGCATCATCCAGATTGGGGGTACTTTTTGTTTTTCCCCTGCAAGAGCCTTTAAAATTGATTTTGTCATTGTTATCCTTTTATCATTTATAACTTGTTAGTGTTATTTGTCACAACAATTGTCAATTATAATTGTCACATTCGTTTCACTAAGTTAACATGTATCATCGCAACACAGCTTAAAGAAATATGAATGAAAAATAACTTTCCCTCGCCAACATCCCCTCTGCGCATAGGAACGCGCGGCTCTCCTCTAGCTTTAGCTCAAGCATATGAAACACGAAGACGCTTATCTGAAGCACTTGAAACGCCAGAGGATGCTTTTGAAATAATAGTTATTTCAACTAGTGGCGACCGAATTCTAGATAGGCCATTAAAAGAAGTGGGAGGAAAAGGTTTATTTACCAAGGAAATTGAGCAGGACATGCTCGATAAAAAAATCGATATAGCAGTCCACTCGATGAAAGATATGCCTGTTGAGCAACCAAAAGGACTCACTTTAGGATGCTACCTTCCACGCGAAGATGTGCGCGATGCTTTTGTTTCATCAGAATTCAAAAATGTTAGCGACTTACCTAGTGGTTCAAAAGTTGGAACATCTTCATTAAGGCGCAAAGCGCAACTCAAATTTTTTCGACCTGATCTGGATGTGGTGGAATTCAGAGGCAATGTTCAAACCCGTTTAAAAAAATTAGAAGATGGTGTTGCAACTTGTACCTTTTTGGCTATGGCGGGATTAAATCGCCTAGGTTTGGAAAATGTGGCTCAAAGTGCGATAGAACCTGATGAAATGTTGCCTGCGATAGCACAGGGAGCTATTGGTATTGAGTGCCGGGAAGAAGATAAACAAATTACCGACATACTTCAAAAGATTCACCACACAGAGACAGGGCAGCGCTTAAATGTAGAGAGGGCATTTCTGGCAGAATTGGACGGCTCTTGCCAAACACCTATTGCGGGGTTGGCTGTTATTGAAGGCTCTTCGCTAAAATTTACAGGACAAGTTCTGCGTACTGACGGATCAGAGTCCATATCCGAAACCGCACATTGTAATATTGAAGATGGTCCAGATTTAGGTCGGGAAATGGCACGGAGTATTTTGGCAAAAGCAGGTCCTAATTTCTTTGATTGGAAAGATTAAGAGTCGTATTCTCTTGGCAATACTTTTCCCGGGTTCATAATTCCCTTTGGATCTATTGCATCTTTAATTTGACACATGACTTTCAACGCAACACTATCTTTACGCCGCTCCATAGAAGAAAGTTTGGATATACCAATGCCGTGTTCTGCAGAAAAGCTGCCCCCCAAAAATAGAACAACATTTTCTATCGCTTCCATAATTTTATCTTTATGTTTCTCGTCGTCTAAACTAGGCCAAACGGTGTAATGAACGTTCCCATCACCGAGATGAGACACGATTAAAACATCTGCTTCTGGGTCTAGTTCAGGAAGCTTATTTTCCATGATAGTCAAAAATTCAGATATCTTCTCCAAGGGGACAGCTATATCATTATTTATCAGGGGTTTTTTCAAGAGAGATATTTCTGCGGCAGCCTCACGCCTTTCCCACATAATTAATCTTTGCTCTTCATTTTGCGCAATATGGGCATCTAAAATAGAGCCATCAACAAGGTTCTTATTTAAAATTCTTTCTAATTCGCCACTAAGTAAAACTTGACCATCATCTGTAGAGCGCGAAAACAATTCTACAGTTGTTTCTAATTCAATCATAACCAAATGATCATAGTCTTTTTGGAATGGCTTTCGAGATGAGGAAGATAGTTCCATATGACCTTGAATGTATCGTTTTGGCATATACTCATATGCCGCAACAGCTCCCCCTGTTCCTTCCTGCAGCTCATTTAATAAAGCAAGTGCATGATCAAGACTTTTAACGGCAACCATAGCCGTTGCATGAGCTTTAGGCTTTGGAAAAAGTTTTAAAACAGCTTGTGTGATGATTCCTAAAGTACCCTCAGCTCCAATAACCAAATCTCTCAAACAATAACCTGAATTATCTTTATGCAACTCAGACATTAAATTCATGATATCACCGTTAGGCAAAACTATTTCAACCCCCAACACAAGATCCCGAGTGTTACCATACTTCAGCACATTTGAACCCCCAGCATTAGTAGATAAAACACCACCTATCGTTGCTGAGCCACGCGCACCAAATGTAAGAGGAAACATTAAATCATTCTCAGTTACAGCCTGATGCAAAGTCGTAAGAATTACCCCAGCTTCAACGAGAGCAATTTTGGAACTTGATCTAATTTCATGAATGTTGTTCATTCGTTCCATAGATATAGAAATGGATTTATCTGAATGAGTACCCCCATTCAAACCAGTGTTGCCGCCCACTGGAACTATACTTACTCCTAGGCGGCTAGCTATCCTAACGACTTCCGATACTTGCTGAGTAGTAGATGGCCGGACGACGCACAAAGGTTCGAAACTATATTGGCCTAACCAGTCAGACGAATAACGTTTTTTATCAATTCCCGTTAGTACATGCTGATCGCCCAAGATACTTTTGAGTTCTTCAATTAAGGACATAGAAACCACCAAGAAAAAAGCATGAGATATTTACTAAACTTCTCTTAACTTTAAATCAAACAAAGAAAATGGACGGGTTGAAGCTCAATGCCATTTGGCAACTGGAGGTANACTCATTAAAACAGCGTCAGCATCATGACCAGTGGTTAATCCAAATTTTGTACCACGNTCATANACTAANTTGTATTCTGCATACAAACCACGATGTTTCAATTGTTGCTCTTTGTCAGAGTNTGAGAAACTATCACTTTTACGCTTCTCGATAAGTGGAAGATATGCTGGTAAAAATGCTTTCCCAATATCTTTAGTTAAATTGAAGTCAGCTTCCCAATCTCCCGTGCAGCGGTCATCCATAAAAATCCCACCCACACCTCTTGCGCGATGCCTATGTGGAATATAAAAATATTCATCTGCCCAAGACTTTAATTCGGAATACAAACCTGACCCATGGGGCTCTACAAATTTCTCCAACGTGGTGTGAAAATGCTCCGTGTCTTCCTCAAACTCTAGACAGGGGTTCAGGTCAGAACCACCTCCAAACCACCAGGCATGAGGGGTCCAAAACATTCTTGTGTTCATGTGAACTGCAGGACACTGGGGGTTTTGCATATGGGCTACTAAACTGATGCCGCTTGCCCAAAACCTAGGATCTTCTTTTATTCCAGGTATATCTTTTCTTGCAGCCATTGCATTTTGTGCTTCTGGGCCTAAGTCCCCATACACAGTAGACACGTTGACACCAACTTTTTCAAAGCCCCTGCCATTTCGCATCACACTCATTATACCGCCACCAGCATCACTACCATCATCAGCAGTGCGCTCAGTTTCTTTTACTTCAAAAACGCCTCTTGCTTTATCTGAAAAGGGGCCCCTAACATGATCCTCTTCAACTTGTTCAAATGCGCTAACAATTTCATCTCTCAGTGTTTTAAACCACCAGCTAGCCTGCATCTTTTCAGCTTCAAACATTAACACAAAATCTCCTAAAGTCTTAGCTAACCTTGGCTATGAACTTAGAAAGTGTCAATGGAACATCAAAATTACGGAAGACTGAAAAGACTAATGTGCAGCAACAGAAACAGGGTCTATCAAGCTACGTCCACCATCAGCATTTATAACCTGACCAGTAATAAATCCAGCTGCGTTTGATGCTAAAAAATGAACGGCTTCAACAACATCAGAAGCAGGAGCAATTCTACCCGTAGGAGTATGAGACTCGATTTCTTTGCGGAAATCTGGATTTTCCCTCAATTTATCCTGTAAGCTGGCCGACATAACAGATCCAAATGATACAGCGTTGACCCTGATGCGATGTTTTGCAAGCGCTACAGCCATTGAACGCGTCATTTGCTCTAGAGCCGCAGTTGAAACTGAATAAGCTAAAAGTTCCGGTTGAGTTAACCGAGCAGCAATAGAAGACAAATTTATAATTGTTCCGGCGAACTCGTGATCCTGCTCCTCATCTTGTTTTATCATCCGTTTTGCAACCATTTGTGATAATCTCAATGAAGTCATCAAGTTTTGCTGTAGTAATTTTTCGACTGTTTCATCATCCATATCCAGCGGATCTGTTGTTGCCATTTGCCGAGAAGCATTTACGAGCACGTCCACTCGATCAAAAGCATCCACTGTTGCAGAAAGAAGATTAGCTAATGTCAACCTCTCTCTCAAATCACCTGCGAAGTATCTAACATTACTATCTTCTGCTGTTTCACCTAGATCTTTTTTAAGTGATTTTTCATCTATGTCAGCACACATAACATTGGCACCATTTTCAGCAAAATGGCGGGATAGAGCTGCTCCAATTCCATTTGCTGCCCCTGTTACGATAACGGTTTTACCATCAATTGAAAAAGACATTCTTTAATTCCTAAGCTATAATTTTATTGGGTTTTCAGCACAAATTACTTTGAATTTTTTCGATCCAGAAAGTTCACAAAAAGAGCGAAAATGTCCCTTTATTATGTCCTCATATGGCAGATGTCTATTAGCCACCATCAAAAGACTACCAGATTTTTTTAAATTACGCGAGGCGACTTTTATAAAGTCTGCTCCAAGGCGGGGTAATGCTCTTCCCATATAGTGAAATGGCGGGTTCATTATTATAAAGTCTAGAGGTTTAGGGGCCTCCCATTGAAGTGCGTCACCCCAACAAAATTTTACTCTTTCGTCATTCACATTGCTTTTGGCTAAAGTTAAAGCTCTCAAATCAGCTTCTATAAAATATAATTCCCTAATATCCTTTGTTGCTAAAGCTCTGGCAGTTAAATAGCCCCATCCTCCTCCTAAATCAGCGCCAGTTCCAGATAGACCACTAGATATAATGTCTCCCAATAATTTAGAGGCAGGATCTATTTCATCTGAAGAAAAAACTCCAGCTTGCGTTTCAAAGCCACCTCCAATCCTAGACGGAATGTCTTTGTACTCATCTAAATTGNTAGGTGTTTTGAACCAAGNNGTTTTACCATGCGCCTTAGAAACAACANTATCAATTTTCACTTTTTTTTTCAAATCTCGAATTACTGACTCGNCTCCAGAAGTTTTATCTCCATCAATTACTATCAAACCNTTTGGAACAGCTTTTGTTGCCAAATAAATAAAATGTCTTGCCAACTTTTTTGATTTTGGAATTNTAACAATTGCTAAGTCAAACTTTNGTTNAGGGATATTTTGAACACACTTGATTCCTGCTGTTTCTAGCTGATCCACAACCGGGTAAAAAGTTTGATAGGCAACCAATCTTTCAAAAGCAAAAGATAGACAATAAGAAGGTGCGTCAGGATTAAGAAAAATCGTCAAGTCAGATTTTTGGAATAAGGAACCAAATTTACTTTGTACGAATTTGATACGTTCTAAAGACATAATTAAAACATTTTAATGAACTATGTGGGGCGAGTTTATTCTTTTTCCATTGTACACTGTAAAGGATGCTGATGCTGCCTTGCGCAATCCATTACCTGTGCAACTTTTGTTTCAGCAACCTCATAACTGAATACTCCAACAACAGCTAAACCCTTTTTGTGAACAGTTATCATTATGTCGAATGCCTGCGCATGCGTGAGACCAAAAAATCTTTCCAGTATCATGACTACAAACTCCATAGGAGTGTAATCGTCATTAATTAAAAGAACTTTATAAAGAGGTGGCTTCTTTGTCTTTGGCCGCGTTTTAACCAAAAGTTCTTGGTCTTCTTTACTATCATCTTTTTCAGACATCATTCGCTCGGATAAAACATTCATTACGCTAATCTAGGCTATTTTTTTCTTAAGGGTATATATAAACACAAATTCAACATAGAAAAGGGACTATTGTTTGACGTCGAAAGACATTAAAAAGCATTCATATCTTGTGGTGGCTATCCCAAAAACCACAACATATAGTCTAATTTAAAATAAATCATTAAAATTTAATGGTTTATTTGACGAACTTACACCAATACTGTTAAGAATAAAAAAAGGCCCGAAGAGGTCACATGAGGCAGTAAAGGATAATGACTTGAGACGAAGGCAAGTTTCGCCGGCGCGTGTCGGCGCATTATTACTTTCTTTTTTATTTTGCGTAACCGCGCCGATGGTTCTTTTGGCGAACCCGAAGTATGCAGCCATGGTGATGGATGCACGAAGTGGTGAGATACTACACTCTGAAAATGCTAATAAACGTTTACATCCCGCATCATTAACAAAAATGATGACCTTATACGTTGTATTCCAAGCGGTAGAGAACGGAGAAATATCACTAGATAAGAAAGTTAAAATATCACGGCATGCAGCCTCTGAACCGCCCTCTAAACTTGGATTACGTCCAGGTCAAAAAGTAAGATTAAGGTATTTAATTAGAGCTGCTGCTGTGAAGTCAGCTAACGATGCAGCCACGGCGCTGGGCGAGGCAATTGAGGGTTCAGAGGCAGCTTTTGCACGAAGGATGAATAGAACTGCCAAAGCTATGGGCATGAACCGCACTACGTTTAAAAATGCTCATGGCCTTACCGAGTCTGGGCATCTTTCTACCGCAAGAGATATGACGATCTTGGGGCGTCATTTATTTTACGACTTTCCAGACTATTATCATTTGTTTGCTCGAAAGACCGCTGCTGCAGGATCTAAGAAAGTCCGCAATACTAATCGAAGATTTTTAAGCAATTATCGCGGAGCAGACGGCATAAAAACCGGATATACTCGAGCAGCAGGTTATAATCTCGTCGCATCTGCCAATAGGAATGGTGAACGAATAATCACTACTGTCTTTGGAGGGAGAAGTACAACAACTAGAAATGCTCAAGTAGCCAAACTAATGAACCTTGGTTTTAAAAAAGCACCCAGAAATGTTAAGTTGCAAAAACCAAAACCACCCTCTTACATAGCCATAGCGCGGGCCTACCCAGTCATCAATTTGTCCAAAAGCTTGCGCCCTAAAATCCGACCAGAGAATAACACTGATAATAACTTAATTGCTGTTAATGAATTTAAATCTGATATTTTGTCAGCTTTAAAGCTGGCCCAAGCAGAAGATAATCCACCAGAGAACCCATCCGAAGAATATACAAACATTTCTTTCAATTCTTCACCAGCGCCTGCTTACAAGATAGAAACCGTCAAATACCCACGAACAATAAGTCGCCTTACCTCTTCCGGGCAAAGGGACTGGGGTATCGATATTGGCACCTTCCCAAACCGTTTTACAGCAGACAAAATGCTGATAAAAACGGCTTTATCAGAGATGATGTCATTAGAAGGTTCTCTGAGAAAAGTAGTTCAAAACAAAAATGGTTATAGAGCAACTTTTCTTGGTCTTTCTGAAAATAAGGCGGGGCAAGCATGCAAACGTCTCAGGAATAGAAATATAACTTGCGAGATAATTTCGCCAGGTTAACTATTCGCTGCCATCAGAAGTTGACGTGTATAAGCCTCTTTGGGATCATTGAAAATTTGATCTGTAAAACCACTCTCAATAATGTCACCTTGCTTCATTACCAATATACGGTGTGACATAGCACGAATAACCGTGAGGTCATGGCTAATGAATATATAGGCAAGTCCGTACTTTTCTTGAAGTTTTTTCAATAACTGAACAATCTGAAATTGCACTGTTCTATCAAGAGCCGAAGTGGGCTCATCCAATATAATAAGTTTAGGCTTGAGCACCATGGCGCGCGCTATAGCTATTCTTTGTCTTTGACCTCCAGAAAATTCATGCGGGTATCTATGTTTAACCGCTGGATCCAAACCAACTTCTTGCATAACTTCGTCTACTAAAAGTTGGATAGCATCAGAATTTTTTGATTGATGAACTTCTAATCCCTCAGCTATTATTTGCGCACAGGTCATACGTGGAGATAATGACCCAAAAGGATCTTGAAATACAATTTGCATATCGGATCGCATTTTTCTTAACTCTTTTGTTTTTAGTTTTCCGATATTTTTGCCATCAAAATTAATTTTTCCTTCAAATTCAATTAATCGCATTAAAGCTAAAGCAACAGTTGATTTTCCCGATCCGCTTTCACCCACTATTCCCAAAGTTTCACTCGTTTTCACATCAAACGTAGCGGCGTTTAAGGCTTTGATGTGACCCACTGTTCGCTTTAAAAAACCACGTTGGATTGGAAACCAAACCTTTGTTTCTTTTGTTTGTAAAATCTTTTTAGAATTTGAGGGCACTGGTTTTGGACCCAGAACTGATACTGCTTTTAAAAGTTTTTTCGTATATTCATGTTTAGGCTTTTCAAAGACATCATTTGTAATTCCTTGCTCAACTATCCTTCCAGCGCTCATTACGCACACTCGATCAGCAATCTTTCTAACTATATTTAGATCATGGGTTATAAAAAGCATCGACATACCAAATTCTTTTTTTAAATCAGACAAAAGATCCAAGATTTGGGCTTGGATTGTTACGTCCAATGCTGTGGTTGGTTCGTCTGCTATTAATATTTTGGGACGGTTTGCAATAGCCATTGCTATCATAACACGCTGCCTTTGACCGCCAGATAGTTGATGCGGGTAAGCGTTCAACCTATACTTTGCATCTCTTATGCCTACCTTTTCAAGAAGAGTTTTGCAAT
Source organism: Marinovum sp. (assembly GCA_002691045.1). Taxonomy (GTDB): domain Bacteria; phylum Pseudomonadota; class Alphaproteobacteria; order Rhodobacterales; family Rhodobacteraceae; genus Salinivivens. The sequence continues at coordinate 35,107 of NZGN01000074.1, forward strand.
TATCTCGCAATGTTTCTTTGTTTAAACTTTGATGCAATGTTATCGTTTCCGATAACTGTTTCTCAATCGTATGCAGCGGATTAAGTGATGTCATAGGTTCTTGAAAAATGAAACTTAACTTATTTCCTCTAAGCTTTTGCAGGGCCTTTTCATTTTTAGGATCAATTGAATCGCCATCTATGCTTATTTGTCCGCTGACCAAAGCAGCTTTTCCTAATAGAGCAGCCGTACTTAGTGCAGTCACAGATTTTCCAGAACCACTTTCTCCAACCAAAGCGACAGTTTCACCCTTAGTAACTTGAAAAGAGATTTTGTTTACTGCATCGATAATCAATCCATCTTGCAAAAAACGCACAGAAAGATCTTTAACATTGAGAATAGATGTCATTTGAAAGTCTTTCTGGGATCAAATGCATCGCGAACACCTTCAAAAATAAAAACTAACAAAGCTAACATGATCGCAAATGTGAAAAACGCAGTAAAGCCCAGCCAAGGCGCTTGAATATTTTGTTTTGCCTGTAGAGTAAGCTCTCCCAGAGATGGTGCTGAAGAAGGCAAACCAAATCCAAGAAAATCTAAAGCTGCCAGACTTGCAATCGTGCCAGTTACAATGAATGGCAACATAGTCAGGGTCGCTACCATTGCATTTGGTAACATGTGTTTAAACATGATTTTCCAATTTGATACACCTAATGCTTTTGCCGCTCGCACGTATTCTAGATTTCTCGCCCGCAAAAATTCTGCTCGCACTACACCCACTAATCCCATCCAGCCAAATAAAACTGTTAAAAATACCAATAGCCAAAAACTTCGCCCTAGGATCGCAAACATGATAATGATTATATATAAAGACGGTACACCCGACCAAATCTCAATGAAACGTTGGAAAAATAAATCAGTTCTGCCACCAAAATAACCTTGAACAGCACCAGCAATAATACCTATCAAGCTAGACAAACTAGTTACTATAATTGTGAACACAATTGAGAGCCTAAAACCATAAATTACTCGCGCTAAAACATCCCGCTTTGTGTCATCTGTTCCAAGAATATTTTCACTATTTGGGGGTAACGGTGCAGCTCCCGGTCGATCAACTGGAGTATCATATGAATATGGAATAATTGGCCACACAGAATAACCCCGTATGAATGCATTGTTATCTGGAACAAACGATTTACTCGAAATCGCATTTATAATTTCTTCCGGAGTCTCAAAACAATCTTCCAACCCGCCCGACATTATGAGACATTGAACTTCTGGATCTCTATAAACTGCCTCCGTTTTAAAATCGCCTCCAAAGGCTGTCTCAGGATAAAAATTAGCTATTGGGAAAAAATATTCTCCCCGGTATTTTACAAGGATAGGCTTATCGTTAGCAATTAACTCGGCAAAAAGGGACAAGAGAAAACAAATACTAAAAATGATCAACGACCAATAAGCACGCTTGTTTGCCCTAAAATTTCGCCACCTGCGCTTATTGAGAGCAGAAACCTGCATCAACCCTCTCTTCCCTCAAAATCAATTCGAGGGTCAATAAAAACATACATCAAGTCAGATAAAATTCCCACTGTGAGCCCAATTAACCCGAATACAAAAAGTGTTCCGAAGATTACTGGATAATCACGAGCAACTGCAGCTTCAAACCCCATACGCCCAAGACCATCTAAAGAAAATATTGTTTCTATAATTAAACTCCCCCCAAAAAATACACCTATAAATACTGCCGGAAATCCTGCTATTACAATTAGCATGGCATTTCTAAAAACATGACCATAAAGGATTTGCTTCTCCTTTAGGCCTTTTGATCTCGCTGTAATCACATATTGTTTTTGTATTTCATCTAAAAAGCTATTTTTTGTAAGTAACGTTAGAGTTGCAAATCCAGAAATAGATGAAGCAAGAACTGGCAAGGTGATATGCCACAAATAGTCTTTCATTTTCCCAAAGATAGAAAGTTGTTCGAAATTTTCGGACGTTAATCCACGTAACGGAAAGATTTGATAGTATGATCCACCCGCAAAAAGAACAAGTAATAAGATTGCAAACAAAAATCCTGGAATAGCATATGCCAGTATAATTATACCACTAGTCCAAGTATCAAATTCACTACCATCCCTGACAGCCTTTTTAATCCCTAAAGGTATAGAAACGAGGTAAGCTAAGAGAGTTGACCACAAACCCAGAGTAATCGAAACAGGCATTTTTTCTATGACTAAATCAACTACGCTTATCGAACGGAAATAGCTTTCACCAAAATCAAACCTCATATAATCCCAAAGCATGTTAAAAAAGCGCTCAATTGGCGGTTTGTCAAAGCCAAACTCTTTTTCGAGCTCTTTAATAAATTCATCAGGTAATCCCCGGGCTCCTGCATAGGATCCATCATTATTATCGCCAACTTCTCTTCCACCCCCAGAAAAAGCTTCAAAAACGTCACCCTCGCCTTCAATTTGAGCCAAAATTTGTTCTACAGGTCCACCAGGTACAAATTGAACAAGTGCGAAATTAATTATTAGTATTCCCAGAAGTGTTGGAAATACCAGCAAGAGTCGGCGAATAATATATGCGCCCATAAATTACCTTAAAGCTCCAGTACTCTTCAAAAACTCAGCTTTGTCTGAGTTGTACCACCAAAAATCGAGGTAGCCTAAATCAAAAGGAGGAATTTCATCAGGGTGCTCATACATGTCCCAATATGCAACTCTATAAGTGTTGTTAAACCACTGGGGAACCCAAAATCGCAGGGAACGTAAAGCTCGATCTAAGGCTTTGACAGAAGTTTTTAGTTCAGCTTTATTTTCTGCGCTGATAACATGTTCAATTAGTGCATCAATCGCTGGGTTACTTACACCTGCGGAATTAAAGACTGACACGTCTGAGCTTTCAGAGCCGAAATATTGTTTTAAGCCCGAAGACGGTTCAAGTGACATTGGGTGTTGGGTCGTAAGCATATCAAAATCGTAATTTCGTTTTCGATCAGTAAATTGTGCTGAGTCTATTCTCTCATATTTTGCATCAATGCCTGCTGCCCGAAGGTTATCGACATAAGGTAAAACAACTCGATCAAAGGCCGGGCTGCGCTCAATAATTTCAAGGGTAAAGACTTCGCCTTCAGAGTTCCTCCGGACGCCATCATCACCCACTAACCAACCAGCTTCATCGAGTAACTTAGAAGCTAGACGAAGATTTTTCCGATCCAAAGCCCGTAATCCAGATACTGATGCCATTACTGCCTCTTCATCCAAAATACCCTTCGGCAAATCATTAACCAATGGTTTTAACAAGGCTAATTCTCCTTCAGTCGGCATCCCTTCGGCTGCCAACTCAGAATTTTCCCAAAAAGAATTAATCCGAGCATACTGTCCATAAAATAGGGATTCATTCGACCATTCAAAATTATAAAGCAAGCCAATAGCTTCCCGAACTTTAGAATCAGAAAATTTTGACCTCCTTAGGTTCATGACGAATGCCTGCCCGGAGGCAATTCCTCCGTCTGGAAGCGTTTTTTTGATAACCTTTCCTTCATCTAAAGCTGGAAAATCATAAGCAGTCGCCCAGTTTTTTGATGAGTTTTCTATACGCATCGTATACTCACCTGACTTGAAGCCTTCCAAGGCAGCACTGGTATCAGCAAAATATTCAATTTTTATAGTATCAAAATTTGATCGACCCTTCATCAGAGGAAGCTCATTTCCCCAATAATCTTCGTTTCTTTTATAACTAATTCGCTTATTTACTTCGAACTGGTCCAAAACATATGGTCCAGAACCAATGGCGATTTCCATTCTGCTTTCATCAAGTCTGGCACCCGTCGCGTCAAACCAAGCTTTAGACATAACTGGTAAACCTCCCACTATCGGTATCGCGTCTCTTTTTGATGCGTCAGGTGTAAAAGAGTATTTTATTTTTTTGGGCCCTAGAACTTCTGCCTCTTGTACGATTTGTTCCAAAATCGCCTTGTAACTGGCTAGACCCTGTTCCAAAAAAAGCTCAAAAGTATGCTTTACGTCATATGCTGTCACTGGAGTGCCGTCTGAAAACTTTGCCTCATCACGTAAGTTGAAAATCACCCACGTTTGATCTTCTGGGTATTCTATAGTTTCCGCGAGCAAACCATAAAGCGAACCTACTTCGTCAGCTGTGCCTTCCAAGAGAGATTCGAAAGGTGCCGAAGCTAATGCGCCCGCCCTGCCTTTTCTCGAATAGGGGTTCATTGAGTCAAATGTTCCCATGCTCCAAATAGATATCTCTCCACCCTTTGGAGCATCTTTATTAACATA
>NZGN01000075.1:0-19313 GCA_002691045.1 Marinovum sp.
CGATGTAGTGAACATCACTGTAGCAAAGCCCGCAGTTTTCTATCTCTATATCAACATCATCAGGGCCTATTTCTCCCAATTCATATTCATAAGGTTCTAAAAGACCTTTTTCATTTTTTGCGGCATATGCTTTAACTTTCATAATACTCTCCGATATACTTTAAAATACAGTGATTGCGCTATTAGAGTATAGATAAAGTGCAAATAAGAATAAAGATATTTTCAATTGAAAAAAGAAAAAATGTTTATATTATCTGCGGTAGCGGAGGAGTGGCAGAGGGGTTGAATGCACCGGTCTTGAAAACCGACGTAGGTGAAAGTCTACCGTGGGTTCGAATCCCACCTCCTCCGCCATATTTCCTTAAATAATAATATAAATCAGATAGTTAAAGGGTATGGCTATTATTCGCCCCCACATTAGCCCCCACAAATTTAGTGTTTAAGCTCAATATTCGCCTACAAATGTGCGCAGTATTACCACCAACATATAATCGTTCACATCAACACAAGAATATAATTTTGCTACAGCCGTAAAAAAACGGATCAGTTTTGATACGACTTTATCGAAAATTCGCATTTACTTTCACAACAAATCTAAATTATCAAATTATAAATAAAATCGTTGAAAATAACATGAAACAAAAATTTAAGAAATTAATTGCTGATATTGCTATTAAATATCATGAAAAAAATATCATTAATGGGCGATATAAAAAATTGATAGCTGATGATAAAATACTTTATCAATCACTGGAGTCAGATGAAAAAAGATTAAAGTATTGGGAGACATTGTGGAATGAAACACTCAGAAGCGATCTGATCAGCGTATTTGAAGACTGTAAGTTTATATCAGGTAGTGTCATTGAATGCGGTGTTTGGAGGGGAAGAACAACTAAACTGATATGCCGTTCCTTAAAGGAATTAGAAAATAATAAAACGTTTTACGCATGCGATAGTTTTGAAGGCTTTGGAGAAACAACACTAAGCAGTGAAGATGAGAAGTTATTTCGTCCTTTGAGTTTGCTGAAAAAAAAGTTTACTTCAGCTAGTGATGTCCCAGACAATCTCAAAAAATTTTTTGGTTACTATGATATTGATGGCGTATGCTTGAAAGGGTTTTTTCATGAAACCTTGGAGCAAATAGCTCAAAATGAAACATTTTGTTTTGCTCATATAGACTGTGATGCCTACAAACCGCATTTAGAATGTTTGGATTACATTTACCCTAGGCTGTCAAAAGGCGGTTGTATAGTGTTTGATGATTACGGTTCAAATTTATGGCCAGGCACGAAAAAAGCTGTTGATGAATTTTTTTCTAATAAGCCGGAAAATATAAAATATAAAAAAGAAAGAGGCAATGGAGCATGGTTTATTCGAAAAGCTTAATTCATGCCTTCTAGTAATCTCTCAAAAGTTAGTGTCTTTTTGTTTCTAGTGCCTTTTGGTCTACTAATATTGCCTAACGTAAATTTACCAGCCGTATTTCTGCCGTTTTTCATGCTAACACCCAAAATGAAAAGAAAAAATTGTCTAATATACTGATTTTAATTGAATCAAATAGTTATCAGATTTAATCTCACCTCCTCAGCTATATTTCGAAATAAAAATAACCATTCTATACTTGAATTTTGAAGGACGAAGATGCATCACCGTAGTGAGGCGGTGATATTTATGCCAATAGAACTAAATTTTGAAATTATAATAATATTACTTGTATTAGGCGTTACGATTTTCTTATTCGTAACCGAACTTTTTAGAATTGATTTCACCGCCATTTTAATAATGGTTTTTCTGGGTATTTTTAATCAGTTTCCAAATATAAATCTTTTTCCTGATCCTTCAGATCTGTTTACTGGGTTTTCATCTAATGCGGTGCTTTCAATTATTGCAGTCATGATTATTGGCGCTGGTCTAGATAAAACAGGCTTAATGAGTAAAGTTGCTGCAACAATATTGAAGCATGGAGGGAAAAGTGAGGCTCGCATAGTCCCAATTATTTCAAGTAGCGTTGGTGTGATTTCAAGCTTTATGCAAAATGTTGGTGCAGCTGCTCTGTTTCTGCCTGTTGTCAGTAGAATTTCGGTCAGAACTGAAATCCCACTCTCTCGTCTGTTAATGCCTATGGGATTTTGTGCCATTTTGGGCGGAACGATGACCATGGTTGGGTCGTCACCTTTGATTTTGCTCAATGACTTAATTGTTAGTTCCAACCAAATCCTTCCAGCTGATAAAAAGATGGAAACATTTTCATTATTTTCGGTAACACCAATAGGTATTTGCTTAGTCATCACAGGAATTTTATATTTTGTGCTTATTGGTCGGTGGGTTTTACCAACTTCATCAAGAGCAGCTGGAAGCGCTGGATATTCAGTAAGAGATTATCTCAAAAAAATTTATGGGCTTAAGTCGGACTTGGTTGAAGTTATTGTCCCAGAAGGTTCAATTCTCAGAGGTCACACTTTTGCAGATATAATGGTATCTCATAATCTTTATATTATAGGTTCTTATCACAGGGGGCAGAGATGGTTTACGCCAGTGATCGATACTGTAATTGAAGATCCCTGTAGATTAGCAGTATTAGGGCGTCGCAAAGTAATCCAAAAAATGGCTGATGACTTTGGCTTGGAAATTCTGCCAGAACTTGATATTTTTTCTGAAGCCTATGCGCCTACTGTTGCGGGTGTTGCAGAGGTTGTAATCCCTCCAGACTCAAGCTTGATTGAAAAAAGAGCAAGAGAAATAAGAATGCGCAAAACGCATGGCCTTGGACTTTTGGCAATTCATAGAGGTGGTGAAACCTTGAGTTTGGTACAGACTGAGGAACATGAGGCAACTGACATCGCTGAAGTTCCATTCAAAGCAGGTGATACGCTGGTTTCTTTCACCGCATGGGAAAATTTAGCAAGACTGGAGCAGTCTAGAGATTTTGTGGTTGTGACTTCTGATTATCCAAAAGAAGAGTTGCGACCAAATAAAGTTACATGGGCAATCTTGTTTTTTTGTATATCACTCTTTCTTATATTGTTTACTGATTTAAGATTATCGCTGGCCCTCTTAACAGGAGCATGTGGAATGATTGCTTCAAATGTTTTGAGGATTGATGAGGCATATGAAGCAGTAAGTTGGCCCACTGTTTTTCTGTTGGCCAGTTTGATACCATTGGGACAGGCTGTTCAAAATACTGGAACAGCGGAATGGATAGCCCAAAATATTCTACTTTTATTGGATGGTTGGCCGATTTGGGGTTTGCAAGCAGCCATAGCTGTTTTAGCCACCGCATTCACGCTGGTAATGTCGAACGTGGGAGCAACTGTTTTACTTGTTCCATTGGCCGTTTCAATAGCATTAGCGGCCGGGGCAAGTCCTGCTCTTTTTGCTTTAACGGTTGCTATTTCAACTTCAAATTCATTCTTGATTCCCACGCACCAGGTCAATGCTTTGATCATGGGCCCAGGTGGATATAAAGTAACTGATTTCATAAGAAGTGGGGGAATAATGACAATACTGTTTTTAATAGTCTCCCTCAGTGTAATGAATATTTTGTTTTAATCCTTAAAAACACTTTGTGGAGTTTCTATGAATACTAGTCCTGAAGTGAGTTCAAAAGAATTTTGGGAAGGCGTTTTAGAATCCCATTGGGGTATTTATGCTAAATTGAATTCGCTACCTGGAGAGCTTGACCAAAATTTTCTAGCCCAGGAGCAAAATGGTTCAAAGTATATTTTCAAGATTATGCGAACTGATTGCCCTGACTGGTTGATCAAGGCTCAGATTGAGTCAATTGAAAAGATAAATACAAAGGACCCGTCTTTAAAAGCTCCGAAGATAGTCAAGTCCTTGCAAGGAGCCCCATTTGTTATTCAAACTGATCAGGTTGGAAATGCTAGGGTGCTTTGGGTGCAGGGTTATATACCGGGCAAGTGCTATGCTAAAATTAAACAGAAAACGACGGATCTTTCATTTTCAATAGGCGTTAATTTAGGTGGCATTGGTAAGGCCTTAGCGGATTATGAAAATGAGAATTTAGTTCGAGACTTTAAGTGGTATTTACCCGGGTCTCTTTGGATAGAAAAATACCTGGCAATTATAGAAAATTCTGAACGACATAAAATTATTTCAAAAATTGTTAAAGAATTTAAGGAGGTTCTTCCAGAACTTTCTAATTTAACCTCACAAATAATTCATAACGATCCTAATGATTACAATATCCTAATATCAGGTAATAATTATCGATCCTTAACCGTTTCTGGAATAGTAGATTTTGGTGATATCTGTCAGGCACCACGAATTTGTGATTTAGCAATTGCCGCCGCCTACATTGTTTTGGATCATCCTGATCCAGAAAAAATGCTGGCAGCATTGGTTTCAGGCTACAATTCAGTTTATCCACTCTCTACCCAGGAGGTGGACATAATTTGGCGTCTTTTGAGGATGAGGTTAGCAGTAAGCGTTGTAAACTCAACTCTGCTGGCGGCAGAGAGCCCAGGAGACGACTATATTACTATTTCACAGGCACCAGCTTGGAAATTTTTAGAAAAGTTAGACCTTAATGAAGGTCTAATAAGAGCTAGACTTCGAAGTGTTTGTGATATGCCAATAGTCGAGGGTGCTCATCGGGTATTAAATTGGATAACCAAAGAGAAGGGCAAGTTTGCAACGCTTTTTGGTGTTTCTTTGAAAAATTTAGAAATGAAATCTTTATCAGCGGAAAAGACATCGGTTCCTGAAAATCCATTTGAATTAACCAGAGATGAGGCAAAGTTTATTGGTAACGAAAACCATGAGAGCGATACTATCTGGCTAGGATATTACAATGAACCTCGACTAATCTACACAGCTCCTGCCTTTAAGAAGGGGCCTTGGAAAGCAAGTAATAGACGGACAGTTCATATTGCTATTGATGTTTTTGCCAGTAAGGGCACTAAATTGTTTGCTCCAATGGAAGGTGAAGTCTTTACGGCCGAGTACCGTGATAGCCCATTAGACTATGGTGGAGTTGTTATTTTAAAACATACTACTCCAGACAATGATGAATTTTTTACCTTATATGGACATCTGGACCCTCAGTTTTTGGACACACTTAAAGTAGGTGATAAAATTGATAAAGGCCAAGAATTTTGCAAATTAGGTGGCCCAGATGTGAACGGTGGCTGGGCACCGCATGTTCATTTTCAAATTGCTATGACTACAGATGGCATTGAAGCTGACTGGCCAGGTGTGGCCGATCCTGATGATCTTAATTTTTGGAACTCTGTCTGTCCAAACCCTGCGTCTATGCTAAATTTAGAAGACCACGACTGCGTATATAACTTTAACAAAAAAACTGAAGTCTTAAGCGCTCGAGAAAAATACTTTGGAGGAAATCTAAGTGTTTCGTATAACGATCCTATATTGATCTCCAGGGCATGGAGGCATCATATTTTTGATGAATGGGGAAGACCTTACCTGGACGCTTATAATAATGTCCCCCATGTAGGCCATTCACATCCTCGCATCAATCTTGTTGCCTCAGATCAACTCAAAAAGGTTAATTCGAACACGCGATACTTACATCCATTGCAAACTGAATTTGCCGAAAAAATACTATCTAAGTTACCAAGTGAATTTGAGGTGTGTTATTTTGTTAATTCTGGATCTGAAGCCAACGAGTTAGCACTGCGTTTGGCTCAGGCACATACTCACAAAACAGGAATTATAACTCCTGATGAAGGTTATTTTGGCAATACTACAGGAGCATTAAGTATTTCTGCCTATAAATTCAAAAAGCCAAACGGAGTGGGGCAAGCTGACTGGGTTGAAATTATTGAAGTACCTGATGACTACAGAGGATCTTTTAAAAAGGATGATCCCGATAGGTCAATAAAATATGCTAATTTTGTTGATGGAGCAATTGAAAGTCTTAACTCAAAAGGTCATGGATTGTCTGGTTTCATTATGGAAACATTTCCTTCTGTGGGAGGGCAAATTATTCCACCAGAAGGATATTTGGCGCAAGTTTACAGCAAGATAAGAAAGCATGGTGGCGTTTGTATTGCTGATGAAGTTCAAACAGGATTAGGTCGATTAGGTGACTATTACTTTGGCTTTGAATTCCAAAAAGTAATTCCTGATATTGTTGTCCTTGGAAAGCCGCTTGGAAATGGTCATCCAATTGGGGCTGTGATAACAACCAAAACAATCGCACAAAGCTTTGATAATGGTATTGAATTCTTCTCAACTTTTGGTGGTTCAAACTTATCCTGTAGAATTGGCAAAGAGGTTTTGGAAATTGTTGATGAATAGAAACTTCAAAGTAATGCAAAAATAGTTGGTGATTTTTTGCTTGCCGGATTTCGAGAATTAAAAGAAAAGTTTGAATTTATTGGCGATGTTCGTGGGATGGGTCTTTTTATTGGGATAGAAATAATTGAAAATGATGGTGCAGAGTCTCCAGAATTATGTGCGTATATTAAAAATAAAATGCGCGAAAATAGAGTTTTACTTGGAAGTGATGGTCCAAAGGACAACGTTATTAAAATAAGACCACCACTGACTATTGACCTTGAAGATGCCCAGATGCTGCTCGAAACTTTCTCAGGTGTTTTAGACGGAACTCAAGACTGGCACTATGAGTAAACTACCTTCAAAACTATCGAGCGCCTGAAATCGCTATTTCTGTAAGTTCTTCCATTTCCTCAACAGTTGTCGCTCGCGGATTTGTCCCTGTTGCGCTATCTAGCATTGCCTTTTCTGCTATTCTTCTTTTGCATTCTAAGGGAACACCTATTTCAGACAAGGAACGTGGTATGCCGACATATTCAAGTTTTCGTTCAATCTCTTGGGTAATTAAATCGGGTGAAGAACCATTTAAGCCCATAGCATTAGAAATTGAGGGCAACTTTTCTTGTACTGTAGGTAGATTAAACTTCATCACAGCAGGCAAGATAATTGCATTGGTCAAACCATGCTGAGTATTGAACTCGGCTCCGATCATATGTGATATTGAATGTACAAGGCCAAGCCCCTTAGTAAAAGCAACTCCTGCAAAGCAAGATCCGATTAACATACCGCCTCTTGCATGAACATTCTTTGGATCGTCAAACGCAATCTCCAACCAGTTAGAAATAAGTTTCAATGCCTCGAGGGCAGCCCCGTCGCACAACGGGTTTAATGCTGGAACTATATAAGCCTCTAAAGCATGTGTTAATGCATCAACGCCAGTCCAAGCTGTTAGGTTTGTGGGTAATTCAATTGTTAACTCTGGGTCTAAAATAGCAAGTGCTGGGCGCATCCCTAAATGGGCTAGGCAAAACTTCATCCCCTGTTTTGTATCAGTTATCATAGCGGTGCTTTCGGTTTCTGCTCCCGTACCAGCGGTTGTTGGAACCGTTATAAAAGTTGGAAAACAGTCTTTTGAAGCTACTTCTGGGGATGGTTTTCTATACTCAAAGTCCCAAAGTTTTACGCCACTATTTACAGTCATGCCTATGGCTTTTGCTCCGTCCATGGCGCTTCCGCCGCCTATAGCAATTAGGCTATCATGTTTGCCAGACCGATATGTTTCGCATCCTGCCATTATTTCGTCATCTCTTGGGTTAGGAGAGATTCCAAAGAATAATTTGCTTGGAATTGAGGCTTTCTGAAGAAGTGTTATTAGCCGATTAATAAAGGGAAGGTTTTTACTTCCTTCGTCTGTTATTATTAATGGGTTTGATATTTGAAATTGCTCACAAAATAACCCTATTTCACTCAATCTGCCGGGCCCATAAGCAATCGGTATCGGAAACTCCCAGTCGATATTCTGATCAAGAAAGTTTTCATTTTTTGATGCTACTAACATTAGGCCCGCCTCAAGAAAAAAAATATCACCTATAATTTTATTAAATAACGCTGAATTCCTTTTAGTACCAACTGTTTATTTTGATTATATATCTCAATATCTAGTCCCATAATTCCTGTAGATTTGTTTGGCGACAATTCATTTATTTCAAAAATTGGGTAAATAGTATCTCCGCAATAGACTGGTTGTAAAAATTTGCATGATTGTTCCACAAAGCCAATTAAGTTCTTTCCTAGAATGTGGGCCAAAGGGGACGCACCAATAGCTGCCTGAATGAGCGTCATAAAACCATGGGCCAATAAATCTGGATGACCAACTTCGGCTAGATAATTCCTGTCATAGTGAATTGGATGATTATCTCCGCTTGCTGCTTGAAAGGCTGCAAAAATCCCTTCAGTCATCGTCCTAGAAGGCGCAAAGAACTTTTCTCCTAGTTCGAAATCATTAAAACTCTGTTGTGGCAGTATCGAGTGTTTTGAGGGTTCAAATTCATTTTTTTTAGCCAACTAATCCTCCAGAGAAAAACTTTTTGGCGCAATTAAATTAATCTAAGCATACACTATAATTGACAAAACTGTAAATTATAGTTTACCAATTTAAATGTGGTGTTTGCTTCGGCTAAAGGCTCGCACCACATGCCTCAAGGTATGGGCTGTCGTGGGCTCATTCTTTGACTCCCCAGAGCATCTGCGTGCGCCAACAGGCGCAGATGTTCATCTAAGGGGTTTAGCACTTTCAGTATTAAATTACTCAGAGTCTTGGACGATAAAAAGTGTTCATTTAAAAGGTGTGGGATAAGAATGGAAAAGTATTCCAAACTCCAAGTATTTTTACACTGGGCAACTTTCATTTTAGTGCTGTTTCAGTTTTTATCGCCAAGTGGGATAGGAGAAGTGTTTAAACTTCGGTTAGAAAATAAAGACTTTGAAATAGGCGCCTTAGTCTCACTTCATATGGCAGTAGGAAGTTTAATAATCTTGTTTATTTTTTTGCGAGTTTGGATGCGGCTTTCTGGTTTAGAACCACAGTATCAAAGCAATGGACAAAGAAGCTTAAAAATTTTGGCAAGGATAGTTCAGTTCAGCATGTATGGGGTATTACTTTTACTGCCAGTTACGGGTGGTATTGCATGGTTTCAACTATCAATAGATGCTCGTAATATTCATGAATTTCTACGCCCAGTTTTACTTGTTNTTGTTTTGATTCATGTACTGGCTTCGCTATNTCACCATTTTGTTCAAAAAAACAATATTTTTAAGCGGATGTGGTTTTAAATTGCATGAATGCCTGAAAAATTACCTAAAAATTANTAGCGAGTTNCCTTAATCGCTCAAACTCACTGTGATTAAATCTTCTGAAAATTTTTGAGCATCTGAAGGCATTTCTCCATCTAAAATTCTGGCTTGTTCAAAAAGGACTCTGCTTAGTGCTTTTTGTACTTCAATAGATTTTTTTGGTAATTTTTTAATCAACTCATGACCTGTGTTTATTTCAAGAACTTTTTTAGTCCCTTCATAATCTGGATTTTGCGCTTTAAGGATTCGTTCTAGGTTGAAATCCAACCCGCCATCACCAGCTACTAGTCGAACTGGACTATCTACTAAGCTTGATGACTCGACAACATCAGCAACCATTTCCTCCAAATGAGATTTAATCAGCTCAATTGTTCCTTTTGCTGCTTTTGACTTTTTATTTTTTTGAGTTTCTTTTGGTCCAACTTCAGACAAATCATATTTATCTCTTGAAATTGATACAAATTTCTTTTCATCAAATTGCGCCATTTGTGACATCCAAAAAGCATCTATAGGATCCGTCATGAGCAAGACATCGACTTCCTTAGATTTGAAACCTTCCAAATGGGGACTTGATTGTGCTTGTTTTAGGGTGTCTGCAGTAAGATAATAGATTGAATCTTGTCCTTCTGACATATTGTCTAAATAATCTTGCATTGTGATGAGCTTATTTTCTTTGTTTGAGAACACTCTTATAATCTCAATGATTTTGTCTCTGTTTTCATAATCTTCGTAAAGACCTTCCTTGATTACTTTTCCAAATTGCGACCAGAAAGCATCATATTCCATTTCGTCTTTTTTGAGCTTTTTCTTCAGTTCAGATACAACTCTTTTTGTAATAGACTTTGCAATTTTCTTTAAGACAGGGCTATTTTGAACAAGCTCTCGGCTCACATTTAGATCGAGGCTGGTAGTGTCTAAAATTCCTTGAACAAATCGCAGCCACGTTGGGATTAATCCATCAATATCTTTGCTTATGAACACCCTATTTATGTATAGGCTAAGGCGCGTCTTTCGCTCAGGCTCATAAAGGTCAAATGGCGCTGTTTTTGGAATGAAGAGTAAGTTAGTAAAATCGATCGCACCTTCAGTTTTATTATGTATATGCAAATATGGATCATCAAACGCGCCAAAATTGCTTTTGTAAAATTCTGAATATTCTTCATTTTTAATTGAACTGCTAGAACGTGTCCAAAGCGCTTGCGCGCTATTTGCTTGTTCTGCTTCGTTATCATTATCTTTAACGTTAATGGGAACTGTAATGTGGTCAGAATACTTTTTAACTAAACTTTTTATTTTAAATAAATCCAGATAATCCTTAGCATCTTTTCGTAAAAATAATTTTATAGAGGTCCCGACATCCTCCAGTTGCTCGCTTTCCGAAATATCAAATCCATTTTGCCCGTCGCTTTCCCAGACGAATGTATTTTTAGTACCAGCTTTTTTTGAAGTAACAGCAACTTTGTCAGCTACCATAAATGCTGAATAAAACCCTACTCCAAATTGCCCAATAAGTGTTTTTGCTGCGTCTTTAGTGTTATCATCGGTTGATAATTCTTCTAGAAAAGAAGATGTTCCAGATTTAGCAATTGTGCCAAGAGTTTCAGCTAGCTCATCCTTATCCAATCCGATTCCAGTATCTGTGATATCGATCGTCTTTTTCTTTTTATCTATATCAATTCGAATGCTGTCTTCTGATGTATTTAAAACGGCAGGATCTGTCTGACCTAAAAATTTTCTTTTATGAATGGCGTCAGATGCATTTGATAAAAGTTCTCTTAAAAATATATCACGATCTGAATAAAGCGAATTAATAACAATATTTAAAATTTTTCCTGTATCGGCTTCGAAACCCTGCGAATATTTGCTCATTACTTCCTCCAAAATCCGAAATTGATTTAATACCTTAAATTAAAAATTCAAGCACTTACTCTTTATATTTATTTTTGCAGTTGTTGTGTACACCTATAAGTATTACTGGTTTGTTACTGATTGAAATGATTTGGTTTGTTTAAATTTCTGTTAGCGACCTGAAGCTTGGATATACTAAATTTTAAAGTTTAAGATTTTGACCGCATGCTAACCTTCGCAATTACAGTATTTTTATTAATCGTCACTCCAGGGCCTGGAGTGTTGAGCACTGCCGGATTTGGTGCTGCATATGGTTACAAAAAGTCATTACGCTATGTTGTTGGCTTATTTCTTGGAACAAATTTAGTCTTTCTTGCTGTTGCTACGGGTTTAATTGCAATATTACTTTCAATACCTTCCTTAAGAATCTTTTTGTTAATTTTATCAACCTGCTATTTGTTTTATTTGGCTTCCAAAATTGCATTAGCAGGTTCGAATATTGCATTTATTAAAGCCAAATCACCGCCTGGCATCATATCTGGCGTTCTGCTTCAAGCCATCAACCCAAAAGCATATGTTGTTAATACAACTCTTGTGTCGGGTTTTGCGTTTTACCAATCAAGTTTTGCTATAGAGTTAGTTATTAAGTTTTTTATAATGAATTCAATTTGGATACCTTTACACTTACTTTGGTTATATGTTGGTACAGTTTTGCATGAGCTAAATTTATCGATTAAAAATCAAAGAATTATTAACTTGATGATGTCATTATCGATGGTTTTGGTTGTTGTTATTTCTATCTTATATTCATTTTAGACTATGGCTTTAGTTGATTGGTATATACTCTCTATGGTCTGTTTAGCTGGTGCGGCATCTCCAGGGCCTAGTTGGATTTTGTTGGTCAACTCTGTTGTAAAAGATGGGCGCAAGGCAGGTATTGCATTTGGTATTGCTCATGGATTGGGCATATTCGTCTATGCTGCATTAGTTGCCTTTGGATTAATGATTTTAATTTCAATTGCCCCATGGGTTTCTCTAGTTTTAGAATTTATTGGCTTGTTTTTTTTACTTTGGTTGGCAAGATCGATGATCAAAATTAGTTTTGAGATAGATTCTGTAAATGATGTTGGGTCGGATTGGATGTCGAGACAGCTGTTCGAGCATGCGCGTAATGGATTTCTTATTGTTTTTCTAAATCCAAAAGTGGCAGTTTTCTTTATAGCTATTTTCAGCCAGTTTTTAATTTCTGCCTCAAGCCTGCAAGGTAAGATGATCATGGTTATTACCGCGACACTTATAGATGCGGGTTGGTATATATTTTTGGCATTACTGTTGACAGTGCCGAAGTTTAAAATTCATTTACAACTGAACGCAGAGAAAATTGGATTTTTTTTAGGTGTTCTTCTTCTTATTGTTAGTTTTGTTTTAGCTGTTAATATAATAAGGACATTTTTTTAGGTTATCAGGCAGGAGCGCTTTCAAGTGAACAAGGCAGAAAAAATTGATCAGCTAACACCATACCAATTAGAGTTTCCTAAGGAAGCTTTACCAGAAATATTTGTTAAAGATGCTTTAACAACTGATGAGCGTATGTGGGTGCCTCAATCAGAAAATGTGTGGTTTCGACCCTTATGTCTAAACCGCGCACAGGGATATTGGGTAACACTTCTCAAGGTCAAGAAGGCGGGTGTCTTGTCGCGTCACAGACATCCTCAAGGTGTTCATGGTTTTGTCATTAAGGGGCGCTGGGAATACCTTGAGCATGATTGGGTGGCAGAGGAAGGTTCTTACATTTACGAACCTCCGGGCGAAACGCACACACTAATTGTGCCCGAAGGTGTAGATGAAATGATAACCTTTTTCCAGGTTAACGGGATGATGTGCTATGTTGACCCATTTGGCGAAGTGCAGGGGTACGACGATGTTTTTACAAAAATTGATCTTTGCAAAAAGCATTTCAAAGCCGTTGGCCTAGGCGAGGGTTTTGTTGATCAGTTCATAAGGTAACTTTGCAATGGATAATCTTTTAAATCCTATGAATGAGTTCATTCAAAGATGCCCTAGGTGCTCCGCACCCTTAAAAACTATTGTTGTTCACGGCCATGAAGCCTGTAGTACATGCAAATCGAATATTATGGAATGCTGTACTGGAGACATCTGTAACACTGATTATAATTTGGCAGTTGGTTATGAAAGAACTTAGAAAGTTGATTGTATTTTTTAATGAAACTTGAATTTCACCATATCAACTTTGTATCAAATGATGTCAGTAAAATGCACGATTTTTATACCAAGGTTTTGCGGCTAGAAAATATACCAATAGAAAACTTTCCACGACCTAAGGAAACAGAAAGTACTGGTTACAGTGGTGAAATACAATTTGCCACAGACGGTTCTATGCAAATGCATTTGGCAGAAAAAAATTTAGACGTTGCCGCTAAGCATAAAATGCAAATAAATCCAGTTGAGAAAGGCCACATTGCTTTCAGAACTGATAATCTGGATGAATTTTTAAAAATTCTTAAAGAACACGGTATTCCCTTTTCTGACTACGGAACAGCTTTCGCCAAAGAATGGCATCAAGTTTTTTTTCATGATCCTGAAGGAAATGTAGTGGAAGTTCACCAAAAGGTTGATTGAAACTATCTAAGGTGCAAGCCAGGTTCCAGACCAATTATCTTTTTTAGCAAATAGGGCTCGAGTGTGGCGAACGCCCAAGTGAACTAAATCCATTTCGTCTATTTTCAAAAAAATAACACAAAATCTATCAAAATTGGCTGGTTTTTCATAAATAAATGGGGCTGATATAGGTGTCCCAGGGATTGGCTCTGTTCCATAAGAAATTCTGGATCCTTTTGGAACTTTATTCCATTTTTCTTTAACTATTTTCCCAGTTTCTATTTCTGAAATTGCTTTTATCCGAATTTGTAACTTGAGTTTTGGAAACCAGATATGAATGCCAACATTTGGATTAGATTTTAGCTCTTTAACTTTTGCACTTTTAAGATCTGTGTGCACTTCAAGAGATGCAGATTTTTGGTCCGCTTGTCTCAAAACCACCGTTCTTAATTCGGGCATTCCTTGTAGTCCAATGGTTCCAAAAGTAGGATGGTGCGCTGGCGACTTATGATCAACGGTTCCTCGAAGAATTAAAGTCCAGGCATAATCGTGCATGACTGTAAGATCGTTAAATTCATCTACCATTGCGATTTCACTTATTCTGAATTATTGAGCTATATTTTTTTAAGATTTTCAGTATTGGGACTTTTGCTTCTATTGATCTGAAAAATAAAAGAAACCCTAAAATTTTGCGTTGTATAAAAACGAAATCAGCACTGAGAAGTGTCTGGGGAATGATTTTTTGAAATTCTTTAAGCTGTTCTAATTCTATGAGTTCAAATATTTTAGAATTTGCAAAATCAAAATTATCATTTCTTGCCAATTCATCGATTGCGGTATCGATCAACTGATTAATTAAGTTATTTGTCGCCATATCCATTTCATCTGGCAGAAATCCTTTTTGAAAGAGAAAGTTTTTTATTTTTTGCCTATCTAAGGTCAGCCCAACATCTAGCAAATCTGCATACAAGTTTTTTGTTTCGGAACTTACATTTGTACATGAGCCAAAATCTAGCAATACAATTTCAACGCCTTCCGATTTGAGCAAAAAATTTGCAAGGTTTGGATCTGTTTGAACAAATTGAAAAACAAAAATTTCATCTAATAATAGCTGAATTAACACTTCAACTAATCTATTTCGGTCCAACTTTGATAAAGAATTTTCAAAAGAAAATTCCGAACCCTCTTGATATGACATTGATAAGATTTGATCTGTAGAATATTCGCTAACGACTGTTGGAACCTTTAAATTTTCATAGTTCTTTAAAAAATCACTATATTTTTTAATGTTCTCTGCCTCTACGGTGTATTCACTCTCCGCAAGTAACATTTCTTCACAGATTTCAAAATAGTAGTCCGCGTTGAAGCTTTTAGGCAAAAAGCTTGATGTATTAAGCAAAAAACGCAGAGTTCGCATATCATTTTTAATTGTCTCGCGAATATTTGGAAATTGGATCTTAACTGCCAACTCTGGCCCGTTTTTTAATTTAGCTCTGTGAACTTGACCTATAGATGCTGCGGCAAAAGGGTGTACCTGAAAACTTTCAAAATTTTTCAACCAGCCCTTACCCCAATTTTTATCTAGGATTTTTTTGATTTGATTTGGTGGCATTGAGTAACCGGAGGATCTTAATTGTCCCACAATTTTCGAAATTTCAGGAGTAAAAATTATTTGACTATCTATGGAAACGAGTTGTCCAAACTTCATAGCGGCGCCTCGCAGTTGTTTTAAAGTTTCCACAGTCGAAAAAATGTTTTTTTTAGATAGGAGCGATTTATTAAAATCTGCAGTTTTGCCTTTAAATATATCTGAAATCATATCTCCAGATGTTTGAAGCCCAATACGAACCAACAAGTTCGTAGTTTTTAAATTTCTTTCAAGCAAAGAACTAGGCATTCGCTTTGGAATAGTTGATTTTTGGGTACTGCTATCCATAGTTCGTTTTGTTGCCAATAATACAATGATGAAGTGTTTTATAGATTCAAACCTAGGTCAAAACGTTGCAAACTCAAATTTTTGAAACAAGTCATCGAAAAACAAAAAAACCTTCCTCATTGGAAGGCTTTCTTGCACAGATTGGGGGGAGGATCCTATCTGTATGTTTGGTTTGCGAAGGGAGGATCGAAAACCTTATTAAAGAATTAGAACACGATGCATTGCAGAACCACTACAACTTTGGAATAGTCGTTATGCATGAACTGCATACCTGTTGTTATGTCTATGTTTTATTGACTTTTTCGTGTCTAGGTTGAAGGCAAGCTATGTTTGATTGCTTTACATTATTTATAAATTTGAGTGAATTTGGATTAAAATCAAGCAGGTTTAATCTTTCTGTTTAAAATTTGTGCGTTTCATTATTCACAGGCTGTTGTATTCTCATGGTGCTTATAAGGTCTTGTAAGTATTTTTTGTTAAGCTACATCTTGCGTTACGAAAGGGAGATTTTACTCATGAAAAGTAATTTGGGAAAATTTGTCGTCTTAGCATTTGGCTTGGGTCTGGCAACTGAAACATTCGCAGAAGAGTGGAATGTATCAACTTGGGGAAAGCGCCGCGCTTTCACTGAGCATATTGAAAAGTTAGCTGAGTTAGTATCAGCTAAGACAAATGGCGAGTTTACAATGAATGTAAGCTATGGTGGTTTGTCGAAAAACCGGGAAAATCTAGATGGTATTTCCATTGGTGCTTTTGAAATGGCACAATTTTGCGCCGGATATCACCGTGACAAAAACAGAGCAATAACTGTACTTGAACTACCATTTCTTGGTATTGAAACTTTAGAACAGGAAGTTGCTGTTAGTCACGCCGTGTATGACCATCCAGCCGTGATAGATGAAATGGCTCAATGGAATGCAAAGATCATTATGACATCTCCGATGCCTCAGTATAACCTTGTTGGTACAGGCGAGCCCAGAGACACGCTGGCTGATTTCGAAGGGATGCGTGTTCGTGCAACAGGTGGTTTGGGTGCAGCCTTTAAAGCAGTGGGCGGTGTTCCGACATCTGTTACAGCTACAGAGGCCTACCAAGCTATGGAAAGTGGTGTTGTTGACACAGTTGCATTTGCCCAGCATGCGCACTTGTCTTTTGGCACAATTAATCAGGCCGATTGGTGGACAGCCAACCTAAACCCAGGAACTGTAAACTGCCCAGTCGTTGTGAACATAGACGCATATGAAGGACTATCTGCTGCACACAAAGAAGCATTTGATAGCTCAATCGATGAAGCCATAGCGCATTATTTGAGTAACTATGGCGAATTACTCCAAAAGTGGGATAGTATTCTAGTTGAAAAGAATGTTAAAAAGGTCATGATTGATCCTGCAGTTATTGAAGATTTTAAAACTGCAGCAGCTGTCCCAGCTAGAGAAGCATGGATAGCTGATATGTCTGCTCAGGGTCTACCTGCTCAAGATTTGTATGACTTGGTTCAAACAACATTAGCGGCTGCTAAGAAGTAATTTTGGGGGGGCAACTGGGCCCCCTTTTACTTTAGATAGCATCTATTTTTGCCTCATATTCAGAAGATGAGTAAAACATGGCTGGAAACGCATCAGTTTTAGAAGATAGCTCCATCCTTAGTCGTTTGGATCAAAATCTTTTGAAGATTGAAAAAGCCTTTGCTTTAATTTCAGGATTAGCAATATTTTCGCTGATGGTTTTAGCTGTTCGTTCTGTTGGTGGGCGAGAGTTTTTTGAGGAGCCGCTAAGCGGATACGTTGATTGGATTATGCAATTAATGCCTCTTATTGCTATTTTAGCTGTAAGTTTTGCTATGCGGGATGGCACTCACATTAGGATGGATTTATTTGTAGCCCGATTATCAGGACGAGTACTTTGGGCATTTGAGTTCATAACCACAAGCATTGTTTTGGCCCTAATGATACTATTAGTCTGGGGTAGTTGGTCGCATTTCGATCGCGCATTTGACTGGAACGCCCCATTTTTCAGTCGTGATAGCACAATTGATATTGGACTCCCAATTTGGCCGGCCAAAATATTGGTTCCTATTGGTTTCTCAGTATTGTGCGTAAGGCTTCTATTGCAGAGTTACGGATATGCCCGCGCTATGATTTTAGGACTCGCAAACCCCGTCGGTGTTCCGCTAGTTCAAGGTGCCGCAGCTCAAGCAGCTGCGGAAGCTGATAACTTAATAAACAAAGGCTAATTTTTTATATGGATCAGATAGAAATTGGTCTTTGGGTTACCGCTGGATTACTTGTGATGGTTATCATGGGAATGCGAGTTGCATTTGCAGCGGCTCTGGCCGGTGTGGTAGGACTAGTTTTGATCTTTTGGGCTAAAAAAGATTTTGATCCTGAAAAATTTGGTTGGGCTTTAACTGTTGCCGTAAAACAAGCGGGGCAAGTGCCCCATTCTAAGGTTGCCAGTCACGAATTAAGTCTAATTCCAACATTTATTTTGATTGGATACCTAGCTTATTATGCTGGTTTAACGCGGTCTTTATTTGAAGCGGCTAAACGTTGGATTGCTTGGCTTCCAGGA
This sequence comes from Marinovum sp., assembly GCA_002691045.1. Lineage (GTDB taxonomy): Bacteria > Pseudomonadota > Alphaproteobacteria > Rhodobacterales > Rhodobacteraceae > Salinivivens. The sequence goes on from NZGN01000075.1 coordinate 18,089, forward strand.
GGGTTGGCTGTATCCACTATTTTCGCCACCGCTGGATTTGCAGCTGTCTCTGGAGCTTCGGTTGCTACAGCTGCAGTATTTGCCAGAATAGCTATTCCTGAAATGCTTAAAATTGGTTATCGGAAAGAATTTGCCGCAGGTGTTGTCGCTGCGGGAGGCACTTTGGCTTCGCTTATTCCGCCGTCTGCAATTCTAGTGATTTATGCAATTATTGTTGAGCAAAATGTTGGCAAACTGCTACTGGCTGGATTTATTCCTGGAGCTTTTTCTGCCTTTATTTATGGTATCTTAATTGTAAGCATTGCTTTAATTTTTAAGTCAGTAGGACCACCCGTCAGGGGGTTTACGCTGAAACAAAAGCTTGAGAGCCTACCCGGTGCGCTGCCAATTGTGGCGGTTATCTTTATAATTATCTGTTTTGTTTATAATCCATTTGGCGAAGACGCTTGGGGTACACCGACAGAAGGGGGTGCTATTGGCGCTTTTATTGTTTTTTGTATGGCCTTGTGGAAAAAAATGCGATGGGTTGAGTTTAAAGAAGCCCTTATTGAGACAGCAAAACTTACAGTTATGATTTTTACGATTATATGGGGTGTTTTGATCTATGTCAGGTTTCTTGGCTTTGCAGATCTTCCTGGTGCGTTTTCAGATTGGATCACATCTTTAAATGCTTCACCGATGATCATTTTGATTTGTATTTTATTAGCTTATGCAGTTCTGGGGATGTTCATGGATGCTATTGGCATGTTGCTTTTAACTCTTCCTGTAGTTTACCCAGCAGTTATGGCGCTCAACGGAGGAGAAGATGTGCTGGCATCCGAAAGCGCTTTTGGCATGTCCGGAGAAATGTGTGCAATTTGGTTTGGTATTTTGGTTGTGAAGATGGCTGAGTTCTGTTTAATTACTCCTCCTATAGGCCTGAATTGTTTTGTTGTGGCTGGTGTAAGAGACGATATTACAGTTCAAGATGTTTTTAGAGGCGTAACACCATTTTTTATCGCTGATGCATTTACTATTGCTGGGTTAGTTGCTTTTCCAGGAATTGTTCTTTGGTTGCCATCTCTTGCATAAAATTTAACAGAGTTGAAAATTACTTAAATATATAATGCAGCAAAATTAATTTGTTGGTTATTTTGTTGTATTTTTTACTTTTCCAAAATACATAGACGACTTAATTTATGAGACGCATTTAATTTATGGTAGAACCAAAACCATATATAGTTCC
>NZGN01000076.1:0-27487 GCA_002691045.1 Marinovum sp.
CGAGTGATAGCGATCGTAATCGCTGGGTCCGTTTTGTTTTGGAGTATATTACAAGGTGCAGCTCCTACACTTCAAATATCTCCACGTTACATGTTTCTAATTGATTTTTTTACTTTAGCAGCGTTGACTTGGTCGTTGATTTTATTGATTAAAATTATTATTAAGAGACGCGCTGGAAAGGATGGCTGACGTAATGCTAAAGGATCAGGATAGGATTTTTACTAATATTTACGGTATGCAAGATCGTTCACTTGCTGGTGCCAAATCTAGGGGACACTGGAGCAATACGCGTGAAATTTTAAAAAAAGGTCGTGATTGGATTGTAGATGAAATGAAGGCCTCAGGCTTGCGTGGGCGCGGTGGCGCAGGCTTCCCGACAGGTTTGAAATGGTCGTTTATGCCTAAAGAAAGTGATGGTAGGCCAGCTTACCTTGTCGTAAATGCAGATGAGTCCGAGCCAGGAACTTGTAAAGATCGTGAAATCATGCGGCACGATCCGCATGCACTTGTAGAAGGATGTTTAATCGCCAGTTTTGCTATGAATGCTCACGTTTGCTACATTTATATTAGAGGTGAGTATATTCGGGAAAGGGAGGCTCTTCAGGCAGCAATTGATGAGGCATATGAAGCGGGTTTGATTGGTAAAAATGCCTCTAAATCGGGCTGGAAGTTTGATTTGTTTTTGCATCACGGCGCAGGTGCATACATTTGCGGTGAAGAAACTGCTTTGCTGGAGAGCTTGGAAGGCAAAAAGGGAATGCCAAGAATGAAGCCACCTTTTCCTGCTGGGGCGGGACTTTATGGCTGTCCAACGACTGTGAACAATGTAGAGTCAATTGCTGTTGTGCCAACCATACTGCGTCGAGGAGCTGATTGGTTTTCCAGTTTTGGTAGGGAGAATAATGCAGGTACCAAATTATTTGCGATATCGGGACATGTTAATCACCCTTGCATTATAGAGGAAGAGATGTCGATTTCGTTTGAGGAGCTTATCGATAAACACTGTGGTGGTATTCGCGGAGGTTGGAAAAACCTCAAAGCTGTGATTCCAGGTGGTTCATCCGTGCCATGTGTGCGAGGTGAAAATATGAAAGACGCTCTTATGGATTTTGACTACTTACGCGGCGAACTTGGTTCTGGTCTTGGTACTGCTGCTGTTATCGTTATGGATCAAAGCACGGACATTATCAAAGCTATTTGGCGACTTTCTAAGTTTTATAAACATGAAAGCTGTGGTCAGTGTACTCCCTGCAGAGAAGGGACGGGATGGATGATGCGGGTTATGGAGCGGTTGGTAAATGGAACCGCAGATCCTGCTGAGATTGACATGCTTCTCGACGTTACAAAACAGGTTGAGGGACATACTATTTGTGCTCTTGGTGATGCTGCAGCCTGGCCAATACAAGGTTTAATAAGAAATTTTCGAGACGAAATTGAAGATCGTATAAAGGATCAGCGATCTGTCCAAAATATAGCGGTTGCGGCACAATGAATTTTACTGCCAAACTATTTTTCTGTATCAGACCCTTTGCCAAAATAATATCAGTATTAGGTTGTTTTTTTATCTTACTTGGATGTTCTAATCCTTTCGAACTTGAAGAAAATAAAGTATCTTTTGATGGATATAAATTCTCGACGAAACTCAACCGAGATAAAGTGGATGATCGATCTTTTAGTCTTGTGATAAGGCGCGCAAACAGGTCTCTTTCAGGGGCTCGCGAAGCGGGGAGATATGGGGCTACAAAATTTTGTATCAAGAACTTTGGGACATCAGATATAGCGTGGGTTTTAAGTCCTGACTATAATAATGTCGGCTTAACTGATAAAGTCTTAGAGCTAAGTGGACGATGCGATATATGATTGAAACCAGTATATGTCGCTTTGCAGGTCGTATGTTCCTAATTGCAAAATTTGCCCAAGTAATAGTGCCAAGAAATATGTTTTTATTGGTCAAAGTAGAACAAAATGAACGGTAATCTTATGAGCGACTTGCGTAAAGTTATAATTGATGAAACTGAATTGGAAGTAGATGGATCAATGACTCTGATTCAGGCCTGTGAGGAAGCAGGTATAGAAATTCCTCGATTTTGTTATCATGAACGTTTGTCCATTGCTGGTAATTGTAGAATGTGTCTGGTTGAAATTGTTGGTGGCCCCCCAAAGCCGGCAGCTTCTTGCGCAATGCAAGTCCGTGACCTGCGCCCAGGTCCAGAGGGACAACCTCCCGTTGTAAAAACCAGTTCTCCGATGGTTAAAAAGGCCAGAGAAGGCGTCATGGAGTTTTTATTAATCAATCATCCCCTTGATTGCCCTATATGTGATCAAGGTGGAGAGTGCGATTTGCAAGATCAAGCTATGGCCTATGGTGTTGACTTTTCTCGTTTTCGAGAAGCAAAAAGGGCTTCAGATGATTTGGATCTAGGTCCTCTCGTTGAAACGCATATGACACGCTGCATAAGTTGTACTCGGTGTGTAAGGTTCACAACAGAAGTCGCTGGCGCCTCACAAATGGGTCAAACAGGTCGGGGCGAAGATAGTGAAATCACAAGTTATTTAGGCGAAACTCTAGAAAGCAATTTGCAAGGTAATATTATCGATCTATGTCCCGTTGGTGCCCTGACATCAAAGCCATATTCTTTTACGGCGCGTCCTTGGGAGCTTACTAAAACAGAAACTATAGATGTAATGGATGCACTCGGTTGCAATATAAGAGTGGATACTAAGGGTCGAGAAGTTATGCGTATAATGCCACGTAATCACGATGGTATTAACGAAGAATGGATTTCAGACAAATCTAGATTTGTCTGGGATGGCTTGCGACGTCAACGGTTGGATACTCCATATATACGAGAAAAAGGAAAACTGCGCGCTGCTACGTGGAGCGAAACTTTGGCTAAGGCAAAAACGGAAATCAAAAACAAAAAAATATTTGGTCTTATTGGGGATCTGGTTTCAGTGGAAGCATCTTTTGCTTTGAAGCAGTTTGTAGAAGGATTAGGGGGTAGCGTTGAGTGCCGCATAGATAACACTAAACTTCCTAGTGATAATCGCAGTGCCTATGTGGGGACTGCTATGATTGAAGATGTGGATACAGCTGAAATAATTTATATTATAGGGTCCAATCCTAGGGATGAGGCGCCAACATTTAATGCTCGCATTAGAAAAGCATGGTTAAATGGGGCAGAGATAAAGTTTGTAGGAGAGCCTTGTGATTTAACTTATGATTATCGCCACTGCGGCCAAGGAAGAAAAGCGATAAGAGAACTAATTCAAAATGAAAGTTCGATAGCTGCCAGTAAAAAAAGTTTAATCATTCTAGGCCAAGGTGCTCTTTCTGATAAAGATGGGATGGCTGTATTAGCGAAGGTAATGGAACTAGTTCAAAAAACTGAGTCAAAGTTTTTAAATTTGCATACAGCAGCATCCAGAGTTGGTGCTTTAGACATTGGAGCGGTTGCTGATGGTGACATGCTCGATGAGATAGCTAAAGCAGATGTTATATACAATCTAGGAGCTGATGAAATCGAACTGGATACGGATGCATTCGTTATTTATCAAGGAAGTCACGGTGACCGTGGTGCCCATAATGCAGATATTATTTTTCCTGCTGCTGCTTACACAGAAGAAAGTGGATTGTTTGTTAATACCGAAGGCCGCCCTCAATTATGTAATAGAGCGAATTTTGCACCTGGTGAAGCTAAAGAAAACTGGGCAATCATCAGAGCTCTTTCAAGTGAGCTTGGCAATAGTTTACCCTTTAATAACTTGGCTCAACTTCGAAAAATGTTAACTAGCTTACATCCTAATGTAGGCTGCGTAGACGAGGTGCCAGTCAATGATTGGAAACTGATAAAAGGGGGTAGACTATTAGAGAAAAATTTTAAAAATAAAATTCGAGATTTTTATCTAACAAACCCAATTGCGCGCGCTTCAAGCGTAATGGCTGAGTTGTCTGCTAATGCTAAAGCTAGAGCTAAGTCGAAAGTTGCAGCAGAATGAGACGGTGTAAGTTTAAATGACAGAAATATTTTCACAACTAATTGCAAAAGTTGAAATTGTAACAGCAGATTTAATAGCCTCAAATTTTGGTTTGGCGCTTATTTTGGTGGGTCAGGGTCTATTGATGGCTGTGTTTTTACTTATTTCTGCATATTTTTTAATTTACGCAGATCGAAAAATTTGGGCTGCAGTTCAATTGCGGAGGGGACCAAATGTAGTTGGAGCATTCGGATTGTTGCAGTCTGGTGCCGATATGCTGAAATTAGTCTTTAAAGAAATTGTTGTACCTGCTGGATCGGATAAATTTGTATTTTTCTTGGCACCAGTAGTTTCATTTGTGATGGCTATTTTGGCCTGGGCAGTAATCCCTTTGAATGATGGTTGGCAGTTGTCAAATTTGAATGTGGCTATCCTTTACGTCTTTGCGATTTCATCGCTTGAAGTTTATGGCGTCATAATGGGTGGTTGGGCTTCAAACTCTAAATATCCATTTTTAGGTTCTTTGCGTTCTGCTGCCCAAATGATTTCATACGAAGTATCAATAGGTCTTGTGATTATAGGAGTCATAATTTCTACCGGATCCATGAATTTTGGGGCCATTGTTGCTGCACAAGACACAGAATACGGAATTTTGGGATGGTATTGGCTACCTCATTTACCAATGTTATTTCTATTTTTTATCTCGGCACTTGCAGAAACAAATAGACCGCCATTTGATCTACCTGAAGCTGAGTCTGAACTAGTTGCTGGCTTCCAAGTTGAATATAGTTCTACACCATTTTTGCTTTTTATGGCCGGTGAGTTGATTGCCGTATTTTTAATGTGTGCCTTAACTAGTCTTTTATTTTTTGGCGGATGGTTATCTCCAATTCCTGGCCTCCCAGATGGAGTTTTCTGGATGCTTTTAAAAATGGGTTTTTTCTTTTTTATTTTTGCAATGATTAAAGCGATAACCCCCCGTTACAGATATGATCAATTAATGCGATTAGGTTGGAAGGTTTTCTTGCCATTTTCATTGGTTTGGGTTGTTTTTGTTGCTTTTGCTGCGAAATTTGAATTTTTTGGTAGCTTTTATGCTCGTTATTTGGTGGGAGGCTAAGTTGGCTAAAATTGATTATACTCGTGCAGTAAAATACTTTTTCCTGGCTGATGTATGGCAAGGAATGAAACTTGGCCTCAAGTATTTTTTTGCTCCGAAGACAACTATAAACTACCCTTATGAGAAAGGCCCACTAAGCCCTAGGTTTAGAGGTGAGCACGCTCTGCGCAGATATCCAAACGGAGAAGAAAGGTGTATTGCGTGCAAGTTGTGTGAAGCAATTTGCCCAGCTCAGGCTATCACGATTGATGCTGAACCACGATCAGACGGTAGTCGTCGTACAACTCGTTATGATATTGATATGACAAAATGTATTTATTGTGGTTTTTGCCAAGAGGCTTGCCCTGTTGATGCAATAGTAGAGGGCCCCAACTTCGAATTTTCAACTGAAACCAGAGAAGAGCTTTTTTATGATAAAGAAAAGCTTTTGGAAAATGGTGAACGTTGGGAAGCTCAAATTGCACGGAATTTAGAGCTGGACGCGCCTTATAGATAATAAATTTCTTATTAATAAATCAAACGAGTTTATCAATGAAAACCAACAAGATGTATATAAAAGCTGAGGTCAAATAAAATGGGGGCAGCAGTATTTTCATTCTATCTTTTTGCTCTGAGCACCATAACTGGTGGGTTATTTACAGTTTTAAGTCGAAATCCAGTCCACTCTGTATTATGGTTGATTTTATCCTTTTTATCTTCTGCTGGACTATTTATTCTGCTTGGTGCTGAATTCGTAGCGATGCTGATGATTATCGTTTATGTTGGTGCGGTTGCAGTTCTTTTCCTTTTTGTTGTTATGATGCTTGATGTAGATTTTGCCAGCTTGAAGGCAGAAATGGCAAAGTATTTACCATTGGGTTTATTGATCGTGATCGTTTTGCTGATGGAATTAGCAATGGGCCTTGCTGTCTGGGTTCCTTCAGACGGAGCTAAAATGGTTCTAGGCGCGCCAATTCCTTCAGATACGCATAACACCGCTGCACTTGGACTTTTGATCTATGACCAGTATTTTCTATTATTTCAGCTGGCTGGTTTAATTTTACTTGTCGCTATGATCGGAGCAATTGTTTTGACTCTCAGGCATAGAAAAGATGTTAAAAGACAGGATATTTTGACGCAAATTTATCGGGATCCAGATGAATCTATATCTCTTAAAGATGTTAAACCTGGTCAGGGTCTTTGAATGTTGAAGCCTCTTGTTATGGGAAAGTTCATTAAATGATTACTTTAGAACATTATCTGACGGTAGCAGCGATGCTCTTCGTGATTGGAATATTCGGTCTTTTTTTAAATCGAAAAAATGTGATTATATTATTAATGTCGATTGAGCTTATGTTACTCTCGGTAAACATAAATTTGGTAGCCTTCTCCAGTTATATGAATGACCTGGTTGGCCAAGTTTTTACACTATTCGTTTTGACTGTAGCTGCTGCTGAGGCGGCTATTGGCTTAGCAATCTTAGTCAGCTTTTTCCGTATTAGGGGAACAATTGCTGTTGAAGATGTGAATGTCATGAAGGGGTGATATTTTGGAACAAATTATTTTATTTTCACCTCTTCTAGGGGCAGTTATTGGTGGTTTTTTTTGGAAATCTATTGGTGAGAAGGCTGCCATTTATCTAACCATAGTTTTATTATTTGCGTCATGTTTTTTGAGTTGGATTGTATTTCTTTCACATGGACTTGCTACCGAAAAAATAACTCTTTTTAGATGGATTGTTAGTGGTAACTTATCAGCTGATTGGTCCATCAGATTGGATCGTCTTACTTCAATAATGTTAGTTGTTGTAACATCAGTTTCTGCTTTGGTTCATCTTTACAGTGTTGGTTACATGGCTCACGATGAGAATTGGCAAGATGATGAGCGTTATAAAGCAAGGTTTTTTGCTTATCTATCATTTTTTACTTTTGCAATGTTGATGTTGGTCACTTCTGATAATCTAGTACAGATGTTCTTTGGATGGGAGGGAGTTGGAGTTGCTTCCTATCTTTTGATTGGCTTTTACTATAAAAAACACAGTGCAAATGCTGCGGCAATAAAGGCTTTTGTTGTTAATAGAGTTGGTGACTTTGGATTTGCTTTGGGTATCTTTGCGCTCTTTATGGTTACTGGCAGCATTAACTTCGATGATATCTTTGTAGCTGCACCAAAATTAGCTGAAACAACATTAACTTTTTTGTGGTCAGATTGGAATGCGGCTAACCTAATTGCTATTTTACTATTCATAGGAGCAATGGGAAAGTCAGCTCAATTATTTTTGCATACTTGGCTGCCAGACGCTATGGAAGGGCCTACTCCCGTATCTGCTCTAATACATGCGGCGACTATGGTTACGGCGGGGGTTTTCTTGGTTTGTCGAATGTCTCCTTTAATGGAATATGCTCCAGCAGCCCTTGGCTTCATCACAACCATTGGAGCATTTACTGCTTTTGTGGCAGCTACAATCGGCTTGGTGCAAAATGATATTAAGCGTGTGATTGCTTATTCAACTATGTCTCAGCTAGGATACATGTTTGTGGCTGCTGGGGTGGGGGCATACTCCGTCGCCATGTTCCACCTTTTTACGCATGCCTTTTTCAAAGCTATGCTGTTTCTAGGTGCGGGCTCTGTTATTCATGCGATGCATCATGAGCAAGATATGCGAAATTATGGAGGTTTAAGAAAAAAAATCCCCTACACATTTTGGGCGATGATGATAGGTACACTTGCAATCACTGGAGTTGGAATTCCTTTAACTCATGTTGGTTTTGCAGGGTTCCTTTCCAAGGACGCAGTTATTGAAAGTGCTTGGGCAGGCACAAACGCTGGATTCGCATTTTGGACTTTGGTGATAGCCGCTCTTTTAACAAGTTTTTACAGTTGGCGTTTGATGCTTATGACGTTTTTTGGGCAACCTAAAAGTGACAGTCCTGCCTATTCCCATGCAAAGGAGAGCCCGATGGTAATGCTAATACCACTTGGGCTTCTTGGGTTGGGCGCAATATTGTCTGGGATGATCTGGTACTCTAGTTTCTTTGGAAAAGATTACCAAGTGGCAAATTTTTTTGGTATAGAAACCGAATACCAGCAAACGCTACCAAAAACAAAAGAAGAAAACATAGTAGAAAAAAATAATGAAAAATTAGAAGTTACTCTTCCGCCCCAAGGAGCAATCTACATGAGCCCGGAAAATCATGTCTTGCACGATGCTCATTATGCTCCAATTTGGGTAAAAATAAGCCCGTTTATAGCGATGCTAATTGGACTCTTAATGGCTCTGTGGTTTTACGTCTGGGATAAGAAAAAACCCAGTGAATGGGCCTCAACGTTAGATCCTTTATACAGATTTCTTTTGAATAAATGGTATTTTGATGAAATATACGAAATTTTGTTTGTTTCTCGTGCTAAAGTTATTGGTCGGATTTTTTGGAAAAAAGGTGATGGTGGGATAATTGATGGTTCCATCAATGGGATAGCTATGAGCCTTGTCCCTTTTGTTACTAAGATATCTACTCGATTTCAATCTGGCTACATCTTTAGTTACGCGCTGGCTATGGTGTTGGGTATCCTTCTATTGCTTACCTGGATGATTTTTGCAGTGGGAGTAAAATGAATATGGATCAACCACTTCTATCTATGGTTACCTTTATACCGGCTTTCGCTGCTTTTGTTCTTTTAATGGTTGCAAGAGGAGAAGATGCTGCTGCTCAATTGGTCTGCAAACGAGTAGCGATGTTTACCACAATTGCGACCTTTTTGGTGTCTCTGTTAATTCTGGCTCAATTTGACGCTCAAAACACGAATTTTCAAATGGTTGAGAGTTACAGTTGGATAATGGGACTTACTTACAAGCTTGGAGTTGACGGTATTTCAATACTTTTTGTTATGCTTACAACTTTTATGATGCCTCTGGTAATTTGGGCATCATGGACTTTAGAGACACGTGTAAAAGAATATATGATAGCTTTTCTATTGTTAGAGACCCTTATGTTAGGGGTATTCATGGCTTTAGACCTAGTTCTTTTTTATCTGTTTTTTGAAGCTGGCCTAATTCCTATGTTTTTAATTATAGGTATTTGGGGTGGGAAAGATCGCATATATGCGTCTTTTAAATTTTTTCTATATACTCTTTTAGGTTCGGTCCTGATGTTGATAGCGATGATCTCAATGTACAACGTTGCGGGAACATCAGATATTCCCTCTCTAATGAATTATACATTCGATTATGGCTCAATAACATTGATGGGTTTTGAAATCCTAGGTGGCTTTCAAACTTTATTATTTCTAGCCTTTTTTGCTAGTTTTGCTGTAAAGATGCCGATGTGGCCTGTTCATACATGGTTACCTGATGCCCATGTACAAGCACCTACGGCTGGATCGGTTGTCCTAGCAGCAATCCTTTTAAAAATGGGTGGTTACGGTTTTTTGAGATTTAGTCTTCCTATGTTTCCAGTAGGAGCCTCTGAAATGACTAATTTCGTCTTTTGGCTTTCAGCTATTGCGATCATTTATACTTCATTAGTCGCGCTGGTGCAGGACGATATGAAGAAACTTATCGCATATTCTTCAGTCGCACACATGGGATATGTAACCATGGGTATTTTCGCAGTAAATCAGCAGGGGATCGATGGCGCTATATTTCAGATGCTTAGCCATGGTTTTATCTCAGGAGCTTTATTTTTATGTGTTGGTGTAATTTACGATCGAATGCACACTAGGGAAATTGAAGCATATGGCGGATTAGTAAATGTTATGCCTAGTTATGCTTTAATATTTATGTTTTTTACTATGGCGAATGTTGGACTACCTGGAACTTCGGGTTTTGTTGGTGAATTTTTAACCTTAGTAGGGATTTTTCAGGTTAATACGTGGGTTGCCTTATTTGCTACCTCAGGTGTTATTCTATCTGCTGCTTATGCATTGTGGCTTTACCGAAGAGTAGTCATGGGTGATCTTATCAAAGAGGCCTTACGATCTATAAAAGACATGAGTTTTCGTGAAAAATCAGTTTTTGCGCCATTGATTTTCTTCACTTTACTTCTTGGTATTTATCCTGCGCTTGTTCTGGATATTATTGGCCCATCAGTGGAAGTTTTAGTCGCCAATTACCATGAGGAAGTTAGCTCTTCAAATTTAATACAAACCTCCATGGTTAAGAATTAGAGGTCTGAGCTATGATTTATGACGATTTAAATATTATCTTTCCTGAAATTTTTCTTTCAGTTTATGCCATGGTTGCTTTGCTTGGTGTAGTATATACCTCAAAAGATGAACTTGCAAAAAGAGTAACATGGGTTACCGCGTTTATTTTTATTTTAGTGGCTTTTTTGATTATATTTTCAGAAGAAAAAACAGGAATTGCATTTGGAGGCATGTTCATCGATGATGCGTTTTCTCGATTTTCAAAAATAATCATATTGTTATCTGCTGCCGTTGTTTTGGTAATGGGTCAGGAATATATGTCAAGACGGGGATTTCTCAGGTTTGAATATCCATTAATAGTTACGCTTTCAGTCGTGGGTATGATGGTTATGGTGTCGGCCGGAGATTTAATGTCTCTTTATATGGGTTTGGAACTACAATCGTTAGCACTTTATGTAATAGCTGCATTTAAAAAAGACAGTGTAAAATCAACTGAAGCTGGTTTGAAATATTTTGTTCTTGGAGCCCTTTCTTCTGGCTTACTCCTATATGGTTCAGCCCTTGTTTACGGCTATTCAGGAACAACATTATTTTCTGGCATTCTATCTAATGTAAGCACTGACGCCCCTTCTTTGGGTTTGCTGTTTGGGTTAGCGTTAGTAATTGCAGGTTTGGCATTCAAAGTCTCTGCCGTACCTTTTCACATGTGGACTCCGGATGTTTATGAGGGCGCACCAACACCGGTTACAGCCTTTTTTGCAACCGTTCCTAAAATGGCGGCCATTTGTTTGTTTATCCGTGTAATGTATGATGCATTTGGAAATATTATAAGTGACTGGCAGCAAATTATTGCACTACTTTCTATTTTATCAATGTTTCTTGGAGCCTTTGCTGCGATAGGGCAAACTGATCTAAAACGTCTATTAGCTTATTCGTCCATAGCTCATATGGGTTATGCTCTTATTGGTTTGGCTGCTGGTACTGAGTTTGGGGTGCAATCAGTTTTAGAATATATGACCATTTATATCACTATGAATATTGGTGTGTTTGCTATAGTTATGTCGATGCAAAAAGATGGTCAGTCTGTTACAGAAATTGCCTCGTTAAAGATGATATCAGAAACAGATCCCGGAAAAGCCATAGCTCTCGTCATTTTATTGTTTAGTCTTGCTGGTATTCCACCTATGCTTGGTTTTTTCGCTAAATTTGAAGTCTTGAGAGCAGCAATAAATGCAGAACTGTTATATTTAGCGGTTTTGGGTGTATTGGCTTCTGTGATTGGTGCTTTTTATTACTTAAGAATTGTATACTTTATTTATTTTGGGGAAATGCCTGAGACGCCCTTAGACGACGCTAAATCTCCCATTCTGAGGATAATATGGACAGCTTCCGCTGCGATTATGATATTTGGTATTGTCAGTTTAGTAGGAGTCGAGCAGATGGCAAAGGCTGCTGCGTTTTCTTTATTAAATTAAATATGAAAATTGATTTTGTTATCTTAGACGAGATCGAGAGTACTAACTCTGAGGCACTAAGACGCGCTAAGTTTGTTGATAAGCCAACTTTTATTCTTGCAAAAAAACAGACGAACGGTCGTGGACGCTCTGCTCGTTTATGGGTTGATCCAGTTGGAAATTTCTCAGGAACAATTCTAATAAAACTGGATGATGATTTACAAAAATTGGCTTTACGGTCGTTTGTAGCTGCTATCTCTGTTTATGATGCCATAGATGAAGAAATAGGTAGCGGTCATCAACTATCACTTAAATGGCCAAATGACATTCTATTGAACGAAAAAAAAATATGTGGAATTTTATTAGAGACAAAAAAAATAGATAACGCCATAGCTTTAGCAATCGGAATTGGCATCAATTTAATGTCTGTACCAAGGTTGGAAAAGTTAAGTCAGTTTACTACAGAACCTGGTTCAATATTTAATGAGAGTGGTATTGAAATAGACCCAGTCGAGTTTTGTAAATCAATTGCTAATCATTATCTTTTTCGAGAAAGCCAATTTCAAGAAATGGGATTTTCCAAAATTCGAGAGATTTGGATGAAACGAGCTGCAAATGTTGGCAAGGAAATCGTGGCTCGCACACCGAGCATTGAATATAGAGGTGTATTTGACTCTATTGACGAAAAAGGGCAGTTGGTACTTACAAATAATATGGAACAAACGAAAATAGCCGCCGCTGAGATTTTCTTTAGTAATGGATAGAAATAATGTTGCTTGCCATTGATTGCGGAAATACGAATACCATCTTTTCGATTTGGGATGGTAATGAATTTATTTCAACTTGGCGGACGGCCACTGATCATCAGAGAACAGCCGATCAATATTTTGTTTGGTTATCTTCACTCATGTCATTACAAAACATTAAGGCAGATATTAGCGATGTTATAATATCATCTACTGTGCCTCGCGTTGTATTTAATTTGAGAGTTTTATCGGATCGTTATTTCAATACGCGTCCAATTGTTGTTGGAAAACCGGATTGTAAAGTACCCATAGACGTTCGAGTTGATGCTGGTACGGCAGTTGGTCCAGATAGAATTGTTAACTCTGTTGCTGGTTATGACCTTTTTGGCGGTAATCTAATTATTGTGGACTTTGGAACTGCCACGACTTTTGATGTGGTTGACAAAGATGGTGCCTATGTAGGTGGGGTTATTGCACCTGGTGTCAACTTATCTCTTCAAGCCTTGCATCAAATGGCAGCGGCATTACCTCATGTTGATATTGCGAGACCGAAAGAGGTCATTGGAACCAATACAGTTGCGTGTATGCAGTCTGGGGTTTTTTGGGGTTATATTGGTTTAGTTAAGGAAATTTGTAGAAAGATAATAGAAGAAAAACAAGAAGTTATGAAGATTATCGCTACAGGTGGATTGGCTCCTTTACTTCAATCAAGTGATCAACTTTTTGAGGCGGTTGAAGATAACTTAACGATGCACGGTCTCCGCTTAATATTTGACTGTAATAAGAGCGTCGATAGTTGATGAGTAAAGACCGACTAATTTATTTACCATTAGGTGGTGCTGGTGAAATCGGCATGAACCTTTATGTTTATGGTTATGGGGCAAAAGATAAAGAGAAATTTATAATTGTTGATTTGGGTGTTGCTTTTCCAGATATGGACTCAACACCCGGTGTTGACTTGATATTTCCCGATATTGCCTGGTTGAAAGAACGGCGTGATCGGATTGAAGGAATCTTTATAACACATGCTCATGAAGATCATATTGGAGCAATTGGTCATCTTTGGAAGGAACTTGGCGCGCCAGTATATGCCAGAACCTTCACTGCTAGCATCGCGAAACGAAAATTAGAAGAAAATGGGCAAAGTGGTAGAATAGTAAATGTTGTTTCGTCTTGGCCAGAATCGATAAAAGTTGGACCATTTACTGTCTCTTATTTACCGGTACCACATTCGGTTCCAGAAAGTAGTGCCTTGGTTATTGATAGTCCAAAAGGTAGGTTGATCCATACAGGTGATTTTAAGCTTGATGAGCAGCCTGTTGTTGGTGATCGCTTTGACAAAGAGTTGTGGCAAGAAGTTAGTTCTACTGGCGTGCGCGCGCTGATATGCGACAGCACTAACGTCTTCTCAGCTAGCGTTGGTCGTTCAGAGTCAGAAGTTGGACCGGAAATACGTAAGCTAATAGAGACATGCTCTAACATGGTTGTTACAACAACTTTTGCAAGCAATATTGCGAGGATTAAATCAATTGCTGAGGCGGGAGAAGCTGCGGGTAGATCTGTTTGTTTGATGGGAAGAGCAATGAAAAGAATGATAGAGGTTGCTCTAGAAACTGGCATACTATCAGAATTTCCTACGGTCATATCCCCAGACGACGCTAAATCAATTCCCAAGGAAAACCTTCTCTTGATAGTAACAGGGTCACAAGGTGAGAGGCGGGCTGCCTCTTCACAACTTGCAAATGGAAAATATCAAGGAATTACCCTAAGCGAAGGTGACTTATTTCTATTTTCTTCAAAAACAATACCAGGCAATGAACGAGGCGTTATAAAAATCATAAATCAGCTATCAGAAAAAGGTGTCGATGTTGTCGATGACAGTTCTGGGAATTATCATGTTTCTGGCCATGCCAATCGGCCGGAACTCTCAATACTGCATGATATAGTTTCACCTCAATTTTTACTACCAATGCACGGAGAACACAGACATTTAAGGGAGCATGTTAAACTGGGAGAAAGTAAAGGTGTTTCCGCATTATTAGCTACCAATGGAGCAATGGTAGATCTGACGGGAAATCAGATTAAAATAGTTGATCATATAGATGTGGGCCGAGTCTATTTGGATGGAGCTTCCAAGGTAGGAGCTTTAGATGGAATTATTCGGGATCGAATAAAGCTAGCAGTCAATGGTATAATAGTGGTGAATATTATTTTTGATGAAGACGATGAATTGCTAGGGGATCCATGGTGTGAAATAAGGGGTTTAACCGATTTTGGTCAATCAAAGTGTAATTTTATTGATGTTTTGGAAGAGGATTTGAGCCAATATTTGGGTCGTTCTTTGGGTGATGCACTTAAAGACGATGACAAATTAGAAAAAGATATAAAACGCGTTGCCCGCCAAACCGCACTGACAGAGATAGGCAAAAAGCCTGAAGTTAGTGTTATAATAAGTAGATTGACTTAATTTTAATTAGCCCACAAGACGATCAGTAAAGCTTTGAGCCAAAAACCCTGGTGTATGTTCGCCTAAGCCAATGACATCTGCCTTACTATCTGAGCCTTTGACTTTTTTATAATTTTTTGGTTTTGCGATCTTATCTTGATCCACGGATGAATTATTTGAGCGAGTGTCATTTTCATCACCCAAATTATCTATTCTTGGGATTTCTTTTTGTATAAGAGCTTCAACATTCATAAAATTTTTGTAATCTTTATTGCTACAGATCATGATAGCTCTTCCCTCGCGTCCTGCTCGCCCAGTTCGACCTATTCTATGCACATAATCTTCTGCTTGGATTGGAACGTCAAAATTGAATACATGACTAACTGATGGAATATCAAGGCCTCTAGCGGCGACGTCTGATGCAACTAAAATTCTCAAACCTCCATCTCTAAAGTTTTCTAAAGTATCAGTTCTTTTGGCTTGGTCTAAGTCACCGTGTATGGGTGCAGCTTGATATCCATACTTATTTAAAGATTTCGAGCAAATATCGACATCTGTTTTTCTATTGCAAAATACAATTGCATTGGCGCATTTCTTTCCCTCTAAGTCAATTAATCGCCTTAATAATTTCCGCTTTTCTGATCCTTCAGTGTCTTTTCTTTTAGGTTTAAACATAACTACTGACTGCTCTATATTTTCGGAGGCAGTTGCTTGTCTAGCTATTTCCACCCTAATTGGCGCCGATAGGAAAGTATTTGTAATTCTTTCAATTTCAGGTGCCATGGTCGCACTAAAGAATAAGGTTTGGCGGGTGAACGGGGTTAATTTAAATATACGTTCAATATCGGGTATGAAACCCATATCAAGCATCCTATCAGCTTCATCAACTACCATTACTTGAACGCCCGTTAAAAGTAGTTTTCCCCTTTCAAAATGATCAATTAATCTGCCTGGGGTTGCAATCAGCACATCAACGCCTTTATCAATGAGCGTATCTTGTTCCTTAAAACTTACACCACCAATCAAAAGCGCCTTAGTTAACTTTAAGTTTTTTGCATATGTGTCAAAATTTTCTGCTACTTGAGCAGCCAACTCTCTAGTAGGACATAAAACTAAAGATCTAGGCATTCGAGCTCTCGCACGACCTCGTGCAAGCAAATTTATCATGGGCAGTGTAAAACTAGCAGTTTTCCCAGTTCCTGTCTGGGCTATTCCCAGCACATCTTTGCCCTCTAAAGCTGCTGGAATTGCCTTATTTTGAATCGGAGTTGGCTTCTCATATCCTGCTTCTTGCACGGCCTTTAAAATTTTTGGGTTCAGTTTAAAGTCGGAAAATAATTCCATAAGGGTCCATAATTTCTAAATATTGTTTCAGCCTTAACGTAACTGTGGGGCAACCTCTAAATAATTCAAGACTGCAGGTCAACTAATTGATTTTTGATGATCATGAAAGAAGGTGTCTAACCTAGCGCATCATCTCTTTAGTGGCTGAGAGATTAATTTCTGGATAATCACGTTCAACACGGTCTAAATCCCACTGAAGACGCGTTAAGAAGACTAAATCGTTATCATGATCAGTGGCGATGTGTTGTTTGTTTTCTAATGAAAATTTATCCAAGTCTGTTTTCCCCCCAGAAATCCAACGGGCTGAATTAAATTGCGATGGTTCAAATCTCACTGGTAAGCCATATTCTAATTCTATCCGGCTAGCTAAAACGTCAAACTGTAAAGAGCCTATTACTCCAATAATAAACCCTGAACCAATATTAGGTTTAAAAACCTTGGCAGCACCTTCTTCAGCAAACTGCATTAGGGCTTTTTCTAGATGTTTAGACTTTAACGGATCTCCCGCTCTGCAAGACTGAAGAAGTTCTGGAGCAAAAGAAGGTAAGTCGCTAACTCTCAATTCTTCTCCTTCCGTGAGAGTATCACCAATTCTAAGTTGGCCGTGATTGGGTATACCTATTATATCACCGGCCCAGGCTTCATCGGCCAGTTCTCTGTCCGATGCTAGAAACATTACAGGATTTGAAATTGCCATCGACTTGTTAGTTCTTACGTGATTTAGTTTCATTCCCCGTTTAAAATGTCCTGAAGCCATTCTTACAAATGCCACACGGTCTCTATGTTTTGGATCCATATTAGCTTGAACCTTGAAGACAAAACCAGTAACGTTTCGTTCTTCTGGTAAAATTTCTCTCGGTGAAGCTTTCTGAATTTGAGGTTCTGGAGCTAGATCTCCCAGGCCCTTCATAAGTTCCTTAACGCCAAACGAGTTTATGGCTGACCCAAACCAAATAGGGGTTAAGTGCCCTTCCAGTATAGATTTTTTATCAATTGGTGGTAAAAGAGATCTGACCATTTCAACCTCTTCAACCAATTTTGTCAAAAGCTTATCCGGCACATGCTTTTGTAGTTCTGGATCTTCCAATCCGTTTATCTTTATGGATTCTACTGCGTGGTTACGGTTTGCTTTGTCAATAAGCTCAAGGCTATCATTAATTAGATCATAACAACCAATAAAGTCCTGTCCTGCGCCAATAGGCCAGCTCACTGGTGTGACATCGATAGCTAAGTTGTCTTGAATTTCATCAATTATTTCAAAAACATCTCTACTTTCCCTGTCCATTTTATTACAAAACGTAAAGATAGGAAGATCTCTTAGGCGACAGACCTCAAATAATTTTTTGGTCTGGCTTTCAACACCTTTAGCACCATCAATTACCATCACAGCAGCGTCAACTGCTGTTAATGTACGGTAAGTATCCTCAGAAAAATCACTGTGGCCAGGAGTATCAACAAGATTAAATCTAAATTCATTGAAATCAAAAGACATGGCGGAAGCTGAAACCGAAATACCGCGATCTTTTTCCATTTGCATATAGTCAGATCTCGTTCTTCGAGCTTCACCTTTGGCTCGAACTTGCCCGGCCATTTGAATTGCCCCTCCAAACAAAAGAAATTTTTCAGTTAAAGTGGTTTTTCCTGCATCAGGATGAGAAATAATAGCGAAGGTTCTTCTGCGTGCAATTTCATCCGGTATTTTTATTCTGTTTGCAGACAACTCGTTCATGATTTGCGATATATTGGTCGAATTTCAAAAAGGCAAGGTCGTTTAAATATGAGAAGTTTTGATTTAATTTTAATGGGATATATTTGATTTTAATTTTCTGCATGATGGGCTAATAATTTTATCAATTGGTTTTTAAAAATATGCTTAGTATGAATTTTTATAAACTGTAGTTTCTGCTGGGTAAGTTAATCATTTATTTTTTCGAAAAGGAATTAAAATTGGATTTGGGTATTAAAGGTAAGAAAGCTATTGTTTGTGCTTCGAGTAAGGGGCTTGGTTTAGGTTGTGCAATTTCTTTAGCTGAAGCGGGCGTTGACTTGATTATAAATTCCAGAGACCCTAAAAATCTGGATGCTGCGGCAAAACTTCTTAGAAGCAAATATCAAGTTCAAGTCGAGACAGTTGTAGCAGATATTACCACCGAAGAAGGCCAAGAAGCTGTTCTTGCAAAGGCGGAAAGCAATTTAGATATTCTAGTTACAAATGCAGGTGGCCCACCACCTGGTCAGTGGAGCGATTGGACACGAGCCGATTTCATCTCGGCATTAGATGCCAATATGTTGACACCAATTGCTTTAATAAAAGCTGTTTTGCCTGGAATGA
Organism: Marinovum sp.; assembly: GCA_002691045.1. Lineage (GTDB taxonomy): Bacteria > Pseudomonadota > Alphaproteobacteria > Rhodobacterales > Rhodobacteraceae > Salinivivens. The sequence continues at coordinate 18,542 of NZGN01000076.1, forward strand.
TTGATAAAGGGTGGGGTAGAATTGTGAATATTACATCTCAGTCTGTCAAAGCTCCAATACCAGTTCTGGGTTTATCTAATTCGGCAAGAGCAGGGTTAACAGGTTATGTAGCAGGTACTTCTCGGCAAGTTGCCGAGTTTGGTGTTACGATTAATAATCTACAACCTGGTGTGCATGATACTGATAGAATTAAGTCATTAGATGCACATATTGCAAAAGAGTCAGGCATCACTGTTTCAGCGGCCAAACAAGAGCGCCGTAACGCAATCCCAGTGAAACGCTATGGTACTACAGAAGAATTTGGTGCCGCTTGTGCCTTCTTATGCTCTCAATATGCAGGTTTTATTGTTGGACAAAATATTTTATTAGATGGTGGCGCTATAAACTCTACGATGTGATTATTTGTATGCATTTTTGTAGTTCAAATTCCTTGATAATATTGAATATTGATAGATTGCTGCATATAAGGACTGATCTTAAATGATAATTTGAAGAGATGTGAGACTTTGCCAAGATTAGAAGTAAAAAATCTGTCACGATCGTTCGGTAAATTGTGTGTTGTAGATGGAATTTCTTTTAAGATTAATTCTGGTCAAGTAACTTGTCTTCTGGGCCCTTCTGGTTGCGGTAAATCAACCTCACTTAGAATGATTGCTGGAGTTGAAAAACCAAGCTCAGGGCAAATTTTTGTTGATAACGAATTAATTAGCGATCAGCATTATCAGGTACCTGCAGAGGCTCGATCAATAGGTCTAATGTTTCAAGACTTTGCTCTTTTTCCCCATTTGAATGTGCAGCAAAATGTTTGTTTCGGGCTTGCTGGCGCCAAAGAGTATCAAAAAGAAAGATCGCTAGCTCTTTTGGAAAAAGTGGGACTTTCTCACTTAGCATTACAATATCCTCATTCGTTATCAGGCGGGGAACAACAAAGGGTCGCTTTAATTCGAGCTTTAGCTCCACAACCTAAAATTATGTTAATGGATGAACCATTTTCTGGGCTTGATGATAGACTTAGGGATGAAATTCGAGATGAAACTTTTCAGTTGCTTAAGCTAGAAGATACAGCAGTTTTAATGGTTACTCACGATCCACAAGAAGCCATGAAGGTCGCAGATGAAATAGCATTAATGCGAAATGGAAAAATTCTTCAAAAAGGTGCGCCATACAACATCTATAATACACCTGTAGACCAGAAAGCACTTCAATTTTTTTCGGATGCAAATGCAATTCAGGCTATCTTAAAAGGTAGTCTTGCAGAAACACCATTCGGTCAGTTTTTTGCTCCTGGTTTATCTGATGGATCAAAAATAGATATTGTATTTAGACCTCAACATGTTCGTATTGATTTCGATAGGAATGGGAAGGGACCGTCGCCAACTGTTGCTCAAGGTGTTGCTGCAAGAGGAGTCGTTAAAAGAGCTCGTTTTATTGGAAACGAGAGTTTGGTCGAATTTGATATGGACTTTGGTGGAACTATTAAAGCGTCAGTGCCAAATGTTTTCTTACCCAATTTAGGTCTTCCACTCTGGCTAACTATCCCAAGAGACAAATGTTACATTTTCCCAAGGCAATAGCCTTCAATTTTAGATCTGAAGTTGGGACTTCAACAGCTACTTTACGAACATGCTTGATAAAACTGGGAGTTAAGAGTACTTCGTTACCTCAAAGAAATAGTAATTTTTAATAATTATAAAGCATTCTGGCTTTATCATGTCGAAGAAATATATAAGATATGACAAGAGTTTAAGAACCGCTATGTAAAAGGAGATCGAAATGTCATACTTAATTGCGCCCTCTTTTATTCAAAATGCTGGCCCGATGGGAATACTACTTATTGCCGTTGTTGTGCTTGTACTATTTGGACGCGGCAAAATTAGCTCTCTTATGGGTGAAGTAGGTAAAGGCATAACAGCTTTTAAAAAAGGTGTTAACGATGGCGCTAAACAGCTGGAAGATGAGGCTAGTGAAAGCGCTAAAGACGTTACGCCGGATGAAGATAAAGACAATAAGGCATAATTTATGTTTGACCTTGGGCTGACGGAGCTACTCCTAATTGGAATAGTAGCCTTAATAATTGTTGGGCCAAAGGACTTGCCAGTTTTATTTCGGCGCGTTGGTGAATTCGTCGGACGAATGAAGGGAATGGCAAGGGAGTTTACGTCGGCTATGAATGATGCAGCCGATCAAAGTGGTGTGAAAGATATTTCTAAAACAATTAGGACTGCGACTAATCCAGTTAAAACAGGTTTGGACAAAGTAGGAGAAGCCACTAAAGAGTTTACAAACTTTGATCCATTATCTGAGACNGGTAAATTAGCCTCCAAAAGAGNGGNGNCANCAAAAAAACTACATGANGCCANNGCCAATCGTCAAGACAATAATAAAACTGCAAAAGCAGANTCTAATTNGGAAGAAAGTGAGAAAAGCAGTTCTGAAAAGATAATCAAGAGTGAAAACAAANAATGAAGGAAGGAAAAGAAAACGTAGAAGATTCTTCTGCCCCATTAATAGAGCACTTAACAGAGTTGAGGCAGCGCTTAATATATTCAGTGGCGGCTTTCACAGTTGCAATGCTTGCTTGTTTCACAATATGGAAACCTATATTTAACTTTCTTACTTTACCACTATGTAAATCTATGATCCAGCGTGGTCATCAAGACTGCGGGTTAATATTAATAAAGCTTCAAGAGGGGTTTTTTGTAGCTATTTCTATCTCTTTGATGGGTGGTTTGATTATAGCTTTTCCGATTATTGGATATCAAATGTGGAGGTTCGTTGCACCCGGTCTTTATAAGTCTGAAAAAGGGGCATTTTTGCCCTTTCTTTTGGCGTCACCTTTAATGTTTTTCCTTGGAGCCTCGTTTGCTTATTTCGTAGTGACACCATTGGCTTTTGATTTCTTTCTGGGATTTCAGCAGCCTGGATCACTAGCTAGTGGAGAAAACTCTGAAGCAGGTACAGCTGGAATAGCATTTCAAGGTTCTGCTCAAGAGTATCTTAGCCTGACAATCAAATTCATTGTAGCATTTGGCATCTGCTTTCAATTACCTGTATTACTAACTTTGATGGGTAAGGCTGGCCTAATAAGCTCATCAGGCTTAAAAAATGTAAGAAAATTTGCAATTGTTGGTATATTAGTGCTTGCTGCGTTAGTAACACCGCCTGACGTAATTACCCAAATTATCTTATTTGTAGTTGTTTATGGATTATATGAAATTTCAATTTTTTTAGTTGCCAGAGTAGAAAAAAAAATAAATGAACAACTAGCTAACGATGGTTATTTTGAAGATGAGAGTGAAGATTTTGATGATCCGCTCATGAAAGAATTTGACGAAAAAGAATAATCCAAAATTATTAAAGATTTTTGTATGTCAGAATATGATTTTAAGAAAATAGAAATTTCTTTAGACCAAATAGCTGGGGCATTAGAGAGACTTAGCCCGCCACCAAGTCAATATCCTAGTTTTGAAAATCACGATGCTTTTGTCTGGAATACAGCGCCAGACCAATTGAAGCCTGTAATTCAGGTCTCCAGAGTTGAACTGAATTTATTGGTTGGAATTGATAGGGCGAGCAATATTTTGTTAGAGAATACACTCAAATTTTCAGAAGGTTTGTCAGCCAATAACGCTCTATTGTGGGGGGCAAGGGGAATGGGCAAATCCTCATTGATCAAAGCTGTACACCAAAAAGTTATTGATCAAGGTAAATCACTTAAAATTGTAGAACTCCAGCGTGAAGATCTTGCTTCGGTTAGCCGATTGCTGGATATTTTGCGAACTTCTTCCCAAAGATTTCTTCTTTTTTGTGATGATTTAAGTTTTTCGCATGATGATCAGCATTATAAGTCCCTCAAAGCTGTTCTTGATGGTGGGTTAGAGGGGCGCCCTGAAAACGTCCTCTTCTATGCAACATCGAATAGAAGACATCTAATGCCAAGAGATATGATAGAAAATGAGAAATCGTCTTCGATTAATCCGTCTGAGGCCGTTGAGGAAAAAGTTTCTCTTTCTGATCGTTTTGGTTTGTGGTTAGGGTTCCACCCATGTACTCAAGATGAGTATTTAGAAATGATTTCTCGTTATTGTAAGGCGTATGAATTGTCACTGGACTTTGATTTTATAAAGGCTCAGGCTATCGAATGGCAGGCAACAAGGGGAGCTCGATCTGGGCGCGTGGCTTGGCAGTTCTTTGTCGATTTAGCCGCGAAGACTAACACTCATATCGATAATTAGTTACCTGAATTCATTTAAAAAACTCCATTGGATCTATTGATTCAAACCCTCTTCGGACTTCAAAGTGTAGGAAAGAAGAGTCCCCAGAGCGAATATTACCAATTGTTTGGGAACGCGAAACTTTTTCTTTTTCTTTTACAGAGATATTTCCAAGACCAGCATAAACTGTGAGTAAATTTCCTTCATGCTTCAATACAATTATCGGGACACCTTGCGTATCGGTAGTAATAGCAGCTACAACACCTGTTTCGGCAGCAACGACAGGAGATCCTTCTGTTGCGGATATATCAATTCCATCTGTTTTATTTTTTACATAATCACGGATTATTTTTCCATTCACTGGATAAGCAAATCGACCCTCATTATTAGTTTCTATACTCTCCGTCTGATCAGTTTCTAATTCTGACGTTTCTTTAATAACAGGATCTGGAAGAGCCTCTGAACTGCTTGGCGGCGAGGGAGTGTTACTCACTTGTCCGGGGCTTGCACTTTCTGACACAGACGCGACTTGATCTTTAGGAAGCGGTATTAAAAGATATTGACCCTCTCTAATTGTAAAGTTGCTATCTAACCCATTCCATTCGGCAAGAGATCGAATGGAAACGTTGTATAGTCTTGATATAGTGAAAGCAGTTTCTCCTCTAGAAACTTTATGTCTGATAGGTTCATTTTCTAATTTAGAATTAGATTTCGTGGTTACTTTTTTTAGATCGGTGGCCTTGTCAATTGCAGAAGAAGCCAATTCTGTAACGTTAACGTTATTTCGGCTGGGCGTCGTTGGATTTTCTTTTTTAGTCTGTGAGCTGACTCTATTCGGTAAACTTATAAGCTGCCCTTCATTTAGGGTTTCACGCGAGCTCATACCATTGTATCGGGCCACATTTTTTGAGTCCAAACCAAGACGATCAGAAATGTTTTTTATCGTGTCTCCCTGACGTGCCACCGCTACTTCATATGTTGGATAAGAGATAATTCCTCTACTGTCTGGCAAAGGTCTTGTTTGCATTGCCTTTCTTACAGCATCGGATGTGTCATATTCATTTCCTCTCAAATCAAAATCAAAATTGCCCAAATTTCCACATGCGCTAAAACCTAATATAATTAAAAATGAACTGATTTTTACAATTTGATTTGTTCGTATGTATTGCATCACAATCGACTCACTTTGCTTTTACTTAGGCTAGTATTGTTCTTTTTCTGTGCCCGCAACAAGAGGGACAAATCTAACAGTTTGGATATCTTGGTAGTCATAACCATCGCTTTTTTTAACTATTTTTATAAGGTTTTGTATATGATCTGATTGGCCAACTGGTATGATCATAATTCCTCCTATTTTTAATTGTGAAAGCAAAGAGGCAGGGGGATCTTCAGAGGCAGCAGTTACAATTATTTTATCGAAAGGTGCCTGCTGCGGTAAGCCATGCCCTCCGTCAGCTAATATGGGAATTATATTACTCAAATCTAATTTTTGGAATGTTTTAGTTGCATTATTCACGAGCAAACTATGACGTTCCACCGTATAAACACGTCTAGCCAACAAGCTTAAAATTGCTGCTTGATATCCTGACCCAGTGCCTATTTCCAAAACTTTATCTCGTGAGTTAAGTTTCAACGCTTGGGTCATTATGCCCACAATTGACGGTTGACTTATCGTTTGACCGCAAGCGATAGGGAGAGGTGTATCGTCATAAGCTTTTTCAGAAAAAATACTTTTAACAAATTCTTGTCTATCTATTCGCTCCATAGCTGACAAGACTTGGCTGTCGACTATACCCGCTTTCCGCAACAAAAAAAGAAATTGCATTTTAAGATTTGCATTATTTTTCATTGAAGTTTGTTGAAAGAATTGAGTGTTTCGTAATCTGTTAAATCGGCTTTCATAGGAGTTACCGAAATATAACCATCCATATTCATCTTTGCGTCGGAATTATCGTTCATAATAGTGTGTTGATTCCCGCCTTCTACAAATAAAAAATCTCTTCCAGAAGATGATTTGTGAGTTTTTGTTGAGAAAAAAGAATTTGGCCGTAACCCTTGTTTTACATATTTCACTCCACGTACGTCAGCCGCCGCGGTAGGTGGGAAGTTTACATTATAAAATATTTGGTATCCATTGTTCTGCGGCAGTTCTTTTCCTAAGATATCATTTATCACTTCTGTCCCATGAACTTCACTTGCTTCAAAAGGATTGTTTAACTTCAAATTTTTCTCACCATAATATTGAGATAAAGCAATTGATTTAATTCCCTGTAGGGCTCCTTCTATAGCTGCCCCTATAGTGCCTGAGTACAAAACGTTTTCTGCAGAATTATTACCCCGATTTACTCCGGAGAGCACCATATCTGGCTTTTGACCATTAAATACGTGATATATGCCTGCGAGAACACAGTCTGCTGGGTAGCCGTCTACGCTGAAACGGTTTTTTTCAATTTCAGTTATTATCATTGGGCTGGTATAGCTTATACAATGCCCAACACCTGATCTTTCACTAGAAGGCGCAACCGTAAAAATATTATCTTCATTAGTCAAACGAAGAGCAATTTTTTTTAATATTTTTAGTCCAGGCGCATTTATTCCATCGTCATTGGTTATAAGTATTCTCATGATAATCCTTAATAAAGAGATAAATAATGATTTCTCAAACTTAAATCACATATCTAAAAGTGAAACGAGCCTTTTTGCTTCTAAGTAAATAGATTGTAAATCGTTTCGATTTTCCCCTGGATAAAAGCGACCTCTAAGAGCGGTAGGCATTGGGTTGGGTTGAAAAATATGAATCCGTGGCCCAGTTGATTTAGTTTCATTTTGCCAGGTTTTTACAATATGAATTTGAGCGGCTTTAGTTGCTCCATAAATCGAAGAAAATTTTTTCATAATTGTTTTGTCTTCAAAAAAAATAACCTCACTATCAACTTCAAGTAATGGGGCTACCATTGGTATAAAATGAGCAAGCGCAGTGACGTTATTTTTCACAGATTTATTCCAATCACTACTATCAATGGTCATTACAGGTCCGAGCGGAGCGGCATGAATAGCTGTATGAGCCCAAATTTTTAAGGTGCCCCAACGGTCAAAGATTGATCTGCAAAGTTGTGCTGTGGCCTTCTCATCGGTCAAGTCAATGGGCGCTAAAGTACAAGAACCCCCTTTGGATTTAATTTCATCATCTAAGGCCTCTAACGCTCCTATAGTCCTGGCCACTGCAATTATATGGTGAGTTAATGAAAATATCTTAGATAGTTCGGCACCTAAGCCTCTTGAGGCTCCAGTAATAAGTGCAACTGGTTTGGTCATAAATAGGCTACTCCGCAGCTTTCAACATAAAGCCTTTTTTAATCATATCGCTTGGACTAACTGGGTATTCACCGGAGAAACAAGCATCACAATACTGTGGCTTTTTCGGGTTTCTTCCATTCGCTTCACCGACGGCTCTATATAATCCGTCTAGAGAAATAAATTTCAAGCTATTTACAGAAAGATGTTCCCGCATTTCCTCCTCTGACATTGTTGCGGCCAACAATTTTTCTCTTTGAGGAGTATCAACGCCATAAAAGCATGGCCAAGCTGTAGGTGGAGAGGCAATCCTAAAATGGACTTCTTTTGCACCAGCGTCTAAGATCATTTCCTTAATTTTTCTTGATGTTGTGCCTCTGACTACAGAATCATCTACTAGAATTATACGGCGGTCTTTAATTAGCGCACGATTTACATTTAGTTTTAATCTTACGCCCATATTTCTTATTTGTTCTGTTGGTTCGATAAAGGTACGGCCCATGTATTGATTTCTAATTATGCCCATTGCATAGGGAATGCCACTCTCTTGGCTAAAGCCAATTGCTGCAGGTGTTCCACTATCAGGAACTGGGCATACTAAATCAGCTGCAACAGGACTTTCCTTCGCTAACTCTACGCCTATTTGTCGCCTAGTCTCATAAACTGAATGTCCACCAATAATGCTGTCTGGTCTTGAAAAATAAACATGCTCAAAAATACAAAAACGACTGTTTTGCGGCTTGAAGGGAAAATGACTTTCGACGCCACTATTTTGTATTACTACCATTTCACCAGGTTTTATTTCCCTAACGAACTCTGCTCCAATTATATCCAAAGCGCATGTCTCAGATGACAAGGCCCAACCATCGCCAATTTTCCCCAAAACAAGTGGTCTTACACCTAAAGGGTCACGAACACCAATTAGTTTTGTTCTTGTCATTGCAACGACTGAGAATGCTCCCTCCACACGACGCAAAGCATCCTCCATTCTTTCTGGAATATTTCTTTGTAACGATCTCGCCATTAAGTGGATTATGCATTCACTGTCTGAGGAACTTTGAAAAATCGACCCTCGTTCAATTAGCTCTCTCCTTAAGTCATCTGCGTTCGTTATATTGCCATTGTGTGCAATAGCTGCACCTCCCATCGCAAACTCTCCAAAAAACGGTTGAACGTCTCTTATCGCCGCAGACTTTGAACCTGTAGTTGAATACCGAACGTGGCCAATCGCAATCGGGCCAGGTAACGTTTTCATGACAGACTTGGAGGTGAAATTATCTCGGACGTAGCCAAATCTACGAGCTGAATTAAAACCAAGATTGGCATCATGAGAAACTATTCCACCAGCTTCTTGCCCCCTGTGCTGAAGCGCATGTAAACCTAACGCAACGAAATTTGATGCATCTTTAACTCCAACGACACCAAAGACTCCGCATTC
>NZGN01000077.1:0-19115 GCA_002691045.1 Marinovum sp.
TTAAAATTTTTAAAAATTTTCTTGCAATGTTCTATTTATGATCTCATAATAGAACAATAGTAGAACAAATGTTGGATTGCTCCTGACGTTACACTGTGAGATAAAAAGGCAGATTAAAAATGGCAGAACTATTATCTATGGAAACAAAGCGGAATAATGAAAAGCAAAAAGCATTGGATAGTGCTCTTGCTCAGATAGAACGTCAATTTGGAAAAGGTTCAATTATGAAACTGGGTGCTGACAATCCAGTTCAAGAAATTGAGGCTACGTCTACAGGTTCTTTAGGGTTAGATATAGCTCTTGGAATAGGAGGTCTTCCAAAAGGTAGGATAATTGAAATTTATGGCCCTGAAAGTTCAGGTAAAACAACTCTTACATTACATTGTGTGGCTGAAGAGCAAAAAAAAGGTGGTGTATGTGCATTTGTCGATGCAGAACATGCTTTAGATCCACAATATGCTAAAAAACTAGGTGTCGATTTAGACGAATTACTAATTTCTCAACCGGATACAGGCGAACAAGCGTTAGAAATCACTGATACATTGGTAAGATCTGGTGCAGTGAGCATGGTAGTTGTTGATTCTGTAGCCGCACTCACTCCAAAATCTGAGCTTGAGGGCGATATGGGCGACAGTAATGTTGGCGTGCAAGCGCGCTTGATGAGCCAGGCAATGCGAAAACTCACTGGCTCAATAAGTCGAAGTAACTGCATGGTAATTTTCATTAATCAAATTAGAATGAAAATCGGTGTGATGTTTGGTAGCCCTGAAACAACTACGGGTGGAAATGCATTGAAATTTTATTCATCTGTTAGGCTTGATATTAGACGAATTGGAGCAATAAAGGACAGAGATGAAGTGGTAGGTAACGCTACTCGTGTTAAAGTTGTAAAAAACAAGGTAGCTCCTCCGTTCAAACAAGTTGAATTTGATATAATGTATGGTGAGGGGATTTCAAAAACTGGTGAGTTGTTGGATTTAGGCGTAAATGCTGGAGTGGTTGAGAAATCTGGCTCTTGGTATAGCTACGGAGATGAGCGAATTGGTCAGGGAAGAGAAAATGCCAAAATATTTTTATCAGAGAACGTTGATATTGCATATGAATTAGAAGATAAAATTCGTGCCGCACACGGATTGGATTTTGAAAAACCAAGTCATGATGATGATGGTGAAATTTTAGAGGCCTAAATATTAAAATTATTAGGGGCTTTTAACGGCCCCTTTTTTTAATCTGACTTTTATTCAAACTGTGGACATTTTTTCCTGTGCATTATAGAGGAGCTAGCTAATAGCTTTGGAATAATAAAATGGCCTCATTAAACGAAATTCGTTCGACTTTCTTAAATTACTTTAAGAAAAATGGTCATGAAGTTGTTCCCTCTAGCCCACTCGTTCCTAGAAATGATCCTACCCTGATGTTTGCAAATTCAGGGATGGTACAATTCAAAAATCTTTTTACAGGGCTCGAAAAGCGTGACTATGTACGAGCTGTTACTGCTCAGAAGTGCGTTAGAGCAGGTGGAAAACACAATGATCTAGATAACGTGGGTTATACCGCACGACATCATACATTTTTTGAAATGCTTGGGAATTTTTCTTTTGGTGATTATTTTAAGTCCGAGGCAATACCGTTTGCTTGGAAGTTAATTACTGAGGAATTTGAAATACCAGCAGATAAGTTATACGCAACTGTATATCATACTGATGAGGAAGCAGCCTCAATTTGGAAAAAAGTGGGTGTTCCGGAACATCGTATAATCAAAATAGACACCTCTGATAATTTTTGGCAAATGGGCCCTACAGGTCCCTGCGGTCCATGCACAGAAATATTTTACGATCATGGTGAGGATATTTGGGGAGGTCCGCCTGGTTCGCCAGAAGAAGACGGGGATCGTTTTATCGAAATTTGGAATATTGTTTTCATGCAGAATGAACAGCTTGATGATGGTTCAATGAAAGCTCTTGATATGCAATCTATTGATACTGGCATGGGATTAGAACGCATAGGCGCTTTGCTTCAAGGAAGTCATGATAATTATGATACAGATACAATGAGGAGTTTAATGCTCTCATCGGCTGAAGCGACTTCCACAGATCTCGACGGAAAATACAATGTTCACCATAGAGTGATTGCTGATCATTTGCGTTCCACGTCGTTTTTAATAGCTGATGGCGTTTTACCTGCCAATGATGGTCGGGGATATGTCTTACGGCGTATTATGCGTAGAGCAATGCGACATGTGCATTTGCTAGGATCAAGCGATCCCATTATGCATAAACTTGTTGGCTCATTGGTACAGCAAATGGGTAATGCTTATCCAGAATTAGGACAAGCAAAGTCATTAATTGAAGAAACTTTGCTTCAGGAAGAAACACGTTTCCGGCAAACGTTGGATAGGGGTCTTAAGTTGCTTGACGAAGAGCTTGCAAGAGTTCCTGAAGGGGAGGAGCTCTCTGGAAAAACAGCATTTAAATTATATGATACATATGGGTTTCCGCTTGATCTGACGCAGGATGCCCTGAGGGAAAAGGGTCGTATGGTTAATACGGCTGAGTTCGACACTGCAATGACGGAGCAGAAATCTAAAGCGCGTGCTGCTTGGATGGGTACGGGTCAAATAAGTGATGAAAGTATTTGGTTTGAAATAGCGGATGACGTCCAAGTCACCGATTTTTTAGGGTATGATACCGATACATCTGAGGCTCAATTGCTTGCATTAGTAAAAGAAGGAAAAAAAGTTCAATCGGCTGGCTCAGGTGAAGAAGTCCAGCTAATTTTCAATCAAACACCGTTTTATGCGGAAAGTGGTGGTCAAGTTGGGGATCGAGGGCATATTCAATTTGCTGATTGTCAAATTCAAATAAACGATACAAAAAAATTTGCAGGATTGTTTGTTCATTCAGGAAAGGTATTAAAGGGCTCTATACACGAGGGGGACGCTGTTTCACTATTTGTTGACACTGAGAGAAGGCTCAAAATTAAGGCCAATCATTCTGCGACCCATTTATTACATGAAGCATTGCGTCAGTTACTGGGTGATCATGTTGCGCAGCGAGGTTCATTAAATTCAGATGAAAGACTGCGCTTTGACTTTAGTCATTCTGCATTTTTAACTCACGAAGAACTCCATTGTACAGAAAAAGCAGTTAATGCGTACATTCGGCAAAATTCTTCTGTGCAGACCCGCATTATGACACCTGACGATTCAAGAAAAATTGGTGCTCAGGCTCTCTTTGGAGAAAAGTATGGTGACGAGGTTCGTGTTGTTTCAATGGGGCATCAAAATGCATCGGGTAAAGGTATTAACGGTGATACTTATTCATTAGAGCTTTGTGGCGGCACTCATGTCAAACAAACTGGAGAAATTGGAGCTTTTACAATTCTGTCTGATACTGCCTCAAGTGCTGGCGTCCGTCGAATTGAAGCTCTTACTGGTGAAAAAGCTGTTGTTCATTTGGCTCAGCAATCTCAGCAAGTTAATGAAGTGAGCGCTCTTTTGAAGGTCTCACCCGATAAACTTTCTCAGCGGGTAAATGCTTTATTGAACGAAAGAAAGAATCTTACAAGCGAAGTTGCGGAGCTACAAAGAAGACTTGCACTTGCTGGAGAGCCAAACGCTGAACTTGCTAAAGCTGAACAAGTAAATGGGGTTTCTTTTTTTTCCCAGACATATTCTGGTATTTCGGGAAAAGAACTACCCTCACTTATTGATGAACACAAAGTGCGTCTGAAAAGCGGTGTGATCCTGTTAATTACGGAAAGCGATAAAAGGGTCTCTGTAGCTGCGGGCGTTTCTTCTGATTTGGTTGATAAAATTTCAGCTGTTGATATTGTGCGTTGCGCAGTTCCAGAACTCGGTGGAAAGGGCGGAGGAGGCCGGCCTGATCTGGCTCAAGGTGGTGGAAACGATATATTGGGAGTTGAAAAGGCAATATCTGCGGTAAAATCTTTTTTAAGTTAAGTTGCTAATTTCCAATTTTGTTAATTTGGAATGGCGTCGATTGGTAAATAGAATTAATCCAATTTCCATACAATAAGTGTCCATGCGACCGCCACCGGTTCTCCGGTTTTTCTTTTGGATCATCTTTTGGATAATAGTTTCGCGGAACTTCAATTTGTTTTCCTGCACTAATATCCCGATCATACTCCTGCTTTAACGTGTCACTGTCATACTCAAAATGGTTAAATATATAAAGAGATCGATGCTGTTGATCTTCAATTAGGCATGGACCAACTTCTTCGCTGCCAAGGAGTGTTTTCAGTTTGGGAGAAGACACAATGTCGTCGTTTTTTATCTCTGTCCAGCGACTAACGGGTATAATAAAGTCATCGGAAAAACCCCTAAGATACATTGAGTCAGGGCTTAAATTTTTATGGCGAAAGCATCCAAAGGCTTTTTCTTTCAGAGCATATTTTTCTATGCCGTGAAAGTATTTTAACATCGCCATTCCTCCCCAACAAACACCAAAAGTTGAATGTACGTGTGTTTGTGTCCAGTCAAAAATTTTCTTGATTTCGCTCCAGTAAGTAACTTCCTCGTAATCTAAGTGTTCAATTGGTGCTCCTGTTATTATCAGTCCATCAAATTTTTTGCCGCTGTCAAAAATTTCTGAAAAAGATTTATAAAAACTTTTCATGTGTTCAGCAGCTGTATTTTTTGTCTCATGATTACTGATGCTTATCAGCGAAAGTTCAATCTGTAATGGGGTTGCCCCTATTAATCGAGCAAATTGGTTTTCTGTTTGGATTTTTTTTGGCATCAAATTAAGAAGCCCGATTTGCAAAGGTCTTATATCTTGTCGGACTGCCTCATCATCAGACATGACCATTACGCCCTCTTTTGAAAGCACATCAAAGGCAGGTAGTGAGGATGGAAGTTTAATTGGCATTTTATTACTTAGTTATTTTGTTTTTTAAAAGTGTTGACCCAATTAACAGATTGAATTCCTCCGGTGTTTTCACCTTAGAAATCAAATCAGCTTGGACAGTTATTCCCCATGAGGCCATAGCTTTATAAATCGGGTTTCGGTGTTCTAAAGCTTTAGCGTAGGTCCAACGAACAAAAGTATCTGGATCCACTTCTTCCATTTTACATTTATTCAATTGTAAATACTCTTCCCATTTTGAATTCAAAAAATCTGGATGGTAACACATTGGTTTTGGATTTTTATCAAACCTTTTTATTAATTCATCTGTGTGATGGTCTGATCCTTGTATCCAAACCATTAGTGTATTTTCGGACAAGGTTTTCAAGATTGGGTCATTCGGGTCTTCAGGATTAACGACCTCACATATTGAACCGCCTGTGTCACAAATAAAATTAGGATACCCATAAATCCGATTTGATTTATCAATAAATCGCGGAGTATCGAGCAGTGCGTTAACCTCAGCTATATGATGCTGAGCTTGGCGTTTTTTATATTCTTCGAAACTCAGTCCCCCCTTATTCTTACTCCCAGGTTTCCCGAGATAATTTGAAAGAGGTGCTAAATTGTCAAAACTTATATTAGAAGAAATGTGTATTGAGTCTCCGAGAAGTAATTCCCGAAGATAGGGCGATTTCATAGCGTCTTCTTTGTAACTGTCCTCAATATGTTCGCCCATGTAGCGAGTACCAATACGATAATCAATTGAATAATGATACCACTCACCAGACTGGCGAAGCATTGTTGAAATATGCGTTTTGCCAAGACCAGACATGCCAAACAAAACTATTTTTTTGTTTTTTGATTGCAGCCATTCTTCTTGCGTTGAGTACATTACACTTTCCGTCTTTACCTGCTCTTAGGTAGTCATTGTTCTAGTAATGGTCAATCAGCCATAACTAATAAACATATTCTTGGAGAAAATAATTTTAAATAAAATTTTTTTGAAAAAGCCTTCCATTGAGAATTTTTTAATTTATCTATTACCTATATTATTCAAGTAGGTTGTTAACTTAACATGAACAGTTACCTTTTTTCTCCCATTTCACTTTCGAACGTTAGCATTCCTAACCGAATAGTGGTTGCTCCAATGTGCCAATATAGTGCTAATGAAGGAAATGCCACCGACTGGCATTTGATGCACTTGGGGCAATTTGCGGTCTCTGGTGTTGGATTAATCTTTACGGAAGCTGTCGGAGTTGAGATGACTGGTAGAATTTCTCCAGGTTGCCTTGCTCTATGTACAGATGAGCACGAGCAAAATTTAAAGCGGGTTGTTGATTTTTGTCATGACTTTGGAAATGCAAAAATGGGGATTCAACTGGCTCATGCTGGTAGAAAGGGATCAACAGAGTTACCTTGGTTAGGAGGAAAACCTATACCTTCTGTCGATCCAAGAGGTTGGAAAACTGATGGACCATCATCAGAAGCCTACGCTGCTACAGGTTGGGAGGCACCAAACGCACTCGATGAAGATGGACTTTTAAGGATTAAGTCAGCTTTTGTGGATGCCGCTAAACGCGCAGATCGTGTAGGATTTGACGTTTTAGAAATTCATGGAGCACACGGTTACTTATTACATCAATTCCTATCCCCTTTGAGCAATTTAAGGAATGATCAGTATGGAGGGTCCCTTGAAGATCGCATGCGATTTCCCTTAGAAATATTTGAAGCTGTTTCAAATGTTTGGCCAAATAATAAAGCACTTGGCGTAAGATTTTCTGCAACAGATTGGGTAGACCGGTCCAGTTGGGATATAAAAGAATCTACAGCATTTGCTCACGAATTAAAAAAAAGAGGATGCCACTTTATAGATGTGTCTAGTGCGGGTAACTCCCCAGAACAGCAAATTGAAGTAGGGCCTGGTTATCAAACTGGATTTGCTTCTGAGATTCGACGGAAAACGGGTCTTACAACGATGGCCGTGGGCCAAATCACAGAACCTTTTCAGGCTGAAGCGATAATAAGAACGGGCCAAGCTGATATGGTTTCAATAGCGAGAGGTATGTTAGCAGATCCAAGATGGGCATGGCATGCAGCTGAAGCATTAGGTGAGCAAGCATCCTATGCACCCCAGTATATGCGGTCTAGTAAATCGCTGAGAGGGCTTCCAATACCAGGTAACCCTCCTGTCGCAAAATAGGCCTGAAGCAAAATTTAAAAAACCATCGAAAAGTTATTGCTAATTTTTAAGAATTGGGACCATTGAATTCCAAACTCCATCATTTTTCAGTCGGTGATATATAGCTCCGATCAAATGTATTCCAATGAGCCAGTATACAACTGAAACTGACGTTTCATGCCATCCAATTATGATATCAATTATCATCCCACTCTTAAGACCTAGCCAGTATAAAAAACCAATAACCAAACCCGATAGTGCTATAGAAATCATTCCTATATACATACCGTAGTGTACTGATTTAGCAGCTATTTTTTGTATTTTCGGTGTGTTCTGTGGCAGTGAGGATTTTTGAGTTCTTGTCATATAAAAAAAACGAACAACAAGAAACAAAATAAATAAAAAGGCAAACGCTATTTCAAATTTTAGTAAAGCTAAGTCTTCTAATTGATTAATATTGTCTATCTGTTTTGAAATACCATAAGCGAATAGAATAACGAAACTCCAATGAAATATTTTTGCTGTTAGGCTAAAATCAGATTTTGTAATTTCTTGGCTTGTCTCGGACATAAAATGCTCTCTGAATTCTTTCACATCTTCCTATGGTATTATTAACAAAATCAATAGCGTCAAACTAACAAAAAAAGCAATAGTTGTGCGAATATTGTTAAAAAAATTCCATTTAGTCTCAAAATTTAAACGCTCGCTTTTTAAGTTTTCTAAATTAAGTTTTTGTATTTGGTTGTTTAAAGGTAAATGGATTAATATTGTTATTCCTTGTACTCCCAACAAGTAAATCAAAGCGACTAACACTATTAACCATGTCTCTGATAACCCTACATATGTGATAGAAATTAAAATTAAGCTTAAGACGGACATTATTGACCCAACCCATGTTAACATGAATATAGGTTGTTTGTTTTGAATTACTGCATCTGTTACCTGAAAAGCTGTTAAAAATTCTTTATCACTAAGTTTGGAAAGCCCTGGCATCACTATAATAGCGTAGGTAAAAATAAATCCCGTCACTAAACTGCATGATAAGATGGACAAAAATAAGAAAAAATAAAAAAATTCCATTTTATGTAACTTTTAAATGATAGTGCTTTTCATAGTGGCTTTCCCTTTCTGCCTTCAACATTCAAGCGGTTTCATCCACAAAATTATTTCTATCTTCTCTACTACCAAAAACCCAAATACAAACAGTGTCCTTAATATGGTAGATAGCCTTCAATTCATCATCTATTTTACATAAAGATTGTGGTATATTAATTGGAATACAATACATAATTTTATTCCCACTCAATAGTGCCAATGATGTAAGTTATTGATATTATTATAATATTTTGAGACTATGTAAGGTTTATGCAACATTATGCAAGTTTAAGGTGAAGCCTGCAACTATTACAATCCAATAATAACAAGCGGTTAAGTTCACTCATCTTACATTCTGTGCAAGATTGAGAGTTAAAAGTTTTAATTAAACGAAAACTTTTAACGTACTCACCAAGAGATTGCTTCACCCTTGTAATCGCAGTATAGAGCTGTTTGGCTCATATTAAGTTCTTCAATCACCTTTTTAATACCGCTCACACTAGTCTCAGCATCGATTAAAGCACCTTCGCCGCCAGAGTCTGTTTTCACCCAACCTGGACTAACTGATGCAACAGCGATTCCTTCTTCGTATAAATCTATAGACAGTGATTTAATTACTTGGTTAAGCGCCGTTCTGCTTGAGCGGTTCATATAAAGTGCGCCGCCCGTATTCTCAGTTATGGAAGCTGGCTTAGACGTGATGAAAATTAACTTCTTGTCTGAGCCCAATAAAATATTTGGGTGAACAACCTGTGCTAAAAGCAAAGGTGCAACGCAATTTGTGCGGAAAATATTTACCCATGGCTCAGATTGAACATTTCCAAAATCATTTAAATTCGCTCCAGATGTATAACCTGTTGCTGTTCCCGCATTACTTATAAATATATCGATGGGGCGTTCTTTAATTTCTTCGCTAATTTGTTCAATCGACGCCTCGTTTGTTAAATCCATGCTCAAAATTGTCAGGCTATTTGGATGCTTCTTGCTAAGCGATAATAAATCTGTAGCCGTAGTAGGTGAACGGCAAGTAGCAATTACGTTCCAGCCTTCATTTAAGTACTGCTTTGTAAACTCAAGTCCTAATCCTTTATTGGTTCCCGTAATAAAAACTGTCTTCATTTCATGATGCTCCTCACTCTTAAATTCATTCCTAATCTATGAAATGTAATAGTGCCATTATTTTGTATAAAAGTTTGCAAGTTAATATTATTTCTTATTTAAAAACAGTTACTTAGTTCTTGGATTTTATTAGCGTAAATTAATAATATATAACAATAACAGGTACTTAAGATGCTATCTTCATTCCCACTCAATAGTTACAACGCTGTAAGTCTTTGTTCTTATTCATTCTTTTTCAGACTTTCTAACAACTTTCTAACATTGCAGTTTAAAACTAAGCAAAATCATAAAATAGGTATTTATTAGATTAATCCTCAATTAATCTTTTTCCAAAACTGACAGCTGCGTCTTCTCTGTATCCAACTTTTTGGTAAAAATTTATTGCTTTGGTATTATCATTTCTAATTTGAAGGTTAAGTTTTGGGCATCCTTTTTCTATCAACGCCATTTCACCAAATGTCATAAGTTTTTTGCCAAAACCTCTTTTTTGAAAATTTGGCAGAACCGCAAAATAATTCAACCACCCTCTGTGTCCATCATATCCAAACATGGCTGTTGCAATAATTTCATCATTCAACAATCCAACAAAGAACAACTCTTTTTGAAAATTTAACTTACGCTGTATATCAAAATTTGGATTATTCCAATTACGAACCAAGTCACATTGTTCCCAAATAAAGATAACTCTATTTGTATCATTAGGTACAAATTGTCTGATTGCAAAGTTGGATGAACTTTTTTGTTTCATTTTTGATTATTAACTTTCACAACATGGATTTTATTAAAAATAACTAGACAAAAATATGATTTAACTATACAATATAAGTTATTGTTTAATAATAAAATATGTATCATTTTTCATCTCATTCCCACTCAATAGTTCCAACGTTGTAAGTTATTGTTATTAATGTGTCTTTTTCAGACTTTCTAACAACTTTCTAACATTGACGTGGATTTAGCGTGATCTAATACGTGTTTGCTACTATTAAAAAGCAATAGAAACATTAAAATGAAGTTAGAAACTTTCAAACATCTCTTGCATAGTCATTGAAGCCTTTAAGAGCATCATTCCATGTAGGGATGCTGTTGGCTTCATATCCATAGACTTTACCATATGCAATTTGCGAAAAAACCTTCATCGTTTTTAAATGAACTGGCGATGCTCTATACTTCATCATTGATGTTTTATCTTTCCAAACGGTGAACGTGTGGTGATATCCATTGAGTGTTTTTGTTTCACAAATTAGACAACCCTCTGCTTTTTGAGCCGCTCTAAATGCTGGTATTGCCAACATCCAAAATCTAATCCAACCTATAAATCCTATGGTTTTCAATCCAGTAACTGATACGTACATAGCCTTATTTTTTCTTCATTCCCACTCTATAGTTCCTGGTGGTTTTGAAGTTATATCGTATGTAACTCTATTAATACCTTCAACTTCGTTAATTATTCGTGTTGCCGTTTCTCCTAAAAATTCGTGGTTAAAAGGATAGTAATCAGCAGTCATTCCATCCACAGAGGTTACGGCTCTTAGAGTGCAAGCATAATCATATGTCCGGCCATCGCCCATCACACCAACTGTTCTTACTGGTAGTATTGCTGCAAATGCCTGCCAAATTTCGTCATACAGGCCATGCTTGCGTATTTGATCGATATAAACTGCATCTGCCTGACGCAGAATTTCTAACTTGTCACGTGTAATTTTTCCAGGACAGCGGATAGCTAGTCCTGGTCCAGGAAAGGGATGCCGACCGATAAATTCCTTAGGTAGTTTAAGTTCTTGTCCTAAAGCTCGTACTTCATCTTTAAAAAGTTCTCTGAGAGGTTCTAGTAATTTTAAACCCATTTTTTCAGGTAAACCGCCTACATTGTGGTGCGATTTTATTGTTACTGATGGGCCACCTTTAAAAGACACGCTTTCTATTACATCAGGATACAGCGTACCTTGGGCTAAAAACTCAGCATCTTCAATTTTATTTGCATATTTTTGAAATACATTGACAAAGAGACGACCAATAATTTTTCGTTTAGTTTCAGGATCAGATTGTCCATCTAATTCATTCAAAAATAAATTACCTTCATCTGCTTGGATTAGCGGAATATTATAATTGTCCCGAAACATTGTAACAACTTCATTTGCCTCACCTTGACGAAGCAATCCGTGGTCTACAAAAACACATGTAAGTTGATCGCCTATAGCTTCATGAATTAGTACAGCAGCAACTGAACTATCTACTCCACCTGATAGTCCACAAATGACCTTCTTTGACCCTACTTGTTCCCTTATTTTTTTAATCGCTATTTCTTTGTAGGCGTCCATAGTCCAATTTCTATTGATACCTGCTATTGAAATAAAGTTTTCAAACATTGTCCGGCCCCTGGGAGTGTGATGAACTTCTGGATGAAACTGAACTGCATAAAAATGACGCTTTTTATCTCCTATTATCGCATAGGGAGCATTTGGGGAGGTGCCAAATACCTCAAAACCAGGTGCTATTTTGCTGACATGGTCGCCGTGACTCATCCAAACTTGTTCTTTTTCACTGTCAAACCATTCTTTAATCAATTCAGATGATTTTTTTTTCTCAACAAAAGCTTTTCCAAATTCTGATGTTCCAGCTCCTGATTTTACTTCACCACCTAACTGATGCATCATAACTTGCTGTCCGTAGCAAATTCCCAATAAAGGGATGCCCATATTAAAAACAAAATTGTGTGCTCTTGGGCTGCCGTTTCTGGTTACGCTATCTGGACCACCGGATAAAATTATTGCTTTCGGGGAAAGTCGTTTTAAAAATTTCTGGTTAACATTTTGGTATGGATGAATCTCACAGTAAACGTTTAGTTCTCGCAGTCGTCTGGCTATTAGCTGTGTGACTTGGCTGCCAAAATCTACAATCAGTAGGCAATCATAAGAGATATTTTTCATACAAGCCATCTATTATCTATCTATTCATGATTCAAGTTGAATAGCTAAATTCTTAATACTTTAAAAATGAATTACCTTGTTAAATTTGGGATGTCGCTTTCGCCCCTTAATAGCCGTAATTTTAAACACGATTGGGCTTGCTAACAGATACATAACGAAACATCTTTCTATTGGTAACGGAGCACTTAGTTTGTCTAAAATACCAACTTTAAAAAGAGCAAGAGGTGGCGGAGGAGCTGCCCGTCGTGCTTCAAGAACCTCAATAAGTTTCGATACTGCAAAATTTATTGAACGAAAAATACCTGTATTTGAAGTTCTGAATGAAGAAGCGCTTCAAATAATAGAAAGTAATGCCGAATTGATGTTGGAAGAGGTGGGTGTAGCTTTTGTTAACAATCCAGGTGCTCTCGAGAAATGGAAAAATGCAGGAGCGGATATTGATGGGGAGCGTGTCCACGTTCCTAAAGGTCTGGCTAGAAAACTTATTGCAACTGCTCCAGCAAAATTCACACAACATGCAAGAAATCCGGATCGGTCTGTAGAAATTGGTGGAAATAGTTTGGTTTGTGCTCCTGTTTATGGCCCCCCATTTGTAAGAGATTCAAATGGTGGTAGGAGATATGCCACGATCGAAGATTTTCAAAAGTTTGTAAAACTTGGCTATATGTCAAAGTGGCTTCATCACTCAGGGGGTACACTTTGCGAGCCAACTGATGTCCCAGTAAATAAAAGACATCTTGATATGTTACTGGCTCATATGACTCTTTCAGACAAACCTTTCATGGGCTCTGTTACAGAAC
Organism: Marinovum sp.; assembly: GCA_002691045.1. GTDB lineage: Bacteria > Pseudomonadota > Alphaproteobacteria > Rhodobacterales > Rhodobacteraceae > Salinivivens. The sequence goes on from NZGN01000077.1 coordinate 12,992, forward strand.
CTTCAAGAGCTCAAGATAGTGTTGATATGTGTGATATTTTATTTGGACGAGAATTTGTTCAAAACAACACAGTAATGACTTCCTTAATAAACATAAATTCACCTATGACATTCGATGACGTTATGATGGGCGCCATGGAAGTTTATGCCAAAAATAATCAGGCATGCATAGTTTCGCCTTTTATCGTTGGTGGTGCTATGGCGCCGGTGTCAATTGCTGGAACTTTGACACAAGTATTGGCAGAAGTGTTAGCAGGCGTTGCCTATAATCAGTTAATTCGGCCAGGCGCACCAGTAATTTTTGGAACCTTTGTTACGTCTATCGATATGAATTCTGGAGCTCCAACGTTTGGTACGCCGGAAGCAAGTCATATACTTTATGGAGCAGGGCAATTAGCCCGACGATTAAATTTACCATTTAGATCTGGAGGCGGGCTTTGTGGGTCAAAGTTACCAGACGCACAAGCCGCTTATGAATCCGCAAATACTCTAAATGCAGCTTTGCTAGGAGGCGTTAATTTCATGCTGCATGCGTGTGGTTGGCTGGAAGGAGGGCTCGTTTCATCGTTTGAAAAATTTGTTATGGATGCGGATCAATTAGGTATTCTTCATCAGATGGCCAAAGGTGTTGAGATGGACGTGAATGCCCAAGCTTTAGATGCTATTAGAGAAGTAGGGCCGGGTGGGCATTACTTAGGTTGCGCGCACACTCAAGCTAATTTTCAAAGTGCATTTTGGAGAACTGATCTTTTTGATTATAAACCTTTTGAGACTTGGCAAGAAGAAGGATCGCTTGATACAATGAGCCTTGCTTCACAAAGGGTAAAATACCTCCTAGATAATTATGCTAAACCTTCACTTGAAATTAGTGTTGAAGAGGCACTAACTTCTTTTGTTGAGAATAAAAAAGCTACAATGCCAGACAGCTTTACTTAGTTAAAAGTCATAATTTTTATTAGATAATACTGTTAATTTAGAGTATTAACCTTATCTCTTTTAAAGGCTATGGTGAAGGTATAGGCATAATAGGGTGAAAGCATGCGTGATCTGAAAATTCCAAGTCAAAGACATCCTGAGAAGGCACATAAAAGCGATAATCCTCAACCAAAGAAACCTGACTGGATACGCGTCAAAGCACCAGTCAGTGTAGGGTATAAAAAAACTCGAGACATCATGCGCGAAAATAGCCTCGTAACTGTTTGCGAAGAAGCGGGTTGTCCTAACGTTGGGGAATGCTGGAGCCAGGGACATGCAACTATGATGGTTATGGGCGATATCTGTACTCGCGGATGCTCATTTTGCAACATAGCTACCGGTAAGCCAAATAACTTAGATTTATTTGAGCCTGGTAGGGTAGCTCTTGCCGTCAAAAAACTCGATCTGAAGCATGTAGTGATTACTTCCGTTGATAGAGATGATTTGAAAGATGGTGGAGCGGATCACTTTGCTCAAACTATAAGGGCGATTAGAAAACAAAGCCCAAATACAACAATTGAAATATTGACACCAGATTTCTTAAAATGCGAGGACAGTGCTTTAGAAGTTGTTGTCGAAGCTAAGCCTGACGTTTTCAATCACAATCTAGAAACTGTTCCTGGTCTTTATCCTGAAGTTAGACCTGGTGCTCGTTATTTTCATTCCCTACGCTTATTGCAGCGGGTCAAGGAAATGGATAGATCCATGTTCACCAAATCGGGCATGATGGTGGGTCTAGGTGAGGATCGACAAGCTGTAATGCAGGTTATGGATGATTTGCGTTCTGCAGATGTGGATTTTCTAACTATTGGGCAATATCTTCAGCCATCACCCAAGCACCATGCGGTCGATCGTTTTGTTCACCCGGAAGAATTTAAATCATATGAACAGGCAGCGCTTGGAAAAGGCTTCTTAATGGTTTCAGCTACGCCGCTTACACGATCATCTTATCATGCAGGAGATGATTTTCAAAAGATGCGTGAAGCACGAAATATGAAGTTCGGGATTTAATCGTTGTTGTTATCTTTTCTAGAATAAGCGTGCTATAGCTCGTGCTGACCGATCTGCTTTTTAAGTTTTGGTAGATACCTTTTCGCGTCCTCTGCATGTGGATGGATATTTAAAAGCATTTCATAAGCTTTGACGGCCTCCTCAAGGGCCCCTACATGAACATTGATTAATGCTAGGCCTGAAATTGCTCCAAAGTGTCTAGGCTCGCGCGATAAAACTTCAAATACATCTGTTTCTGAACCAGATAAATCTCCGTTAAAAAACCTTACCGTGGCCCGCTTGTTCCACGCTTCAACAAAATTTGGATTCTTCTTGATAAGCGTTGTTAATTCTCTTTCTGCCTTTTCAAGATTCCCTTTATTCATTGCTGATAGGGCTTTTGACATCAAAAGTTTTTCAGTTTGGTCACTATGGGAATTTATCCAAGCCTCTTGAATATCAATTATAATTGTTTGAGCTACATCAGCAGAGGATGCTGTAGCCAACTTATCAAGCAGCACCTGTGTTTGAGATGCTTTCAAGATGGTTGTTGTAATTAACAATATAAGAAAAATACTTGTGATAAACTTCATTGCATGACCTCAATCAGAACGAACTTCCAGCTGGTGGGAAGGTAGTTTTGATATTCTTTTGGTCAAGTATCTAGAAATTATTCGGCTTTTTTTATCCAACCGCCGCCTAGTACCCTTGAGCTATTTAGATCGTAAAAAACACATGCCTGGCCCGGAGCGATGCCTTGCTCAGGCTCCAATAATTCAACCTTAGCGGAACCATCAGATTTTGGTTTAACTATTGCATCTTGAGGTGGTCGCGTAGAGCGAACTTTAACTTTTAACTTCCATTCGTTTGCTGATAAAAAACTTTGATCGCCTAACCAATTAACTTGGGTAACTATTATTTTTTTCGCTTTTAAAAGCTCTTTAGGGCCGACAACTACTTCACGAGTTTCTACATTCAATGAAATTACATATAGAGGATCATTTAATCCTCCAATACCTAANCCCCTTCGTTGACCGACAGTATAATTGATTATTCCAGCGTGTGTTCCTAAAACCCTTCCATCTGAGTGAANAATNTTTCCTGGTTCTGCAGCTCCAGGTCTCAATTTCTCTATAACAGAGGCATAGTCACCATTTGGCACAAAGCAAATATCTTGACTGTCTGGTTTATCTGATATGCTCAACTGAAATTTTTTTGCTAGAGCTCGCGTTTCCTCTTTTGATTTTAGATGACCAAGAGGAAACCTTAAAAATTCTAACTGTTTTTTTGTGGTTGGAAATAGAAAATAGCTTTGATCCCGTTTTGGATCAGCGGCGCAATGAAGCTCTGGTCCAATCCTTCCATTTTTTCGTTGGATGTAATGGCCAGTGGCCATACAGTCAGCATCTAATTCTCTAGCTGTTTCCATCAGATCTTTAAACTTTACTCTTTCATTGCACCGAATACAGGGTACTGGTGTAGCCCCTCCCAAATAGCTATCCGCAAATTCATCTATCACAGTTTCTTTAAAAATATTTTCATAATCAAGAACATAGTGAGGAAACTTCATGTTTTCAGCTACTCTTCTGGCATCATGGATATCGATGCCAGCGCAGCAGGCACCTTTTTTTGAAAGCGCAGCTCCGTGGTCGTAAAGTTGCAGAGTGACTCCAATAACATCATATCCTTCACTCGCCAGTTTAGCAGCCACTACAGAGCTGTCGACACCTCCTGACATGGCAACAACAACTCTCGTTTCGTTAGGTGGTTTATCAAACCCCAGTGAATTTAATTTTGTTGTATTTAATTCTGACACAATAACTTTTTAACACTCAAAATATGGTTCTTCTGAAAGAAAATTTTTGCTATTCAAATAAAGATCGATGGATCCGTTCATCTCTTAAATTAAATATAAGTAGAAATCAATTTTCTCAACATACTAATTCATGTTGTATCTGAGTTTGTTTTTAGAGAAACTTTAACAAAGTGATCTATTACTATGGGGCTAATTGTGACCGAATATATTGCTATTGAAGATCTCACGGAAGACATGGCGAGAGATGAATTAACTCGTCTTGCTGATTTGCTTAATATGGCAAATAAAGCATATCACAGTGATGACGACCCTATGATGACGGATGCAGAGTTTGATGCTCTAAAGAAAAGAAATAATGATATTGAACTTAAATTCCCTGAACATAAAAAATCAGATAGTCCAACAGAAAAAGTTGGGGCGCTGCCATCTGAGACATTCTCAAAAATTAAGCATTCTAAAAGAATGTTTTCTTTAGCTAATGCATTTGAAGATAATGATCTTTATGATTTTGATGAGCAGGTACGAAGGTTTCTAAATTTTGGAGACCTAGATCCTCTAGAATATACCGTTGAACCAAAAATTGATGGTTTATCTTTGTCACTACGCTATGAAAATGGAAAACTTGCTTTTGCCGCCACGAGAGGAGACGGTACTACTGGAGAAAACGTTACAGAAAACGCTAAACAAATTTCAGATATCCCACAAAACTTACCAACGAAAATTGAAGTAATTGAGGTGCGTGGTGAGGTATATATGGAGCATAAAGATTTTGAAATTTTGAATAAAAATTATGACTCCTTAGGAAAAAAGATATTTGCAAATCCAAGGAATGCGGCCGCTGGAAGTTTGCGTCAATTAGACGCCACAATAACAGCCGAACGTCCACTTAAGTTTTTGGCTTACGCATGGGGAGAACTGACAGAACCTCTTGATATGTCTCAATTTGGTGCAATCAGAAAGTTGAAAAATTTAGGGTTTAAAACAAATTCCCACACAAAGCTTTGTAAAACAATTGATGAAGCGCTTGCTCATTATGATGAACTATCAAAAATACGTTCAGACCTAGGTTATGATATTGATGGAATTGTTTATAAAGTTGACTCATTAAACCTTCAGGATCGATTAGGATATCGTTCAACAACACCCCGCTGGGCTATTGCTCATAAATTCCCTGCTGAATATTCATGGACACACTTAGAGGCTATTGACATCCAGGTTGGAAGGACAGGTGCGCTCAGCCCAGTTGCGCGCTTGCAGCCGGTAACAGTTGGTGGCGTGGTAGTCTCTAATGCTACCTTACATAACCAAGACTACATAGAGGGTCGTGATAGTTCTGGAAAGGAAATAAGGTCGGGTAAAGACATTAGAATAAATGATTGGGTAGAGGTTTACAGAGCGGGTGATGTTATCCCGAAAATTTCTGATGTAGACTTAACAAGAAGACAAGTTGACAGCTTACCATATACCTTTCCTTTAAATTGTCCAGAATGCGGTTCAAAAGCTATTCGAGATGAAGGTGATGCCGTTATCCGTTGCACCGGTGGTATAGACTGTCCTGCGCAAGCAATTGAAAAATTGAAACATTTTGTCTCTCGAAAGGCATTTGATATTGAGGGTTTAGGAGGTAAGCAAATTGAATTATTTTTTGCTGATGAGATGCTGCCGGTAAAAGAACCAGCTGATATTTTTACCTTGAAACTTCGAGATCAAAATAACTTAACAAAATTAAAAGATCGCCATGGTTTTGGTCAAAAAAGTGCTAAAAATCTTTTTGAAGCGATAGAAAATAAAAAAACAATCGAGTTTAGCCGTTTTCTGTTTTCTCTAGGTATTCGACATGTAGGTGAAAATGTCGCAAAGATTTTGGCGCGTCATTTCCTAAGTTGGTCTAAATTTGTTGACTCAATTGCTATTTCTCAAAACAAGGAAAGCCAAGAATATTTAGATCTCGTGGCTATTGATGGAATAGGTGCAACTGTAGTGTCTTCATTACTTTCTGCTTTTGAAAGCGGATCAGAAAAAAACATTATCAACCGCTTAGCTAATCACTTAAATATTTTGGATGAAATTCCACCCGATGGTAAAAATAGTTTTATTTCAGGAAAGACGCTTGTTTTTACAGGGACATTGGAAAAAATGAGCCGTTCAGAAGCTAAATCCTTAGCGGAAAATTTTGGTGCCAAAGTATCAGGGTCTGTTTCGGCAAAAACTGATTTGGTCATTGCTGGGCCTGGAGCAGGTTCAAAGATTAAAAAAGCAGAAGAACTCGGTCTTAAAGTTTTAGATGAGACTGAGTGGCTTAGTTTGATTGGTAAATAATGGGAACGAGACCTTTAGAATTATT
>NZGN01000078.1:0-13198 GCA_002691045.1 Marinovum sp.
CCATGTGCGTAATAAATCCATAATCGATCACCTGTATTACACTCAACAAACCAGTAATCACGCACACCACTGCGCCATTTTGGTTCATCTAACCACCATTCAGGTGAAATTCGTTCTGGCCCGTAGCTTCTAGTAATATACCATATTTTTCCACGCCACCTAAACTCCAATAAGGGGTTTGGTTTATCTGGAGCGCTGATGATTTCAGGCGCCCATAATTGAACGGGTCGGTAAGATTTTGGTTTTGGCCAATCTTTTGCCGGCTCAGACCATGCGGCTGATAGTGTAGTGTAAGTCTTCTCGGGTATATTACTTTTTGCTGGGTGTAGTCGTGTAATATTTTCTAGCCCAATCCTAGCCCCCAACCTAGATATTAAATCTTCCGGACTTATGTTTCGTTTGGCCCGTGACTTATTGCGCTCGCTCACTAGCGAGTGTCCAATGTGTTTATGTTGAGTGAGAACTTCGACTTTTAGGGCCTCTAATCTTAAAATATCTATTCCAAACCCCACATCCAAATTTTCAAGTTTAATTATGATTAGATCACGAATGTGTTCAAAATTATTAGAAGCTTGAGCTAAACCAACTTCAATATTTTTTATTGTATTATCTGTTCGGAAGGCTTGCAATCGGACTTTCTGGGTGCCAAGAGTTTTCTTTTTTAAATTAGAACAAAGGCGATCCAGTATACGATCAAGACCAGCTATAATATCAGGCTTTAATCCAATTGGATCAGGAAAGCTAATTCTTACACCAAAATTTAACTCTGGCTGTAATGGTGAAATAGGCTCTAAGAGGTTACCGAGTGCTTGGTCTACTCGTTTTAGTAAATTACAACCAAACCGGCGATTAAGACTTGCTCTTGGTTGGTTTATAACATCACCAATTTGACGTAACCCCAGTCGGACCAATGTGTGTTCAGTTTGAATTTCTAGTCTCAGAGCTGCAACTGGTAGATTAGAGATTGACTGTCTTATTTTGCCAGACGGTGCAATAAAATAATTACTATTTTTAGTAAATCTTAAATTATCTTTTATGCTTTGAAAAGATCGCTTTGCAGAACGAGAACGTGTTGCTCTTGCTTCTTGTTCAATGGTATCGCCATTTCTATAATTTTTGACTACTTTTTCTGAATATCGAGATAAAGCCCAGGCTGCTCCAACTGTGTCTGCACATCCTATTTTACTTGTTAAGCCTATTTCATCATAGGCAAGTAAAATATGTTTTATCATTTTATTTTCACCACCAAATAGATGTGAACACCCTGTTATATCCATGATTAATCCCGTATCTCCTTCAATGGCTACCCATGGGCTAAATTTACTAGACCATCGGCAAATGCCCTTTAAGAACTGATTTTCTACATGTGAGTTTTGAATTTTTATGAATAAATTTGGGCAAATAGCGCTTGCATCACGCAAAGACTGTCCAGCAAAAATACCTTTAGACTGTGCAACTGAACACAAGGAAGTAATAATTTCACTTTGCGATTTGTTGGCCACAACAACGATTGGTTCTCTTGAATTATGCTGTGTTTTGCGCAAAATACGTTCAGCTCCCATGTATGGAAACCAGATTGCAATAATTCGACGATTAGGCATTATGAAAATCTAATTTTGTTCATGTTTTGTTCTATAATTGATTTTAATCCTAAAGAGCAATTAGAATTTTCTGTCCTAAGCTAAAAAGAAAACTATCTCGTAAGATACAAAATTGGAGATTGTGATGTTAAAAGGTCTTTTAAGCTTATCTCTTAGCTTAGCTTTTCTGTTTAGCGGAACAATAGGATTATCTGCTGAAAGTGGATATGTTGCGCGTTCTAATCTGATGCAAAACATAAGGTCGGAGTTTTCTGTTCTTGCTCGCATGGCACAAGAAAAAATTCAGTTTGATGAAAGTTTAGCCGAATCCAAACGCTTAACCTTATTGAACCTTGCGGCTTCAGCTCCAACTATTTTTGAAGATAATGAGTTACCAATTAACTCTGAAGCTTTGCCTGCAATTTGGGAAAATTGGGAAGATTTTGTAAGTAAATCGGAAGATTTTGAATTTGCTTTAGAGGGAATTGAAACATCAACATTAATAGATTTAGCAAGTTCGCTTGGGAATGTTGGAGCAACATGTGGCTCCTGTCACCAAAAATATAGAATGAAGTAATTCTGTTTACTTACCAACCTTAGAAAAATTTTTCTTGGCAAGATAGCCTCAAGCGTCCATGCTGTTCGTGTTTGGATGCAATTGGGGGAAAAAATGAAAACAAGGGCGGCCGTTGCTTTAGAAGCAGGAAAACCTCTAGAGGTTATGGAAGTTAATTTGGAAGGACCAAAAGAGGGTGAAGTTTTAATAGAAATTAAAGCAACTGGTATTTGTCATACTGATGAATTTACACTTTCAGGCGCCGATCCGGAAGGCTTGTTTCCAGCCATACTCGGTCATGAAGGAGCGGGAGTTGTGGTAGAAACGGGCCCTGGAGTGAAAGACTTAAAAGTTGGTGATCATGTTATACCGCTTTACACGCCTGAGTGTAGAGAATGTGAGTATTGCTTAAACCCGAAAACAAATCTTTGCCAGGCAATACGTGAGACGCAAGGTAAAGGACTTATGCCTGATGGGACTAGTCGTTTTAGTATGCTAGATGGAACTCCTATTTTGCACTATATGGGATGCTCAACATTTTCAAACTACACTGTTTTACCAGAAATAGCTTTAGCCAAAATCAGCTCTGAGGCTCCATTTGAAAAAGTTTGTTACATTGGTTGTGGCGTAACCACTGGAATTGGCGCTGTAATGAATACCGCAAAAGTTGAAATTGGAAGCCGTGCCATAGTTTTTGGTCTCGGTGGTATTGGATTAAACGTAATTCAAGGCCTTAGGCTTGCAGGTGCAGATCAAATAGTTGGAGTGGATTTAAATTCTAGCAAACGCGCTATGGCTGAAAAGTTTGGTATGACTGATTTTGTAAATCCATCTGAAGTCAAAGAGGACTTAGTAGCATATTTAGTTAATTTAACAGGAGGCGGAGCAGATTATACTTTTGACGCTACAGGAAATGTTAATGTCATGAGAACTGCTCTAGAGAGTGCTCATAAGGGTTGGGGTGAAAGCATAATAATTGGAGTTGCTCCAGCAGGTGCGGAAATTTCAACTAGGCCTTTTCAGTTAGTAACGGGGCGAGTGTGGAAAGGGACGGCATTTGGGGGAGCACGCGGTCGCACAGATGTCCCAAAAATAGTTGATTGGTACATGGAAGGAAAAATTCAAATAGACCCCATGATTACGCATAGATTTTCCTTAAACGATATTAATAAGGGTTTTGACTTAATGCATGAGGGTAAAAGCATAAGAAGTGTGGTCGTTTTCTAGTCAAATTGCACAGCTTAAACTTTAAACGCGATTTAAAAAACACAATTTAATGATTGAAATTTTTTATAAGACAATACCCTTTTTTGCGCTTATTGGCCTCGGTTATTCGGCAGCCCTAACTCGGTTTTTTTCAGCTGAAGCTACAGCATATCTGACAAAGTTTGTTTTTTACTTTGCCCTTTCAGCGATGCTTTTCAGGTTTTCATCTGATTTATCGTTAGGTGAACTCTATGATCCTCAATTTATATTAGCCTATTTATCTGCTTCAATAATAATTTATCTTTTGGCTACTGCTGCTGCAATTTTTAGGAAAAAGTCACCTTCGGAAGCTGCTGTTGAAGCACAGTGTTCTGTTATTGGAAATGTAGGCTTTTTGGGTATACCTATGCTCGCTATTTTGATGGGTCCTGAAGCTGTTGGTTTTATAATGATTATATTAGCAATCGACTTGATTATTTTTGGATCACTCATTGTTTTAATAATTGTAGCTAGCAAAGAAAAAAAATTAGATATTTTTCTTATCTACCGAGTGATAATTGGATTGCTAAAAAATCCAATGATCGTTTCGATTGTTTGTGGTCTGTTGTGGTCTACCAGCGGTTGGTCTCTTCCTGAACCCGTTAATGATTTTGTTATTATGCTAGGATCTGCAGCTACGCCTGGTGCATTGTTTGCAATTGGAGCTTCTCTGGCACAAAAATCAGCAGAAAGATTTGAGATTGCTGCTTGGCTGAGCTTTTGTAAGCTAGTTCTACACCCTCTGGCTATTTGTATAGCTGTATTTTATGTGTTCGATGTTGATTTGTATGGCGCAACTGTGATGATTGCTGCAGCTTCACTTCCTGTAGCTGGAAATATATTTATGGTGGCGCATCATTACAATGTGGCGCCAAAACGGGCATCTACTGCCATCTTTTTATCTACAGTACTTTCAATATTTACCGTGTCTTTTACCATAGCTTGGGTAAGTACTCTCAATTAACTTTTTATTTAACAACCATGCTAATAAGGTAGCAAACTTAGTTTAAATATTCCGAGGATCTTTTATGAAAATACAGTCAGAAAATAGGTGTTTTGAAGGAACGCAGGGGGTTTACCAGCATTGGTCAGAATCTTGCAAGTGTGAAATGGTGTTTGGATTATTTATGCCTTCACTCGCAATCAACGAGCCCGTTCCTTTGGTCTGGTATTTATCTGGTTTAACTTGTACGCATGAAAATGCTATGACGAAAGCTGGTGCCCAAGCGGCTGCTGAAGAGTTTGGTGTTGCCATAGTTTTTCCTGATACATCTCCCAGGGGTAATAATTTGCCTGATGTAGAGGATTATGACCTTGGACAGGGTGCAGGATTTTATTTAAATGCCACAGAAGAACCTTGGAATAAGAATTTCAAAATGTGGGATTATATAACTTTTGATTTAACCGATACAATAAGTAAGAATTTCAATGTGGATATGACCCGTCAATCTATAATGGGGCACTCAATGGGGGGACATGGCGCGTTAACAATTGGTATGGGAGTTCAAGACCGTTTTAAATCAATTTCAGCCTTGTCGCCTATTTGTAACCCAACTGGTGCTGATTGGGGTAGAAAACAATTATCAGCTTATCTTGGTAATGACGAGCAAACTTGGCTTGAGCATGACTCTAGCATTCTGATGTTGAACAAAGGCTTTAATGGAAATGTTTTAATTGATGTGGGTAATAAAGATCAATTTATTGATCTATTGAAACCCGAAACATTAGCCAATGCGATGATGAAGCGACGCCAATCTGGCGAATTTAGAATGCAAGCTGGTTATGACCATAGTTACTTTTTTGTCTCAACATTTATTGATGATCATATCGCATTCCATGCTAATTCATTAAATGATTAGTATAATAATCATCAGTTACCATAGAAAATATTGAAATTATTTATATTACAGTATGAAAATTTATGTTGATGCCGATGCTTGCCCTGTCAAACAAGAAGTAGAGCGGGTGGCTACCAGAAACAAACTTGAGGTTTTTCTAGTATCAAATGGTGGTGTGCGCCCAAGCTTGAATCCATTAATTCAAAGTATTTTCGTTTCAGCTGACGCAGATGCTGCTGATAAATGGATAGTTGATCACGGTGATATAAATGATTTGGTTATCACTTCTGACATAATTTTGGCAGATAATTGTATTAAAAAAGGTATGAGAGTTCTCAAACCTAACGGCGAGGAGTTAAATTCTACTAATATAGGGAATTCACTGGCTTTACGAGACTTAAGTTCGGACTTGCGAGCTTCAAATCCTTTTTTGCAAGGAAGTGGGAAAGTATTCTCGAAGCAAGACAGAATTCGTTTTTTAGATAATTTCGAGAAAATAGTTCGACTTTTAAAAAAAAGAAAGTCATGAGCATATAAACTATTCATGACTTTTTATTTCGATTTAATTAAATGTATTTGGGTAAAGTGCATTTATAAATTTACAATTTTTTAATAGGTTAAAGAGATCTTACGTTTAAAATGGAGCCACCAAAGTGCATATAATATCGTATCAGGATTGTGATCCTATACTGAGTTGGGAAGGCTTAGTTGAAGCCATTCAATTGGGACACAAACGTAATAAAGCTGAAATATCTGATACTTTTTTATATCGCAAAGATGATACTCTTCTTTCCAGATCAGCCTGGATAGATGGGATTGGAATTGCCATAAAATGTGCAACAATTTTTCCAGGTAATAAAGATTTTCAAAAACCAACAATAAATGGTGCAGTAAATCTGTTTGATGATAAAACTGGTGAACTCAATGCGGTTATTGACTTTCATTTAGTTACAAAATGGAAAACAGCTGGAGATAGTGTTTTAGCAGCTAAATTCTTGGCCCGACCTTCAAGTCAAAATATTTTAATTTTGGGAGCTGGCACGGTGGCTTACAGCTTAAGGCAGGCCTATGGCACCCTATTTCCAGATGCAAAGTTTTTTATTTGGAATAGGACACCAAGGCATGCAGAAAAATTAGCAAATGACTTTGTTAATACTCAAGCTGTCAGTGATTTAGAAAATGCTGTTTCTTCAGCTGATATAATCTCAGCTGCAACTATGTCTACTGAACCATTGATAAATGGAAAATGGATAAAGCCAGGGCAGCATATTGATCTAATAGGAGCCTATCGTTCTGATATGCGAGAAGCGGACGACAATACGCTTCAAAAATCACGAATTTTCGTTGATAGTTTTGAGACTACTATTGATCACATAGGCGAGTTAAAAATTCCTGTAGCTCAGGGAGTTATCAATAAAGAAGATATAATAGCAGACTTCTATGATCTAAAGGAATTCAGTAGGAATTCAGAAGATGAAATTACCCTTTTTAAAAATGGGGGAGGCGCACACCTAGATTTGATGACATCCCATTATATTCTTCAAACTTGGTTGGAAAATAATTGATTATCTCTTTCCTGTTTTTGTTTTTTCTTATTTTTTTGCCACTACTTATAGAGAATAGTAAAAAAAATATGGGAGAAACAGAGAGAGCCTATGCTCCTGGAAATTTTGTAGCTTTATCCAAAGGTTTAGTTCATTATCGGTGGTTTGGGGAAAAACATAATGACTTAGTAGTATGTGTACATGGTTTAACTACTCCAAGTTTTGTGTTTGAGAGCCTTGCTGAATACTATGTGAAAACCGGTAAGTGCGTTTTGGTTTTTGATAATTACGGACGAGGTTACTCCGATCGACCCAAAGGAAAGCAAGACAAAGAATTTTTTATTAATCAATTAGACGAGCTTTTAGATAAGCTTGATATCAATAAAGAAAAGTTCGAACTAGTGGGGTATTCTATGGGAGGATCTATCGCTTCTGCATACGCTGCTCGCAATCCAGATAGATTGAAAAAATTGACGCTTCTCGCATCGGCGGGGATGATGCACAATTTAGGTTTTTTAGCAAAAGCAGCCAAGTTTCCAATATTTGGAAGGTTTGTATTTCTCCTTTTTTATGGATTATTACATAAGCGCTCAACTGAAAAGGAAAGAAGGCTTGCGAGTTCAGTTCAAAATATTGTTGAACGACAACAAAATGAGTTGCAGTTTAAGGGTTTTCTACCGTCAGTATTGGCTAGTATTACAGGCATTTTATCAAGTAATAGTTATGAAGATCATATGGCTTTGAAAGATGTAAAATTTCCTATTCTTGCAATATGGGGTGGTGTTGACTCCGTCATACCAATTTCGTGCAAAGACTTACTCATCAGTTGGAACCCAAAAATAAAAAATATTGTGATACCACTCGGTACGCATTCTATTGCTTATACGCATGCAGAGGAGATTATTGAAATTGTAAAATCAAGCAGGTTTGAGGTAAATTTTAAATAAAAGAATGACACCGCTCACAGATATATATGACAAAATGATTTCAAATGGTTCTCTCGAGGATGATCCCTATCAGAGAAAGATAATAGATCAACTGGAAAGTATTAATCTCCAGATTTCTAATCTTAAAAAAAAATCCATTTTCTTTAAAAAATCTTCAGTCATCAATGGTGCCTATATTTGGGGTGGTGTAGGTTGCGGCAAATCAATGCTTATGGATCTCTTTGTTGAGAGTCTTTCAATCCCAAATCGAAGAGTGCATTTTCACGCATTTATGCAAGAAATACACAACTCACTTCATACGGCACGCTCCTCTGGTGTTAAAGACCCGCTTGCCCTAGTCGCAAATGAAGTAATCAAAAATTTTAAAGTCTTAGCTTTGGATGAAATGCAGATTAAAGATATTACGGATGCTATGATTGTTGGAAGATTATTCAATTTGTTGTTTGATGGTGGAGTAATTATCATAACAACTTCTAACAGAGTACCTTCTGACCTTTATAAAAACGGACTTAATCGACAATTATTTTTGCCTTTTATCGATTTGATAAATAATCGATTAAATATCTTAAATTTAAAGAGCAAAATTGATTACCGAAAAAATAAACTCAGAGGAACACGGGTTTATTTTAGCCCATTAAATACTGATACCAAAAATAAGCTACATAACCTTTGTAGAGATTTAGCAGGTAATGAAAGTCAGGATTTTCATCTGATGGTAAATAAAAGAAAAATCAAATTCCCGTTCTACTCAAGTGGAGTTGCTAAATTTACTTTCTTTGAACTTTGTGGAGAGAACAGAGGTCCTGCAGATTTTTTGGCGATTGTAGATAATGTGAGAGTTCTCATTGTTGAAAATATACCTCAATTGGGAAGATCCAATTTTAATGAGGCCAAACGTTTTGTTACTTTAATCGATACTGTTTATGAAGCTGGTATACTATTTTTATGCTCTGCTGTTGCTGAGCCAGAATATTTATATCTGGAAGGTGAGGGTGTCTTCGAGTTTGAGCGTACAGTAAGCCGGCTAAATGAAATGCAGTCTGAAAGTTGGGCTCAGAGGTTTATTTCTCCTAAGCAATGAATAAGGCTCAGCCTATAAGACTGAGCCTTTGCCTGTACAAAACCGCGTTATCCAAAGTTATATTTCTTTAGGTTTAATGCAGCGTTTCACTATTAATGACAAATTGATTCGAATCAGTCAACATAGGTGATTCGTTTTTTGTGATTTTTTTTTAGATTTATTGATTTTCGATAAGTATTTGACCAGCAAGGTATAACGATCCACAAATTAAAACCTTACAGTTCGGAAATTGATCAGCCACAAATTGAACTCCTTCAGCAATGGAAGCGAAACTTTTGGAGGTTATGCCTAGTTGATTTCCTATATTTGCCGTCTCATCAGCAGTTAAAGTGTTTTGTTCACTTGGAATACTGACAGCTGCTAGAAATTTTGCTTCCTTTGATAGTGGTAAAAGGTACCCTGCAACGTCTTTGGTTCTTAGCATGCCACAAATTAAAATAGTTGGTCTTTTGTTGTCAGTTGATAAGTAATTGGCTAGAGCTTGCCCGGCAGCAGGATTATGTCCACCATCTAGCCAAACGTCTGAGTGGCCAAGAGTTTTAACTATTGGCCCAGTGCTTAGCTTTTGCATTCGAGCTGGCCATTTTGCCTTAGAAATTGCCCCATGAAGGGCTTTTTTTGGTGCGGACAAATAATTCAAAGCGGCTAATGCTATTCCTGCATTTTGAATTTGATGAGCTCCTAAGAGATTGGGTCTTGGTAGTTTGATCGCTGTATGCTGGTCTTCATAAAAGACTCCATCTTCCTCCTCTTTTATGAACCACTGATTGCCTTCAGCTATAATTGGAGACTCCAGGCTTAAGGCTTTATCTGTTATCACCTCAAGTGCATCTTCATTCTGTTTTCCGATAACAACAGGACAAAGAGCTTTAATTATCCCTGCTTTTTCACTGGCAATTTCTTTTATAGTCGTGCCTAAAAATTGCTCATGGTCGATTGAGATTGGGGTAATTATTGTGAGTGCAGGTTGCTTAATAACATTTGTTGCATCTAATCTTCCACCCAGTCCCACTTCTAGTAAAATATAGTCTGCTGGTTTGCGTGACATTGCTAAAATGGCGGCACAAGTAGTGATCTCAAAATATGTTATAGGCTGACCGTTATTTGCTGAATAGCATTCATTTAAAATATCAGTTAAGTCATCTTCATCTATAAAATTTTCGTTTATTTGAATACGCTCGTGAAACCTGACCAAATGAGGAGAGGTGTATGCGTGGGTTTTAAGTCCAATTTCATTTAGTCCTGCCCGTAGCATTGACAGCGTGCTACCTTTACCATTTGTCCCAGCAATATGAATTACTTTAGGTAGGTAATTTTGTGGATTCCCTAGAGCCTCTAGTAGATACCAAACACGATCAAGAGTTAAATCAATAACTTTTGGATGCAAAGTCATCATCCGTTTTAAAATAACGTCAGAAGTAAAATTATTCATTTGGGGACAGATTTTAAGATTTTTGCGTTGGTGAGGGTAAATCACCTTTTATTTGTGGTGAATTATTAGAGAGGATGCGAATAATTGTAATTAACTCATNGCGCATTTCTAGTCTCGANGTTACTCTGTCCAACATNCCGTGGTCCAAGAGATANTCTGCTCTTTGAAANCCTTCGGGCAGTTTTTCTCTNATAGTTTGTTCTATCACTCTGGGTCCTGCAAANCAGATTAATGCGTTTGGNTCGGCAATGTGGANATCTCCAAGCATTGCATAAGAGGCGGTGACGCCTCCTGTCGTTGGATGTGTTAAAACTACAACGTATGGTAGTTTTGCCTCTTTGAGCATCTGAATAGCAACGGTCGTCCTTGGCATTTGCATTAAACTTAAAATNCCTTCTTGCATTCGTGCTCCNCCAGCCGCCGAAAATAAAACCAATGGACGTTTTAGTTCAACAGCGCGTTCGGCTGCTCTAACAATAGCGTTGCCAACGTACATACCCATTGAGCCACCCATAAAAGAAAAATCTTGAGCCGCTATTACGACNGGGGTTCTNCCCATTTCTCCTTCTGCTANTAACATAGCNT
The DNA here is from genome assembly GCA_002691045.1 of Marinovum sp. Lineage (GTDB taxonomy): Bacteria > Pseudomonadota > Alphaproteobacteria > Rhodobacterales > Rhodobacteraceae > Salinivivens. Next base: position 10,809 of record NZGN01000078.1, read on the forward strand.
CAGNTTCACCTGTCNTTTTCTGAGCAGATTTCATACGTTCTGGGTATTTTTTTTGATCTTTAAACTGCAGAGGATCAATAAGTGGTTTGGGGACATCTATTTCTACATAAATTCCACCATCGAATAAATTAGCAAATCGATCTCGGGGTGAGATTGGCATATGATGCCCGCACTCATTACAAACATTGAGATTCTCGCTAAGTTCACGGTGGAAAAGCATTGTACCGCATGAGCTGCATTTGGACCATAAATTATCTGGGGTTTCTCGCCTTGAAAAAATTGAATTTATCCTTGGGCGAACGTAATTACTAATCCAGTTCATTATTTTTCTACCTGATAGGGCTTTAACAAGTGTTACTCTTAAGCATGTTGCTTCAAAAAAGCAATTACCGTGCAAGTCCTTCTACCAACAAATTCATTAAAAATTATTTGGATTTTGTATGGACTTAATTCGAACAAGGTATTTAAGTGCCCTGAAGCTTGACCGAACGGACCAAAAATTTTATGACAAATTTTTTTTTGCCAGTTATGCATGAAATTAAGATATGGAAAATCGTAACAGGTTTTNNCATAATTTCTGTTTTTTACATTTTGGGTTCATTCTTATTTGGCATTTTCTGCTCAAGCATACCCATTTGCTCCTTTTCAAATGGTTTAGGTCGAACACCTTTAAATTTACTTTTTGTTCTTTTTACCTTCGTACCGATTTGGATTGGTGTTTGGGCAGCTATGAAGTTTATTCACCATATTCCAATGAAAGTGCTTTTTGGTCCTTCAGGTAAATTAGATTTACAACTTTTATTTAAAGCATTTTTTATAATGCTGTTTTTGGGTGTTGGCATTGAAAGTGGAATCCAATTTATNCCGGTAATAAGCAAATACATCAGCTATGAACCTAATAGGATTTTAGCTTTGTCTGACTGGGCTAAATGGCTGTTTCCAGTACTGCTATTTATTTTTGTTCAATCAGCTGCTGAAGAGTTGGTTTTTCGTGGTTATTTGCTGCAGTTGATTTGGTCAAAAAGTGCAGGCTACGTTTATGCTGTTGTTCTACCATCCNTTATTTTTGGTTTGCTCCATTTTGATAGCCAATCATATGGAACTAACGCCTGGTATTATTGTATCAATACATTTGTTGTAGGATGCCTGCTCTGTCTTATCACGCTACATACGGGGAGTTTAGCTTTAGCATTTGGNTTGCATTGGGGTGGAAACACAGTCTCTTTGGTTTTTTTTGGTATCTATGGAAATTTAGATGGGATGGCGTTGTGGTTAACCTACCTAGATCCAAAATCTACNGCTATGGGCGTAGCTTTAATTTTTTCCACGTTTTTAATTGTTTTAATTTACTCTCTTTGGGCTCTTTTTTATTTTGGTAGTTTTTTACCAGCCTTTGAGGTTAAAAAACCAAAGCAATGACNTNAAAAAAGATTGTGCCTTGATTTAAATGAACCGATTTCTGCTTATCATACTATTAATTTTTATATCTGGATGCGCCAGCAACTTTAATTTTCAAGGCCAATCTCAGAATACTTTTCCCGGGTCAGAGTTTAAGTTCAGATCCGGAATTTCTGGAAATGTTCCACCAGGTCTTTGTCAAATAAAACAACTCCAATCAGAAACAGAGGATCAGGGCGTTGTTTTCTTTTCTAACTGTAATCCCCACACGAATAATAAATCGCTTGTAACATTAACTTATTTGAGTTTGGATCAGGCAAAGCATTCAGGTTTGCTTGCTGAAGACAAATTTACGAGTTCACTTGCTAGTTTTTACAATTATGATGCCTTGAATCCAATGGTTGATAAAAAGTCGCTGCGTAGTTTAAGAGTTAAAGAAAATTATATTTTTATGGCAAACTACTATGTGCCGAAAGGTAGAAATCTAGCTAATCTTCATGCAAAAGCTTACCTAAATTCTATTTTATTATCTGTTAAAGTTGATCAAAATGTATCAAATGCAAAGATAAATCTTTATGCTGACATAGATCCCATTTCAAGACCAAAAAACCGACCATCGATTGGAACTCAAAAAAATGTATCCAAGACAAAAGTAAACTTTGAAAATAGTTTAGGTTCTATTCCAAGGCCAAGAATAAGACCTTCAGTATTTTAATTTTTGTTTTTGTGTATTGTGTATGTTACCTTTTACGCTGCGTTCTATTTGAAGCTCCCTTGTGCTCTGAAGTAGGCAGTAGACCAATTGCAATTGAATATAAAAAATGAAGACAAACTTTCCAAATTTATTGAAGCCTCTAGACTTAGGTTTTACTACTCTTAAAAATAGAGCCCTGATGGGCTCAATGCACACTAATCTTGAGGAAACTAAAGATTGGAACAGAGTTGCAGAATTTTATGCGACCAGAGCTCGCGGTGATGTTGCATTAATGGTA
>NZGN01000124.1:0-9261 GCA_002691045.1 Marinovum sp.
TATAAAAAATACTGATAATTAAAAAATATTATTTTAAAAGGAGAGGGATATGAATCCGATGAAATCATCGATTAGGAAAATACTGAATAAAAAAGCAAGCCCTGACGTTGTTAATGGAAAAGATGGATTCTTAACAATCATCGAAGCTCCGACTGGTATGGGTAAGACATATGAGCTGGCATGCCTAGCCATTGATTATCTGATCGCAAATGAAGGGAAGCATTTTCTTTATGTGACTACGGTTAACTCAAATGTGGATGATTTTGTTAAAACGGTAGAACAAATCGTTTTAGAAAGAGGATTGAGCAGAGACCTATTTGATCGAATATTTAGAGTGAACAAAAAGGAAGTCGTTTCCAATAAGATTGTTGCAAACAAAAAAACAATTAAAAATTTTTTTCAAACAAAGGAAGAAAAAGAAACGTTTGACAAAGCTGTCAAAGAATACAAGCAGTACTCTAAAACAAAGGACAAAGAAACAGCGGACAAGATTGGATCTCGTCTTTACAGAATTACTTATGATGCTTGCAATAGTCTTTACAAAGAAGGCGAGCTGGACACGGGCAAAACAAAGAGAATTTTCTTCAAAGACTATAAAGACCTTATCTTAGAGCTTTTTCCTGAATCTATGATGTTTGAGTATAACGAGTCATCAACAAGCTGCGTATTTGCTACGACAATCAATAAGCTCATGTATCCACTCAACCCTTTAACTAAGACAAAAAAGGGATCGCTATTTGCAAAAATGCAAGACAGTGACAAGCAAGAAATAAGTCGGTTTGTTTTGTTTATGGATGAGTTCGACAGTCAGAACGAATCCATTCTAAGCGTCATTTATGGCAGGGATGAAAGGCGTTATGACAACCTATATATGGTTGTGTCCATTTACGATGCTTTAAAGCACAGGATTCCAAAGGAAGGTAAATTCGCTTGTGTCACCGAGCATCTGCAAAAGCTCTTAGGCTACTACGAAGAAAAAATGAATGAGATTGAGTTTGACCGCTCTCTTACCTTGGCTAAGGGTGAAAAGGTGTTAGACAGGCGACCTGTATTCACAAGCACCTATGTTCAAAAAGAAAGCATTTCTTACAACAGCAGCGTCATGGTTTTGCAGAATGCGCCAGACCACGCTCATGAGTTAAGGAAAGGAAGAAAAGAAGATGAATCACAAATATATTTTTGTGATTACTGTGTTGTCATATCAAAGATGAAGTCTAAATTCGTTAACTGCATTGAATTGTGCGTCAATGTTTTGATGGAGCAAGACGACATGAGAATGATGGAGCCGAATGCCATCAGAAAAAATCTACTATGCAGAATGCGCCTTTTAGAGACACAAAGACAAGGCATGTTTGATAACAACCTCAAAAGCCTCAGACGGCGCACAAAGCCCGAAGCCGAAAGCTCATATTATGAGAAAGGATTTATTAATCATTCAGCATGGAAAGAACCAGACGGCTATAACGTGCAAATTAAAACATCAGGATTAATGTGGACACCTACAGGCTATTTAAAGGCGCTGGTGGAATCAGGGGCGCAAATTGTCGGCGTGAGCGCAACGGCCGAGTGTCAAACAGTAACAAAGAACTTTGATTTAAATTACATCAGAAAGGAGCTTAAGGAGTCCTATCAGCCGTTGCTGCCAGAAGAAAAAGAATTGATATATGCAGAGTACAGAAAACGGCGTAATTACAGCAAGGTTGACCTGAATGTTATGTTTAGCCAGCAAAAAGAACTTAATCAACTTGTTCCACCACACAAACCTATTTATCAGTTAACTCAAGAGGTATATGGTCTAACTGAAGGCGATAACAATCAATACTATGAACAAAGACTGAGAACCTTGCTTGAAGCAATTGGCAACTTTATAGAATCAGATGGTCGATACATGGTGTGCATGTTAAACAGCAAAGTAGGAGCAAGGCAGTCATTCAAAGAAATTAAGCATCACTTAGAGTCCATATTTAATATTTACGTTTACGAGCATTTTGACGCAACAGCGATTAAACAAGGCGAGTTTGATTCTATTAAATCGGACTTGGAATCAGGCAACCGTGTTGTCGTTGTGACAAATTACAAGGCGGTTGGTGTTGGCGCATCATTGAGATACAACATACCAAAGCATGAGCTACACAAATATCACTACGTTGATATAAAAGGCTTGGAGCATGGTTTGACACCAAAGACGGATATCGACTTCATGTACTTAGAATGCCCCACTCACGTTGCTGCATTGAAGGCGGACAAAGAGACAGGTTGCTCAGTCCATGCGGTGCATAACATTCTGTCATTGCTTGAGTCAGGCGAGATATGCAAAGAACTGGCTCAGATTGAGCTTAACAACGTCAATAATCATAAATCAAGAAGCCTCAGCTATCAGAAGACAAGAGACTACACAGCAGCAGCCTGTAAAATCATTGAACAAGCCATCGGCCGAACCTGTAGGACTCAATACAAGCCTTCAGTGGTCAATCTGTTTTTAGATGATGGTGCATGCAACGTCTTAGCAGATGAGACCAAAGACAAGAGCCACATGACCCACGAATACAGGGCTTGTGTGACAGCGTGCCAAGAGCGCATTAATCCAGCTAAAGAGGCCATCATAGATAGGGTGTCAAAAAACTTTGAGCGCAACGGCAGAGATATAGACAAGGTTATCAATGCCCTATTCCAGCCAGACAACGAGCGCCATGTTAAATTTTACGAGCGCATGAGGCGTTACCTCTTATCCAATCCATCATGCTATATAGACGGCATGGATAAAGACACAATAGAGCTAGACGAGATGCTCATGTTTCCGTGCGAGACTTATTTTTATTATTGCTCAATCATCAGCAAGGATAACCAAGACGCTTATCAGTATCATGGCTATAAAAAGCAAGGTCGGGAGTTCTCAGCGATTAGCTCAGGTCTACCTATATTCATGAAAAACCAAGACATCAAAAAGCATTTTAGGAAAAACGGTTATTCAGTTATCTTTAAAAAGAACGGCGATTACAACCACATGATGAACCCTAGGGCGTTTGATATATACATGGGCGCACTAGGCGAAGAAGCATTCAAGGCCATCATGATGGAACAAGCAGCCGACATTGTATCTATCAACAATATGCCCTTAGCACTGTATGAGCGGTTTGATTATGAGTTAATCCCACATGGCTATGACGACATTGTTTTCCTTGTTGACATTAAAAACTGGAAAGAGCCAAAAGAAGACAAGATTGATCCACGTTTTTTTGATTTAAAACAAAAAGTATCACAGAAGATACAGGATATAAGGGATTCAGGACACTACGGCGATAAGCGTGTTGTGGGTATTGTCATGAACTCGATATGCAACGCCAATGAGTCATCCATTCAGTTTAGCCGAATAACTGACAAGGGGCTGGTGGAATGCGAGGGTGAAGAAAGCCTAAGCGCCGACCTAGTTTGCCTAAGCGGTTTTATTAAAGAGGACGGCAAACTTTCGCCAACCGTTAATGCCTTGCTTAACTTTATGGAGATAGCACAATGAGAGCAAAGCCCAATCCGTTGAGACCTGCTACAGGCATGCTGGTTCAGAACGCCTTCAATAATGAGGCGTTTGAAAAGAGATTCGCCACAATCACACTCCGCATCAACATGTTTGAAGGCGATAAATACAGGCATGAACGATTGTCTAACTCAGTCTCAGACTTTGAGGGGCTGAATAAGTGCAAAGCTTATGCAGTGGCTAAACACGACCGCCTTGAATACTGCTATGAACTGCTGGTGGACGCTGGGTTACAAGTGCAGTCTCAAACGCAGGTTAATCCTTATTGCTCTATTCATTCAAACAAACACACGACAGATAACCTTAAAATAAAGCTGCTATCTCAGTCCTTAAATGCGCTCAAATCCAATTCACTGCACGCCATGAGTGGTTCTACATTCGATTGTACGACCAAAGAAAACCTACGCATCATTCAATATTTTTCAATTGAACATGGTGAGATTGACGGCAGTGTTTACCTATACCCAAGGCTGTTCAGGTTCACCAGGTTAACTAAGAAGAAGCTGGAAGCGGACTACAAATACAGGCGTTATTCCTTGGCAGGTGAAAAAGGCAATTACTACATGATTCCTTGCGATAAGGGCGACTACGCCGCAAACATCAAGGACAACAAAAAATCAACCATGACCGCCATATCAACAGACAAGTCAACGCCATTCATGAGAGCCAATCTATTTGATAAAGCTTTGAATGAGCTGAATGAACTGGTGAGCGACATATACAGGTTTGAACTACAGTTTCTCGAATACACCGAGGAAAGGAAGCACAAGGCATCTGAGGCAGATTTAGAAGCAGAAACCATAGAAGAAGAACTATTTGATTCATGTTTCAAAATACAATTGTGGTTTTGCAAGGGCAGCACTCAGCAAAAAGAGATAACCAAGAAGCTTCGAGCCTACCTAGGTAGCAGGTTGCAGATAATCACAAGCATGGATGAGCTTAAAGAGCACCCGACCATAGCAGTCACCCTTGAGGCAGATGAGTACAAGGATTCTGATTATGTTGACCCAAAGACCGAGCTATACAAGCGCCTGTCATGCGTACAGGTGGTTAATTGCAATTCTAAAATAAGCAAGGCTTTCATCATTAAGATTATCAACGAGCTGTTTTGGAAGCAGGTGATTACTGGAAGAATCAAATGGTGGTCAACCATGTTAGAGTTTATGCCAGATGCTCAGGACGACATGTTGTTCATTGAAGCCAAGCGCAAGGATGGTTCATTTTATTTCAACGTCATGCGCTTGAATAAAAAAGGTATCACGTTTGATATTAAAGCCAACATGATAAACCGATTACCCAACATTGGTCGGGTTATGAGCAAGGATTGCATTGATGCGATTCGTGACGAGGAAGCCAGCAGCACACCGTTCATGGTGGTGGTCAACCTGACAACACGAGGCAGCGAGTGGGTAATCATCAAGCCGAGCAATGTTATCGTTACACCTAAGAGCATATACGCAACTCAGGTTAAGCACGAGAAAAACAGGAATGACATCGTGTTCACCTTGCAGCAGGTAGAAAGCTGCCTGAGCCAATGTGACGCATCAAAAAAGCTTTACCTTGGCAACAAGATGATTGTGGAAAGGTTAAGAATCAAGGTGGCTGAAAGACCTAGCCTAAAGATAAACTATCACGCCTTAGTTGATGCTAGCGGTAATGCCATCAATCACAAGTCAGAGTTATTTAAACGGCTGTATGGCAAAGATTGCCATGAAATACACCTGTCAAAGCATCATCTCGATAAAACATTTAGCATGTCGTATTACAACGAGAGGGAAGGCTATTACTCATGCGGTTACTACGATGCGTTTAAAGCGACTGGCGATATACGATTCCCTAACATTAAATACATGGGTGGCAACTCTAAGCGGTTGGAGCGCATGGTGTTTGATATGACGGCTTGTTACACCATCAGGGCAGACAAGGGGGCTACGGTGCGCCCTGCTCCATTTAAGATGCTTAATGAAATTGTGGAGAGGGACAGCGTTACTGGCGAATAAAACAAAAAGCCCCACTCATTGATGGGGCTAGGTTTTTATAAATTCTAGTCAATTAGACCAACTTCTCTTAGGTCGCCATCAAAAACAAATGGGCGAGACCAATTCACTTCTGATCCATCCTCAGAGAAAAAAACTTCCCAATGGATAGGCAAAGCAACATTGCCTACATACCCTAATGTTTTTTTAGTTATGCTCCAAGATGAACGAAATTCGTGACCTGTATTATGATTGAATTCTCTGAATGGAGTGCTAATAACATCCAAGCTTTCTTTGATGGTCATTTTAAATCCAGATATTGATGCAATGCCATCCTTAAATGATCCGTATACTTGATCATTTTTAACGCCTGAGCGATTGCAAAGTGCAAAAGAAGCAGAGCAATTAAAGCAGTTAGAACACCATTCGCACGCTCCGCAATTTCTGCAATTATGGCAATTTTTACAAAAATCGCAGTTTATGCAGTTAACGCAATCTTTGCAGAAATAACAGTCATGGCAGTTGGTGCAATTCGTGCAGTTAAAGCAGTTGGTGCAGTTTTTAAGAGTGGCTAAAGCTGATTCAGCTTCGGCTCTGTTTTCAGGTGTATCATCATCAGATGAATAAAAGTTTTTATTATGATCGATATAGCCACTATGTATCTCATCGTCACCAGAAACCAAGAAATGTTTGACAAAAGTGATTTTTTCTACAGATGCCTTATTTGGCTTGTGTAATTCAATCAATGCAAGTTTGAACGCAACCATGTAGTTACCTACGGATTTAACGGTTGCTTTAGCGATTTTGTGAGCTTCTGTGAATAATGCTGATTTGTTCATTTGATAACCCTTAGAGTTGTAATCAGTTAGTTTGTTTCGATGAGCTGTATTATACCTAATTTAATTTAGCTGTCAATAATTAATTTATGTATAGTTAAATTAAATTAATCGAACAAAAAACCCCACACGCTGGTGGGGCTTTGCTTACTTAAACTTGGCTTTGTACTCTTTGATGAGCCTGTCTATTTCAGGTATCAGCTCGACTGGTACCCATTTTGTTTTTACTGCATAGGGCAAGGGCTTACGCCCTGCTCCACGTGGGTTGCGTGTGTTTTTCATTTCTTAAAAATTCCTATAAAAATTGATACGGTTGTCTTTATTGGTCAACTTCCCAAGCGTTACTAAAATCCTCATCTTGGAACATTTCTTCTAAGCCCGATATTTGCTTAAGTCTCAAGACTTCATCTGCATCCATTCCTAGCTCTCTAGCTATCTTGGCATCATTCCAGTTTCTCTGTGCAAGCTCTCGAACCATGTCGGACATCTTTGTTATTTGGTGAGTGCCTCTGGCTCTATTGTGTCGCACGGTTGATGCCATGCGGTCGCCTCTTTCAGTGCTTTCTTTGTTGACAATAACAACAGGCAATTCAGGCAAGCCCATCTCTTTGCCGACTAAATGGCGGTGAAACCCATCAATAACCTCATAGCCATCATCAACACGCCATACAACTATTGGTTGCGTAAATCCATCGGCTTCAATAGAGCGTCTAAGTAGTTGCATTTCAGGCTTTGCTACTTTATTTGGGTTGTAGTCGTTAGCTTGCACCTTATCAGCAGAAACCCACTGAACGGCGTTTACAGGGTGTTTGTTTTTCCAGTTATCATTGCTCATATCTATATCCTATTTTTTTTAAAATCCGAAGTTTCTGAAGCTGGCATTTTTTTTCTTTCTTTGCTCTAGCTCTTTCTTTTTGTTTGCCATGTATCTCTCGTACATATAACCCTTGCTTGATACATCAGCGGTAAAGCCAATGTTTTTACAGTAGTAATCGTTTCTAAGCAGAGTTTTACAAATGCGCCTCCAAGAGGGCACTTTTTTTGCCACCTCAAGCTTAGGGTCGGCTTCATCAGGTATAACCCGATACCCCTCTCTTTCCTCATACCATTTAATGAAAGTCATAACCTTAGCTTCATAGTGGTCACGCATCTTGGTCGGCATGGACTCAAGTAGAAGCTTGCTAAACGATTCCCATGTGTGACCATCTGGCTTTGATATTTTTATCTGGCCAGAAGCATTACCGTTAAACTTTACAAACTCAGCCCCAGAATTAACCCCTGCCACTCTTGATAGCAGCTTAGCCCAAGTGTCAGGCTCAAGAATTTGAAACAACCAAAGCCCTTTTCTTTGATCATCCCCGAAAGGCTGGCAAAGGCGTTGCTGGTGGATTGATACACCTGCTTTGTTCATTAGCTCGTAAATCTCGTTAAACCGCTTGTCTTTAAACTTGGCGTGATAAGTCCAAATATCCTTTGTTTTCCAGTCATAGATAGGGTGACAGCTATAGATATACTGCTGTGTTGATTTTTGCCTTAGCAACCATCTGTTTTTCCCAAAGAACTCACGGTTATGGCTAACAGTGATTTTCATCATTCGGTTTAACGACTCATCACAACGAATACCAATCATTGCAGCACAAGGAAGACCGCCAGCGTACCATTTGCCAAACTCATGAATAAAGTCCTCAAACTCCATGTTGCGCTCCCAGAACGGAAAGAAAGACTCGTCCGAGATAACACCTTCATGTTTAGGCATAGGGCGAACCCATAAAGCCTTTTGCTCTGGATTCCAGCATTGCCACTTAGGTTCGTATACTGATACAGCGTTCCTAAGAGCCATAGGAAGGCAAACCCAGTAAACATTAAGCACATCTTTGTATTCTTCCAACATGGCTTCAATATGCGCTACACTGTGTTGGTATTGCGCCTCCATATCAATAATCAGGCATCCAAATTTAATCCCACGCTTTCTTGCTTCTTCAGCAGCCAGGTGAAGCATTACAGTTGAGTCTTTACCTGCCGAAAACGACAGGTAAACACGAGGAAAGTGATCAAACGTGTAGCTAATGCGGCGAACAGCCTCTTGATACACGTTTGTAGCTAGCGTGCGCTTTGCTACAGAGCCATCTTTACTCACCGACAAACTCCTTATAAAAACGGCTTGAAAAATCTCTAATGGCCTCTCTAGTTTTTGCTCCAGAAAAACCACACGGCCTATAATTAAGAGCCGAAAGAGGATTAACTCGACTGCTACCAAAAATATCCATCACGGTGTAGATGTTATTCTGAGCAGCGCAGTAATAAACTTTTTCTAAAAACTGGATAGGACAAAGACTGTTTTGCGAATCAAATTTAAAATAAACCCTAGCTCTATCGCCTCTAACCCAGTTATTTAAATCCTTAACAACATCCTCATTCATGCAAAAGTGGGTAAACAAGGCCATGTTGTATGCTTCTCTATGTTCAGCCATTTCATTTTCCATGATAAAGGAGCAGGTAAGTTTAATATCGCTGTTTTCCATGCTCAAAGACCCTGTGCTTCCTTTTTTGTTATGAAGTTTTGAGACAAAAAACCATCAAAACAAAAGTTATTTGAGTTGGTTTTGTTTATTCTACTTATAACAAAAGCTGCGCAATCAAACCCAAAAGTCTTACCAATTTTGTTACCGATTTTGTTTTTTAACATGCACTTATGCTTTGTGTGCTGAAAGGAATTTGGAATCTTAAATCCATCCTTAACGGAAAATTTAAGATCAAATTCTGCCTTAGGGGACAAAGAACCGTCATTTGAATCAGATAGCCAGTCGAGGCACGTTTTTAACAAAAAAGAGGTTGAAATTTTCGTTGATGGTCGAAAAACAATCCTGTTAAGATGTCCCCAGAAAATAATCAAGTTAATACAGTTGTTTATCTGCTT
>NZGN01000079.1:0-116440 GCA_002691045.1 Marinovum sp.
CTGGGGTAACCGCTGCACCAACTGCAACCCCCAATATTGTGCGCATTCCATCTCCTAAGGGTTTGTATACTTTCAATTTATAGCCAAAAAGAGCAGCGACAAGGCAGCTAGTAAGGGGGCCAAACAACCATGGCAAAGGTGCGTTAATAAAGAGAAATAAGCCAGCTCCAATTAAAGCTATTAAGTGAGTTCTGAGTATTGGAGAGATCAAAATTTAACCTTGGTAGTGAAACCGCTGAGTGATTGCATGGTGTGCTCAATTTTACAACACCTAATCAATTCTTAAATGTTTAGAGCCAGTGTTCGTAGTCACTAACAAGCAGGTGAAGTGGATCTTCATCTTCTTCGATTTCTGCAAAGCGACCAATATCATCTACAAATATATTGTCATGCTCGTCGTCATTTACAGTTGATACTTCTCCGATTAAAACATCGCCCTTATCTCCCCAAAATGCATGCCAGTCACCAGGCATCAAGGTTACACTTTCGCCGGGACTAAGCCTGAGTTTTTCTCCCGGAGCAAATTGAGTTAAAATTCCATCACGGTAAATCGTGCCTCCATTCTGGGAGCTAAAGTTTCCATCTTCATCACTCCCGTATACTTCTATGATAAGATCTGCGCCGCCTCTGTTTATTATATCTTCAGCCTTTACGATGTGTGTGTGCATCGGAGAAATTTGATCCTTTTTTGAAACTAATAATTTTTCTGCATAACACATACCTCTCCCACGGGATAAATGCTCTAATTTTCCGTTTCTCAGAGTGAACAAAAATAACCCCATTTCATGGAACTTTCCGCAACCATAATCGGTTATATCCCAACCACATCTTGACCTGATTATTTCAGATGCATCAGCTTTTTTTTTCTTAAAATGAGATGCTGACCAATAGGCAAAAGGGGGTAATTTGAAGCCAAATTTTTGAATAAATTCATCGGCTTCAAGCAATATATTATTTATTTCTGATCTTTTCATTGGTTATCTGCTTTAGGTAAAATAATAGAAATTTCTGATCGTAAAATTAAAACTATGATTATTATGTTATCTAACTCTAGTTGAATGGAAGACTTTTGTATAAAATTTATTTAACTTTTTTGCTATTGATGGCCGCTAGCCACAGTTTTGCAAACAACATAATTGAAGGAAACCTAGGGTCTAAAATTCAGGGAGAAGTAATTTCAAAATTTAATTACCCCTGGTCACTTTCTTTTATAGACAACGACCATCTTTTGGTCGCAACGAAGCCAGGCAAACTATGGCTTATAGACAATTTTGGATCCAAAACTGAAGTCAAAAATATTATGGACGTTCAGTACGGCGGGCAAGGCGGAATGGGTGATGTTGTCCCACATCCGAATTTTAAAAAAAATAAATACATTTATCTCTCTTACATAGCCTCGGATGATGGCGGTAAGACAAGATATGCCGTGGTTGATCGAGCTAAATTAAGCGACCTCAAAAGCCCCAAGTTAGAAAGCAGGCATAGGATATGGGAGCAATTTCCAGCAGTGAAAGGCAAAGGACATTTTTCTCATCGAATAGTTTTTGGTCCTGAGGGATCTGTCCATGAAAACAAAATATTCATTACATCTGGTGATCGGCAAATGCAAAAACCTGCTCAAATGTGGAATACCAATTTTGGAAAGATAGTCCGTCTAAACGATGATGGAACGGTTCCAAAGCAGAATCCTTTTCAAAGCAAAGGTGAATTAGCTAAAACATTTTGGACGACTGGGCATAGAAATCCCCTTGGCATAGCTTTTGATCAGAAAAATAATTTATGGGCCAATGAAATGGGCCCACGACATGGGGACGAATTGAATCTAATAGTGGCAGGATCAAACTATGGATGGCCATTAGTTTCAGAAGGTAATCACTATAGCGGAGCCCTAATTCCACCACACGAGACAAGGCCGGACTTCGCGTCGCCAGTTGCATATTGGGTTCCAACGCTCGCCCCGGCAGGACTAACTTTTTATATTGGAAATGAATTTAAAAACTGGGAGGGGCATGCACTTTTGGGTGGGCTAAAGGGGAAGTCGTTGGTGAGACTGAAACTCAAAGATCAAAAAGTTATTGAAGAAGAAAGATTTTCATGGCGAGTGAGAGTCAGAGATGTTGAGGTTCAAAAAAATGGGTTTATTTGGGTTATTGAGGATGGATCCAATGCTCGCTTGATAAAATTTTCATCGCCTGATTAGTCTTTATGAAATACATGTTCGCTAAATACAGTTTCAATTTCTCTCTAGTGATTTTCTTAATGGTCTCTAGTGCTGACGCTGATATCGATTCCAAAGATACTTTGCTAAATGCGCTTAATAGTGTGAACGCAGATATCTTATTTTTACGCCACGCTTTGGCACCAGGATTTGGCGACCCTAATAATTTTGATTTAAAGGATTGTGATACCCAGAGAAATTTGGATACGAAAGGGCGGTCTCAGGCTTCTAAACTAGGCGAAAAGCTCAGGCTTCAAAATATCAAATTCACAGAAATTTTATCAAGTCAGTGGTGCAGGTGTAAAGAAACAGCAAATTTACTAGATTTAGGAGAATGGAAAGAGTTTGCTGGACTAAATTCATTCTTTCAAAACTATGCCAATAAAGAAGAAACGATGGCTTTATTGAACCACAAGTTTAAATTTCTTAATACAGGTTTGACGTTGATGATAACTCATCAGGTTGTAATTCGTGAGGTAACTGGCAAAGTAGTTTCAAGCGGAGGGATGGCAGCTTTTAATTCAAAAACAGGACAATCTGTGCTTTTTCAATTAGGCAATTAAATTGATAATTTTTTTAATGATTAATTATTAATCTAATAAGAGTTTAAATGTATAATTGCTCATAAATTCCATTTATACAATTTCAATTGAAATAAGTTATTGATTAATTTTTTAAACGAAAGCACACTTTCCTGGTGTAATGACAAGGGGGATAAATATGACTCTTACGCACCAAATAAGCCGAAGGTTAGCAATTGCTCTAGTAGCAAGTGCGAGCCTTTTCTCATCAGTTAGTGTTGCAGCTGCTGATAAAATAAAAGTTGCGGCGATTTATACGCTGCCGGTTGAACAGCAGTGGATCAGCAGAATTCACAAAGCGCTGAATACAGCTGCAGACCGTGGCGATATAGAATACACTTATTCTGAAAATGTGGCTAATACCGACTATGAGCGTGTTATGCGCGAGTATGCTGAGCAGGGACAACAGTTGATAGTTGGAGAAGTTTTTGGTTTAGAGAGAGCTGCTAGAAAAGTAGCAAAAGATTACCAAAATACAGCTTTTTTAATGGGCTCATCTTTTGGAGGGGTTGGACCAAATTTCGCAGTTTTTGATAATTGGATTCATGAACCTTCCTATCTTTCTGGAATGATTGCTGGCTCCATGACTAAATCTAATAAAATCGGAATGGTAGGCGGATATGCCATACCTGAAGTTAATCGTTTAATGCACGCATTTATGGATGGCGCCAGAGACGTGAATCCAGATGTAAAGTTTATGGTTAACTTCATCGATAGTTGGTATGATCCACCCAAAGCAAAAGAAAGTGCATTTGCCATGATGGATGCAGGTGCTGATATCATGTATGCAGAACGTTTCGGTGTGTCTGATGCTGCTGTTGAAAGAGGCGTGAAGGCTATAGGCAACGTTATAGACACTTCAGGTGACTATCCGGGCACAATTTTAGCTTCTGCTTTATGGCACATGGAGGCTACCATAGATAAGGCAATAGCAAATGTTTTGTCAGGCAACTTTGAAGCAGCAGACTATGGGCAATATAGCTTTATGGCTTACGGTGGTGGATCTCTTGTAATGGATGAAAGTCTAGTACCAGCAGATGTGGCAACTGCTGTTAAAGCCAAGCAGCAAGAAATACTAGATGGTTTGTTCCGAGTAAATGTAAATGATGCTCGGCCTCAATCTGACGGTTAAATTCTATTGGACGGCACAAAATTGTGTCGTCCACTTTTAAAATGACTTCTTCACCCGTATTACATCTAAACGGTTTGACTAAAACATTTGGGTCTGTCCAGGCAGCTCAATCAATTAGTTTAGAGCTTTTTAAAGGTGAGGTGCTTGCTCTTTTAGGTGAAAACGGAGCCGGAAAAACCACTTTAATGAATATGCTGTTTGGTCATTACATGCCAGACGCTGGGACTATTGACATTTTTGGCGCATTGGGAACTGCTAAGCCTTTACAGCTGGGTAATCCTCAAGCTGCTATTGCTGCTGGGATAGGTATGGTTCACCAGCATTTTACTCTAGCAGAAAATCTAGATGCTCTTGATAATATAATGCTTGGATCTGAAGGGTTTTTTGATTTTAGACGAAATAAGACCAAAGCAATGCAAAAAGTTCAAAAAATAATGGATGATAGCGGTTTAGCTGCTCCCATGAATATTCCAGTTGGGAAATTGACAGTAGGAGAGAGACAGCGAGTCGAGATCTTAAAAGCGCTTTATCAGGACGTGAAAATTTTAGTTCTTGATGAGCCGACAGCAGTTTTAACACCACAGGAATCTGATAAGTTATTTGAAAATATTACAACCATGACTAAAAATGGGCTGTCAGTTATTTTCATATCCCATAAATTAAGAGAAGTTTTAGCCTTTTCAAATCGAATAGCAGTACTGCGTCATGGTCGAAAAGTGTGCGAGATATCAAGTAAAGAAGCAAATGAAAGAAAAATAGCGCGGTTAATGGTAGGCGAGGAGACAGAAATCTCTTCTCGCAAAAAAATGAAACCTGGAGAAGCAGTTTTAGAATTAGATAATTTGACTATTTCTGGCTCTTCAAAAAGAGAAAGTATTTCAAACGTTAATCTTATTGTGAAAAAACATGAAATTTTGGGAATAGCTGGAATTTCTGGGAATGGCCAAACTGTTTTGGCCAATGCTATCTCAGGTTTGTTAAAGCCGTCTTCGGGTAAGATTAAGTTAGAGAGTGAAATCTTAATCTCAAATGATCCGTCAAACATAATTCAAGCAGGAGTAGGGCGTATACCAGAAGACAGGCATAAAGATGGTATAGTTGGCCAGATGACCGTCGCAGAGAATATGATATTAGAAGACCTATCTAATAAACGAATTCAAAGCCGTGGTTTGCTGAACCGTGAAGCAATAATACAGCACTGTGAAGATCTAAGCGTAAAATATGATGTAAGAGGGCCAGGCGCAAATGCTTCGGCACGTTTACTATCAGGTGGAAATATACAAAAATTAATTTTAGCACGAGTTTTTGAAGCTGCACCAAAGTTGATCCTTGCAAATCAACCAACTAGGGGACTGGATATGGGTGCAGCAGCTGACGTAGCAAATCGTCTTTTGGAAGCTCGTCAGCGAGGTTCTGGTGTTATTTTAATTTCCGAAGATCTAGATGAAATTTTAAGTTTATCAGATCGTATTATGGTGATTTATGACGGTGAGCTCAAAGCTGTTGAAACACATGACAGAGAAACAATTGGCTTAATGATGGCTGGTGAGGCAGCATGATACGAATAGAGCCTCGAAATACGAATTCTACTATTTTTAGCTATGGTGTGCCTATTCTATCTGCACTGGT
Organism: Marinovum sp.; assembly: GCA_002691045.1. Classification (GTDB taxonomy): domain Bacteria; phylum Pseudomonadota; class Alphaproteobacteria; order Rhodobacterales; family Rhodobacteraceae; genus Salinivivens. The sequence continues at coordinate 5,561 of NZGN01000079.1, forward strand.
GGCTTTAATTTTAGCTTCGATACCCCTTTGGTTTGCGGGTGCCCCTATTTTGGTTTCATATGTTGAGATGGCTAAAGGAGTATTTGGATCTAAGTTTGCTTTTTCTGAGATGCTCACAAGGGCAACTCCCTTAATGTTCACAGGACTAGCGGCGGCATTAGCTTTCCGCGCTAAACTCTGGAATATTGGAGCTGAAGGCCAGTTATATTTAGGAGCAATGGCTGCTGTAGCTGTTGGAACAGGGGTTTTAGAAGCGCCGGCATTTATACTAGTTCCCATAATAATATTGTTTGGTTGCGCAGCTGGATCGGTGGGAATGGCCGTACCTGCTTTTCTGAAGACAAGATATGGTGCTGATGAGGTCGTAACAACTTTGTTGCTTAACTTTATCATTCTGATTTTCCTACAGTATATGCTAGAAGGTCCTTTGAAAGACCCGATGGGCTTAGGTTGGCCGCAGAGTTCTCCAATATTAGATCAGGGAATGCTCCCGCCTTTAATGGAAAGAATGCGTGTACACTCTGGTTTGTTAATTGCTATTGCTTGTGCTTTGATTGCACAGTTTATGTTGGTTAGATCTGTCTGGGGCTTCAAGTTGCGCGCAGTTGGTGAAAACGTATTTGCAGCTCGGCATGCGGGAATAAAAGTCAACCGAACAATACTTGGTGCGGCCTTAGTTTCTGGTGCTTTAGCAGGAATGGCGGGTGTTAGCGAGGTTGCGGGTCTTAAAGGTTACCTCACTTCAGATCTGTCGCCTGGATTTGGCTATGCCGGAATAATTGTTGCAATGCTTGCTGGGTTATCACCAATCGGCGTTGTAATATCCGCATTATTTATAGCTTCAGTTTTTGTCGGTGCTGATAGCATGAGTCGAGCAATGGGTGTGTCTTCATATCTCGCAGATTTGGTTGTTTCAACTTCACTACTCTGCGTTTTAATTGGTGGATTTTTCGCCCGATTTAAATTAGTGAAAACAAGCGTAAAAGGTCAAAATTAAATGGCTGAGATTATTCAAATTCTTCTAAGTGATAGTTTTTGGGCGGCCTCCTTGAGAATTGCTACTCCACTAATTTTTGGAGTTTTGGGTGCTTTAATTTGTGAAAAATCTGGTGTCCTTAATTTAGGCATCGAAGGAATATTTGTGGCGGGTGCTATGTCAGGTTGGATGGCTGTTTGGTTGGGTGCTGGTCTGTGGGGAGGTGTAATAGTTGCTGGCTTAGCTGGCGCATTTTTTGGTCTAATTCATGCAATCTTAACAGTCCCCTTGGGTCTTTCTCAACATGTTTCAGGACTTGGTGTTACTTTATTTGCTACCTCTGTAAGTTATTTCTCTTACAGAACCGCTTTACCTAATGTTTCTTCCCCGCCAAGAATTGAACCCTTTCGACCCCTGGAAATTCCAATTNTATCAGACCTTCCATTTGTTGGGCCTGTTTTATTCCAGCAAACGGCTCTCACNTGGCTAGCCTTATTTATGGTTGGGCTTGTTTGGTATATCATGAATCGTACCGGTTTAGGCGTTGCCATTAAGGCGGTAGGTGATAATCCAAATAGTGTTGATGCCCAGGGTTTGAGTGTTTATGGGCTCAGGATTGGAGCAATTGTAGTTGGTTCAGCTCTAATGGCCTTGGGTGGAGCTTTCCTCACTATGTCAGCTTTTGATGCTTTTTTCTTTGGTATGGTCAACGGTCGAGGTTGGATCTGCATAGCTCTGGTTATTTTTGCAAGTTGGAAGCCAGGAAAAGCTCTGTTGGGGGCACTTCTATTTGGAGCGTTTGATGCATTACAAGTTCGAATGCAGACCGAGGTTGGTGCAAAAGTCCCAACTCAGGTTTTTTTGGCAGCGCCATACGTTCTTTCAATTGTCGCTCTGGTGATAGCTGCTAGGCGGGCAGAATATCCAAGAGCGCTTCTCACTCCTTGGTTCAAAGGACAAAGATAGGAACTAATTATGTTTGATTTTATGGTTAAAAATGCCTCTCTGCCTGACGGCAAGGTGGGTATGGATGTTGGCTGTAAAAATGGAATTATAACTGCCATTGAAAGGAGTATTTCAGCTGAGGCGAAAGAAACTATAGATGCTGATGGTTTACTCTTAGCACCCCCATTTATTGATCCGCACTTTCATATGGATGCAACTTTATCGCTTGGGACTCCAAGATTAAATAAATCTGGAACTTTGTTAGAGGGTATATCTCTTTGGGGTGAATTAAAACCTGTCCAAACGATAGATGATATCATTGAAAGATCATTACGATATTGTGATTTGGCTGTTTCAATGGGCATAGGAGCTATAAGGAGCCATGTTGATACCTGTGATGACGAACTGAAGGGTGTTCAAGCACTTTTGGAGGTCAAGAAACAGATTAAAGACTATATCGACCTTCAATTAGTGGCATTTCCTCAAGATGGACTTTATCGCTCTCCTAAAGCCCTGGAAAATACAATTCGTGCTTTGGATTTGGGTGTGGATATAGTGGGCGGTATACCCCATTTCGAAAGAACAATGTCAGAAGGCGCTCAATCGATTAAAACTCTTTGTGAAATAGCATCTGAGCGAGGTCTGTTAGTTGATATGCATTGTGATGAAACTGATGATCCAATGAGCCGTCATATTGAAAGTCTAGCTTATGAAACTCAACGGCTTGGTTTGCAGGGCCGGGTAGCAGGTTCTCACCTTACATCAATGCACTCGATGGATAATTATTACGTATCTAAGTTGATACCATTAATCGTTGAAGCAGAAGTTCACGCGATACCCAATCCTCTTATTAATATAATGTTGCAGGGCAGGCATGATACTTATCCAAAACGTAGAGGACAGACTCGAGTTAGAGAGTTGCGGGATGCAGGTGTTTTAACGGGATTTGGTTCAGATTGCGTAATGGATCCTTGGTACTCGCTTGGCCGGGCCGATATGCTTGACGTCGCATTTATGGGCTTACATGTTGGCCAATTATCTAGCCGTGAAGATATGGCGTGGTGTTTTGAAGCTGTTACAACGAACTCTGCTATAATAATGCATCTTGAAGGCTATGGACTGAGTAAAGGATCAAAGGCGAACTTTAATTTGCTTCAAGCAAAAGACCCAATAGAGGCTATCAGATTACGCGCTCATCGGCTCGCCATAGTGCGAGGCGGAAGACTAATCGCAAAAAACACCCATTTGGCTGCAAATTTATTCATCGACGGGCGCCCTGATATTGTTGATCCCGCTTCTTATGCCCCATCTCAAGATTAGTATATTGCTGATGAATGTTGACATTCTACCTGAGTTTTAAATGATTTACGCAGTAAATGAAAAAATTAAAAGTCATTTGATAATGCTTTTGTTTTCTTTGTTTGTAGCGGGATCATTTGTTTTTGGAAAATTGTATGCTGAGCTAATTGAGCCGGAAATTTTAACTTTTTATCGATTTTTGTTAGGTGCTACCCTTCTCGGTTTATATTTGATTGTTACGAAAAGACTATCGCGTGATCTCTTATTTAAACCATGGCGCTATTTAATTCTTGGGGGAATTTATTCGATATATTTTGTTTTTATGTTTATAGCCCTCAGATATACTTCAACAATTTCAACCTCAGCAATCTTTGCACTTATGCCTTTTGCGACCCTTATTTTAGATTCAATGATTTTCAATAAAAAGTCCCATTCTTTGATCTGGTTGGCGCTTTGTATAAGCTCGGTGGGCGCACTTTACATTATCTTTGATGGTTCATTGATTAACGCATTGAACTTTAAGTTAGACTTTGGTGAACTTATTTTCTTAATAGGAACGATTGTTTATTCCAGTTATGCTTTAGTCCAACCTAGACTGAACTTTGGGGAAAATTTGTTGATTACTACCTTTGGTGTTTTGACAGCTGGAACCCTTATTTTGGCCATGTCTATAATAATCCAAGGTTTAGATTTTATTCCAACAAATGTTTCCATTGGGTTAGTTTTTTTAATAATTTATCTGGCTATCTTTGCTTCCATAGGAACAATCTTATGCCTAAACTTTGCTTCCTCAAGAATCCCAGGAACAAATGTTATGGCATATAGCCTTTTAATTCCCTTTTGGGTGTTAATGTTCGAAACTTTTACCAAAGATAGTTTTGCTCCAGGCTATACTTACGTGGGTATCATTCCAATAGGTTTTGGGCTTCTGCTTTTATACCGGAATTCATAAGTATTACTTGGAAACTTACCAGGATTGCTTTAAGCCTAGTAGGTTGCCTCAACATACCTAAATTCTCTAGATGCAGATCCGTCTAAAGCATCTAGTGCTGCTTGGTAATCTGGTCCGTTATATCCAGCATTTGCTGCTTCAATACTAGGCCATTCAATAACAACAGTTCGCGTTTTTTGCCCTTCCTCTCTTACGGCAACCGGCAATCCCCGGGCTAGAAATTTAGCTCCGGCTTTTTCCATTGCTGGTAATGCTAACGCTGCATATTTTGCTAATTTTTCTTCGTCTGAAACTGACTTATAGATGACAACCTGAAGGACTTTTGACATTTTTGTTCCTTTTATTTTGATTATTCTTACCGCTTATTTTTGCATCACAAATTCATTAAAGTTAAATAAATTTTTGTCAATTCGCATTTTTTGTTTGCATCTGGAAGTAAAATTAGACCAAATAGTAAAAAATTGACCATATGGTAAAAATATTTTGGAGGATAGTTAGTTATGGCTTCATCAGGACAAGTTGAGCAGCTTGGATCAGGCCGGGTAACCAAAGAGCAATTGGATGCAAACTTCAGTGACCTTCATCCAGGGTTTGACTCACATGAAGCTGCAGTTGCTGCGGACCGATGCTACTTTTGCTATGATGCGCCATGCGTCACTGCGTGTCCAACATCAATTGATATCCCTTTGTTTATAAGACAAATTGCAACTGACATGCCCTTGGCATCGGCAAAAACAATATTCGACCAAAACATTTTAGGTGGAATGTGTGCTAGAGTTTGCCCAACTGAGACATTATGCGAGGAAGCCTGTGTGCGCGAAGCTGCTGAGGGTAAGCCTGTCGAAATAGGACGCTTGCAACGTTATGCGACAGACGTTTCTATGCGATCTGAAGAACACCCATATACAAGAGCAAAAACTACTGGAAAAAGCGTTGCAATTATTGGCGCTGGTCCTGCCGGTTTAGCTGCCGCACATCGTTTGGCAATGCTAGGTCACGAGGTTGATATATTTGATGCAGGGGTAAAGCCTGGCGGTCTGAATGAGTTTGGGATTGCGGCTTACAAAGCTACTGATAATTTTGCTCAAGAAGAAGTTGAGTGGTTATTAAAAATTGGTGGTATAAAACTGCACTCAGGTAAAGCTTTAGGTAAAGACTTTACTCTTGAAGACCTCAGTAAATCTCACAATGCAACATTTATCGGTATAGGACTTGATAGTGTTCGCAAACTTTCCTTAGATAAAGAAAACCTCAGCAATGTGGAAAATGCTGTAGATTTCATTGCCAGGCTAAGGCAATCTTCTGACTTTTCCAAAGTTCCCGTTGGCTCGAACGTTGTTGTAATTGGTGGAGGTATGACTGCAATTGATGCGGCCGTTCAGTCAAAATTGTTAGGAGCAGAAGAGGTTACGCTAGTTTATAGAGGATCTCAAAAAAAGATGCCTGCTTCACAATATGAGCAAGAGATAGCTAAGTCGAAAGGCGTACGCATTATATTCAACGCAAAGCCGGTTAGCATAGAGGGCTCTACATCTGTAGAACATATTGAATTTGAACAAACTGAGAATGGATCAGCTGCTAACAAAAACTTTTCTGTAAAAACTGATCATGTTCTTAAGGCTATTGGACAGCTTTTAACGGACGAGCCACAAAATTTGGAATTAGAAGGGTCAAAAATTAAAGTTAACACCCTTTTTGAAACGTCGGTCAAAAATGTTTGGGCTGGTGGAGACTGTGTATCCTCTGGCGACGATTTGACAGTTACTGCAGTTGCGCAAGGTAGAGACGCAGCTGAAAATATTCATTCTAAACTTATGGGAGAAGGATAATGGCTGATTTAACTTCAAGTTTTTGTGGTATTTCGTCCCCAAATCCATTTTGGCTAGCCTCAGCACCGCCTACCGACAAAGAGTATAATGTGCGCCGAGCTTTTGAAGCTGGTTGGGGCGGTGTTGTGTGGAAAACTTTGGGATCTGAAGGTCCTCCAATTGTGAACGTAAATGGACCTAGGTATGGTGCTATATGGGGAGCAGATAGACGCCTCTTGGGATTAAATAACATTGAGCTTATAACAGATCGATCATTAGAAATTAATCTGGAAGAAATGGCTCGGATTAAAAAAGATTTTCCAGATAGAGCTTTAGTTGCCTCTGTAATGGTGCCTTGTGAAGAGCAACATTGGAAAGAAATTGTGCCTAGAATAGCGGAAACCGGAGTTGACGGTTTTGAGTTGAATTTTGGATGCCCACATGGAATGTCAGAAAGGGGCATGGGATCGGCTGTTGGGCAAGTTCCGGAGTATATTGAAATGGTAACGCGCTGGTGTAAGGAATCCACAGATTTACCAGTTATTGTTAAACTCACCCCTAATATAACAAATATAATCTATCCGGCTACTGCCGCTAAAGAGGGCGGTGCCGACGCTGTCAGTCTTATAAATACAATTTCATCAATTGTATCCGTAGATCTCGATGATATGGCTCCTAACCCAACAATTGATGGTAAAGGTACTGCTGGTGGGTATTGTGGACCTGCGGTTAAACCAATTGCTTTAAATATGGTTGCTCAGATAGCTCGTACACCCGAAACTCATGGATTACCAATTTCTGGAATAGGTGGTGTTACAACTTGGCGAGATGCAGCTGAATTTTTAGCGCTTGGAGCTGGAAACGTTCAAGTTTGTACTGCAGCGATGACCTATGGATTTGGAATTATTAAGGAGATGACTGCCGGTTTATCTAGTTGGATGGATGAAAAAGGTTATAATTCTGTCGATGAAATAGTTGGAAGAGCGGTGCCAAATGTAACTGATTGGCAGTACCTAAATTTAAATTTTACTACCAAGGCCAGAATTGATCAGGACTCATGCATAAGTTGTGGTCGCTGCTATGCTGCTTGTGAAGATACATCACACCAAGCTATAGCGATGTCAGCTGATAGAGTATTTACAGTAAAAGATGATGAGTGTGTGGCGTGTAATATGTGTGTTAACGTCTGTCCCGTTGAAAATTGTATTACAATGGAGCAGCTATCTCCTGGTGACTTGGATGAGAGAACTGGAAACCGTGTAGCTGCCGAATATGGTAACTGGACGCAACATCCTAATAATCCAATGGCAAAAGCCGCTGAATAGAATAAAAACGATTTATATAAGGGTGCCACTATATAAGCATTAGGGCGCCCTTACACTCAACGTCCTTAACAAAACGCTTGTTAAATACTCCTCTGCATCATCAAACAATTCTTCTTCACTTTGATTTAAAATTGATTTCACCTGAATATCAAAATCTGCGTAATGTTGCGTCATAGCCCAAATTGAAAAGAATAAATGATAACCGTTTACATATTCTAATTTTTTTTCTTCAATCCATTTATCAATAACTGCAACTTTTTCGTCTAATGTTTGTTTTAAGCTGGTTGCTAAAACGTTTTGAGTCAGCGGCGCTCCATGCAAAATTTCAGTTGCAAACAATTTACTTTCTTGTGGTTTTTGTTTTGACATCTTTAGCTTTGCTTTCATGTAACCTAATAGCTCGTCTATTGGGTCCCCATCAGAAGAAATGTTATGAAGTGGGGCAACCCACTCGTCCAATAAACCGCTTAAAACATCAAAATATATTTGATCTTTACTCGAATAATAGTAGAGAATGTTTGGCTTAGTAAGGCCAGAGGCGATGGCAATCTTATCTAATGTTGCGCCACGCAATCCGTATTCTGAAAAGACTTCTAAAGCAGCTTTTTTAATAGTGCTGCGTTTTTCTTTTTGAATTCTTGAGAGGGTCTTTTTTTCTATCAAATTCATCTATTTTACTAGTCACTTTTTGTTCGTAGATCTAAACTTTCAAAACATAGATTTGGTCTTAAAAATTATTGCGTGCTGCTGTTAATTTAAGCAACCTTAGAACAAGAATTAAAAAAAATTAAGAAAAATTGTCCAATTGGTCAAAAAATTCATTGACCGCCCTCATTTATATGTTCCAAAGTCACTTAGGGCCAAGATTGTTTTGGTTAATTTTTGTTATTGGGGGTTTTAGTTTGGAAAGTATGAAAAATCTTAGGATCGATCCAGATCGACTTTGGGACAGTCTAATGGAAATGGCAAAAATCGGCCCTGGAATTGCTGGTGGAAATAATCGTCAAACATTAACGGACGAGGATGCAGAAGGCCGAGCACTATTTCAAAAGTGGTGTGAAGATGCAGGTATGGAAATGGGTGTTGATACCATGGGCAATATGTTTGCTTCAAGGGCTGGCTCAGATCCAGATGCTCTTCCTGTTTATGTTGGCTCTCATCTCGATACGCAACCAACGGGTGGAAAGTATGATGGTGTTTTAGGTGTTTTGGGTGGTTTAGAAGTTATAAGAACGTTGAATGATCTTGATGTCACGACAAAGCATCCAATCGTAGTAGTAAATTGGACTAATGAAGAAGGAACACGTTTTGCCCCTGCAATGCTCGCATCAGGGGTTTTTGCTGGAAAACACGATCAAGAGTGGGCTTATGATCGAGTGGATAGTGATGGAAAAAAATTTGGTGATGAACTAAAACGCATTGGATGGGTGGGTGATGAGAAGGTTGGCGCCAGAGAAATGCACGCCATGTTCGAGCTGCATATTGAGCAAGGCCCTATTTTAGAAGCTGAGAATAAAGATATTGGTGTTGTTACCCACGGTCAGGGTTTGCGATGGATTGAGTGTAAAATTACTGGAAAAGAGAGCCATACTGGCTCGACTCCCATGCGTATGCGCAAAAATGCAGGTAGGGGTTTAGCGTTAGTTACCGAACTGGTTCATGAAATTGCCATGAAGCACCAACCGAATGCTGTTGGCGCAATTGGACATATTGATGTGTACCCCAATTCTCGAAATATCATCCCTGGGCAAATTGTCTGCACCGTAGATATGCGAACGCACTTGTTAGATATACTAGAAGCAATGGTTGCAGAGTTTGAGGAAAAAGCTCCTAAATTATGTAGTGACATTGGTGTTGATTTCGAATGTTCAATCGTTGGGCAATTTAATCCGCCGGCTTTTGATGAGGGTTGTGTTTCAGCGGTTAGAGAAGCTGCAGAAGAACTTGGTTACAGCCATATGGATATAGTTTCGGGAGCTGGGCACGATGCTTGTTGGATAAATGACCTTGCCCCAACTGCTATGATTATGTGCCCGTGTGAAGATGGTTTAAGCCACAATGAGGCCGAAGAAATATCAAAAGAGTGGGCACAAGCTGGTACCGATGTTTTGCTTCATGCAGTTTTAAATACAGCTATCATTCAATAGTCATATCGTTAGGAGTTAAATAATGTCGAAGGTAATTAAAAATGGAACCGTTGTAACTCATGATTTGACTTACAAAGCCGATATTTTAATCGAGGGTTCAAAAATTAGTGAAATCGGACAGGATTTGTCTGGGGACACTGAGCTTGATGCAACAGGTTGCTACATTATGCCAGGTGGTATCGATCCGCATACCCATTTGGAAATGCCATTTATGGGCACGTATTCAAGCGATGATTTTGAGAGCGGTACTAGAGCTGGTCTTGCTGGTGGCACGACCATGGTTGTAGATTTTGCTTTGCCTAATCAAGGTGAAAGCTTGCTTGATGCTATAAAGCGTTGGGACAATAAATCTACTAGAGCAAATTGTGATTACTCTTTTCATATGGCGGTTACTTGGTGGGGTGAGCAAGTATTTAATGACATGAAAACGGTTATAGAAGAGCGTGGAATAAATACATTTAAGCATTTTTTGGCATATAAAGGTGCTTTGATGGTTAATGATGATGAATTATATGCATCTTTTTCCCGCTTAGCCGATCTTGGCGGTATCGCGATGGTCCATGCGGAAAATGGTGATGTTGTTGCTGAATTGAGCGCTAAGCTTTTGGCCGATGGCAATAATGGTCCAGAGGCTCATGCGTATTCTCGACCAAGTCAGGTTGAAGGTGAAGCCACAAATCGTGCTATTATGATCGCAGATATGGCTGGTGTTCCGCTTTATGTTGTTCATACATCTTGTGAAGAAGCTCACGAGGCGATCCGTCGTGCTCGACAAGCTGGGAAGCGTGTTTGGGGTGAGCCGTTGATTCAACATCTTACTCTAGATGAAACTGAATATTTTAATAAAGATTGGGATCATGCTGCTAGAAGAGTAATGTCTCCACCATTTAGAAATAAAAAGCATCAGGATAGTTTGTGGGCTGGTTTACAAGCTGGATCTTTGAGTGTGGTTGCTACGGATCATTGTGCATTTACCACGGAGCAAAAACGTTTTGGAGTGGGTGATTTTACTAAAATCCCAAATGGGACAGGTGGTTTAGAAGATAGATTACCTATGCTTTGGACGCATGGAGTGAGAACTGGCCGACTAACAATGAACGAGTTTGTTGCGGTAACGTCTACAAATATTGCAAAAATACTAAATTGTTATCCTAAGAAAGGTGCTGTGCTTGTGGGGGCAGATGCTGATTTGATTGTCTGGGATCCAGAAAAGTCTAAGACAGTTAAAGCATCAACTCAACAATCAGCAATTGATTATAATGTTTTTGAGGGTCACACGGTAACCGGATTGCCCAGGTACACTTTATCGAGAGGCTATGTGGCGATCTCTGATGGCGAAATTAATACTAAAGAGGGTCACGGCGAATTTGTTGCAAGAAAAGGTAATACCCCTGTAAACCAAGCTCTTTCCAATTGGAAAGATCTTACATCTCCAACTCCGGTGAAGCGCACTGGGATACCTGCTACAGGTGTTTAAGATTTAGGGATAACTAGAACTAGTGACTAACGAAACAGTGATTTCAGCGAAGTCGTTGGATTTAACCTTCCAAACCAACGATGGGCCCGTACATGCTTTAAAAGAAGTAAACCTTAATGTAACAAAAGGTGAATTTGTAAGTTTTATTGGGCCATCAGGTTGCGGTAAAACAACATTTTTAAGAGTTATGGCGGATCTAGACCAGCCAACAGATGGGACTATCATGATTAATGGTGTGTCTCCAAAAGCTGCTCGCGAAAGTCGGGCTTATGGATATGTCTTTCAATCAGCGGGACTGTATCCGTGGCGCACAATAGGAAAAAATATACGCTTACCTTTAGAAATAATGGGAATAAGCAAGTCTGAGCAAAACGAGCGAGTAGAAAAAGTTCTAAAGCTAGTTGATTTAGAAGATTTTGAAAAGAAATTTCCATGGCAGCTTTCTGGTGGCATGCAACAAAGAGTATCTATCGCAAGGGCTCTATCATTTGATGCTGATATTTTATTAATGGATGAACCTTTTGGTGCTTTGGATGAAATAGTAAGAGACCATTTAAACGAACAGTTACTGAAACTTTGGCATTCAACAAAAAAAACAATTTGTTTTGTAACCCACTCGATACCAGAGGCAGTATATCTATCCACTAAAATTGTTGTTATGTCTCCTCGTCCAGGACGAATTATTGATATAATTGAAAGTGATTTGCCTGATAGTCGACCCTTGGAGATAAGAGATACGAAAGAGTTTATTGATATTGCCCAAAGAGTAAGAGAAGGTTTAAGGGCTGGGCATAGTTATGAATAAGTCGCTCATTCCAATAGTAACAATCTCCATGTTTATAGTGCTAATTTGGTATGGTTTTTCAATAGTATTGAATTCGTCATGGGCTTTAGACAAGGCAGAAAGGAACAATCAGAAACTTAGTTTTTCTGAACTTGTTCATGATACCTGGTCTCAGAAAAAGCCTAAATTACCGACACCTCATCAGGTAGGCTTTGAAATGTGGAAGACGACTTTTGATAAAAAAATTACGTCTAAGCGATCGCTTGTTTATCATGGTTGGATAACGTTATCAGCAACATTGGCTGGTTTCATGTTGGGGACGCTTTTAGGTGTTTTATTAGCTTTAGCAATTGTACATGACAAAGCGACAGATTTAAGTGTGATGCCCTGGATTATTACGAGTCAAACAATACCAATCTTGGCATTAGCTCCTATGATCATTGTCGTATCTAGCTCAATTGGCTTTACCGGGCTCATGCCTAAGGCAATCATATCAATGTACCTTTCTTTTTTTCCAATTGTAGTGGGAATGGTTAAGGGATTGAGATCACCTGACTTACTTGAAGTTGATCAAATGAAAACTTGGTCGGCCTCGCAGTTTCAGATTTTGATTAAATTAAGGCTCCCGAAGGCAATTCCTTTTTTGTTTACCTCGCTGAAGCTTGGAATGGCGGCATCTCTTGTCGGGGCAATTGTTGGAGAGCTACCATCTGGTGCAATCGCTGGTTTGGGAGCTAGAATGCTTTCAGGAAGTTATTATGGACAAACAATCCAAATCTGGAGTGCATTATTTGCCGCAGCTATTCTTGCAGCTTCATTGGTTGGATTGATTAGTTTAATCCAGGCCTTTGTTTTTAAAAGAATGATGATTGCTCAATGAATAGTTTTTTCTTATTTTCTATTATTTTTTGGATAGCCGCTTGGACATTAAATATTTTTATTAGTCAATCTAATCTTGTTAAAACTAAAATGGTTGTGCCTCCTATTTTATTTGGAGTATCTTTACTTCTGATTTGGGAGGCCTCAATTAGTGCTTTCGATGTAAGTCCAGTAATTCTCCCAGCCCCGTCCTTAGTATTCATAAAATTTATTAACAGCGTTTCAATTCTTTGGATTGATTTTGTACAGACTTTCGTCAAGGGAGCTTTAAGTGGATATATCTTTGGTTGTTCGGCAGCTTTTGGTGTAGCTCTTTTAGCAGATCGTTTTAAGTTCTTAGAACTTGGGTTATTGCCGATTGGAACTTTTATGGCAGCTCTTCCCATTGTTGGTACGGCACCGATATTGGTAAGGTGGTTTGGTTTTGACTGGGAGTCGAAATCTGCTGTAGTTACAGTGATGGTATTTTTCCCAATGCTGATAAATACTATACAAGGTTTGCAAATGTCCGATAAAATTCATCGTGATTTAATGCGGACATATAATGCAACATCATTTCAAACGTTGGTAAAATTGAGATTAGCAGCTGCAATGCCTTTTATTTTTAATGGACTTAAAATCTGTTCTACCCTAGCATTAATTGGGGCGATTGTAGCTGAATTTTTTGGATCGCCGATTAAGGGAATTGGTTTCAGAATTTCAACAGAAGTTGGCAGGTTTGCGTTAGATATGGTCTGGGCAGAAATAACAATAGCGGCAATAACAGGGTCGTTGTTTTATGGTGGGATTGTTTTGTTGGAAAAGGTAGTAACCTTCTGGCACCCGTCGCAAAGAGTAAGATTAAAATAAAACTGTAATTAAAGGAGATTATATATGAGAAATTTATTTAAATTCGCCCTTGGTGGCATTTTTATGTTGGTGGCATCCATTGCCTCAGCGTCAGATGATGTAACAATTCAGTTAAAATGGGTTACACAAACACAGTTTGCTGGATATTATGTGGCGCAAGACAAAGGATTTTATAAAGAGGAAGGTTTAAATGTCACCATCAAACCAGGGGGACCAGATATTGGACCAATGCAAGTCCTTGCTGGAGGTGGCGCAGATGTAGCAGTTGACTGGATGCCATCTGCTTTAGCTGCAAGAGAAAAAGGACTTTCAGCTGTAAATATTGCTCAACCGTTTAAAAGTTCCGGAATGATGCTTACTTGTAGAAAAGATCGCGGAGTAAACTCTGTCTCCGACCTTAAGGGTAAAAATCTGGGTGTATGGTATTATGGTAATGAATATCCATTCTTGAGCTGGATGAATAAATTAGGTCTTTCCACAAACGGGGGCTCTGACGGAGTTACTGTTTTCAAGCAAGGTTGGGATATTCTTCCTTTAACTCAAGGTGATGCAACATGTGTTTCGACAATGGCTTACAACGAATATTGGCAGGTTCTTGCTGAAGGCTTAAAACCGTCTGAATTAACAGTGTTTAAGTATGAGGATGAAGGTGTTGCGACACTTGAAGATGGTCTTTATGTTTTGGAAGAAAACTTAAAAGACGCGGCTTTCAAAGATAAGATGGTTAGGTTTGTAAGGGCGTCGATGAAAGGGTGGAAATATGCTGAGCAGAACCCAGCTGAGGCTGCCGAAATCGTTGTTGATAACGACGACTCTGGAGCTCAGACAGTTGAGCATAACACAACCCAAATGGGAGAAATAATTAAGTTAACTGCAGGCAGCAATGGAGCCTTAGATCCTGCAGATTATCAACGTACAGTTGATAGTTTAATGACCGGTGGTTCAGATCCGGTTATCACTAAAATGCCAACAGGTGCTTGGACACACGAAATTACGGATCTAGCATTAAAATAATTTAAAAATTTTTTTGAATTCAGAGGGGCAGCTAGTGCTGCCCCTTTCTTTTGAAAACCGTGTCGAGAGCTTGTTCGAGATCATTTATGAGATCTACTGGGTCTTCAATTCCTGCTGAAATTCTTATAAGATTTTCATGTACTGGAAAGTCATCACCAGAGACGGTTTTTCTGTGTTCAATAAGACTTTCAACACCGCCAAGAGATGTGGCTGGATAGAACACTTTACAGTTTCTAACAACATTAATAGCGTCAGTTTGTGAGCCTTTAACAATGACTGATAGCATTCCGCCAAATTGTCCATTAGTTTGATGTTTTGCAATTTGATGATTGGGGTGCGTTTCTAAACCTGGATATAGAACTTTTTCTATGAATTCGTGGTTATTGAAATGTTTAGCAAGTAACATCGCATTTTGACTGTTCTTTTCCACTCGTAGAAATAGAGTGCGTAAGCCTCTTATTAGTAAATACGCATCTTGTGAGTTTAAGACTGTTCCATGCAATTTCCTTATAGTAAATAAGTTTTCATACATGCTGCTTTGTTGATTAAAAGACAGGGCACCAGCGGATATGTCGGAATGCCCATTCAGATATTTTGTGGCAGAGTGGAATGAGATATCTGCTCCAAGATCGAGAGATTTTGTCATTGTTGGAGGCGTTGCAGTAGCGTCCACAATCAATTTAGCTCCAGCTTTGTGAGCCAGCTCTGAAGCAGAGGATATATCTGTAACTTCCCAATTTGGATTATTTGGGGTTTCAACCCAAACTAACTGTGTAACTCCGTTTTTAATAACGGACTCCATACTAGCGAGATCACCAGCCTCATAATAATCTACACGAATTCTATTTTTCGAAGCAAAGTTTTGAATTTGGCCTAACACGCCATGGTACATCACTCTCGGCACAGCGATCTGAGCTTCTGCTGGCAACATTTCTAAGACAGCAGTACATGCTGACATTCCGGATGAAAATAAAAGTGAAGCATTAGCGTTTTCAAGCTCTGAGATAATTTCTTCAGCAAGTTGGGTGGTTTTATTTCCATCTCGTCTGTACCAGTAAGCTTGTCGTGGCTGATAATTTTCATCCCGTGAATAAGTCGCTGAGTGGTCAATAGATGGGACTACAGAACCTGTTTCAGGATCGCTAAAATGTAATGCCTGCGCTATTTTTGTAGAAATAGATAGGTCTTTGTCTTTCTTTAGCTTCATTTGCTGATTTTCTTTCGTACTGGATGTCTAAATGAAAGGTAGGCTAGATATTTCTCCTAAGCGGATTTTATTATCTTGACTATGAACTTCAACAGACTGTTTAGGTAAGCAGTAATGCCGGTCGATTAAAGAAAGCCCTACATTTTTTTTTAGCCTTGGAGACCAAATAGCAGACGTTATTTGCCCAATTTTTTCATCTCCAACCATAACGGGCCAAGGCATTGAGCACGTTGGACACTTGTCTCCATCGAAAGTAACCCCTCTGATTTTCTTTTTTACACCGGAGGTGGCAATTTTTTCTAAAGCAGCCCGGCCTATGAAATCAATCGAGCCATCCAATGAACAAAATTTAGCCAGCCCTATTTCTAGTGGGTTATTTTCTCTCGTAAATTCGTTGCCATAGCTCAGAAGGCCTCCCTCGATCCTCTCTATTAAGTTTGGACAACCGGGTGAAATTTCAAATTCAATACCTGCCTCCCAAATTGTTTTCCAAAGATCCGAGCCAAGATTGCTATTTTGTAAATATATTTCGAAGCCACCCTGTCTGGAGTAACCAGACCTTGCAATTAGTTGCTGTGTCCCTTGAAATTCAATCCACCCAAATTTAAAAAAATCTATATTTTTTATTTGATTGCCAAATATTTTTGAAATTAAATTTTCCGCTTTCGGCCCTTGGATGGCTAAAGGGCAAACATCGGGTTCAAATACATTCACGTTCATATTTGCGCCCAAGGCTAAACCTTTTGCATAAAGCAAAACGTCACTATCGGCTATAGAAAGCCAAAATCGTTCTTTGCCAAGTTTTAAAAGCACTGGATCGTTTATAATTCCAGCGTTTTCATCAATTATTGGCAAATAATAACAGTCACCAACATCTGCTTTCGATATATTTCTAGGTGTCATTAATTGAACTAGCTTTTCGGCGTCTGGCCCTGCTATTTCTACCTGTCTTTGACATGAAACATCCCAAATTTGAACATGTTCTCGCAAGTGCCAGTAATCTTCTTCAACAGATTTTTGGAAACCTTTTGGAAGTAACATATGATTAACAATAGAGTAGCCAGTCACACCGGCAGCTTCAACATTTTGGGTATAGGCAGTACGCCTTAATCTGCGCGACATATTTAAGCCATCAGTCATAAGAAGTTCCTTACTCTGGTTGAGATGCCCATGTTGAATAGCTATTTGGTGATAAAATTACCGGCATGTGATACCTGGCATTTTTATTTGGCATTGAAAATCTTAGCACGACTTCTGAAATTATTTGATTATCTGCAGAAGACAGTCCCAAAGAGTTCCAATATTCACCAGTTTCAAAAATCAATTCGAACCTATCTTCCTTTTGAGCTAAAGATAAATCCACATTTTTTTCCAACCGCCCACTTGGGTCAATATGTGAAATAAAAACTTCCAAATTTTGTGTAATATTCATCAGACGTACGCGAATTCCACTAGCATGCGATCCGTTCATTCCATTCAAAGTGTGTGAAGATACAATAGCCATTATTCAATAGATGCCTTGTCACGTTTATCAGAAGTAGCAGCAACAATTGGACTTATCACACCGCGGCATTTTACATTCAAGCAGGCCGTCTTTCCACTTTTTATTGCCCTTGCTAGCGCGGGTTTCAATTCACTTCTAGTTGTAACCAATTCTCCGTATCCACCAAGGCCTTCGAACATAGAGTGAAAAGGAATGTCACGAAAGTCAGTTGCATAGTGCTGTCCGTTAGCAAATAAGCGCTCTTGTTGCTGACTTATACAGTCTAGACCCCCATTATTATCAATGACCACAATAATCGGTAGACCTTCCTGAAATGCACTTTCAATCGATAGACCACCTGAAAGAAACGCACCGTCTCCCGAAATAACAACGACATTTTTATCGGGATATGCTGCTTTCGCGGAAATCCCAAAACTAATTCCAACACCTAAAAGCGAATAGTTTCCAGGATGCATAATGCCTCCAAGCTTTTTCCCCCGCCATCCAGAAATATTAACCGCAATTTCATTCCAAAAGTGAGTATTCCCACCATCAAAAACAAGCCAGTCCTCGTCATTCATTTCTGAAATTATATCGACGCCAAGTTGTAAAGGATGCATCTTTCGGTTTAATTTTGAATCCTCAATTTCCTCCTTCAATAAGTGATTTTCCCAGTCTTCAACCCATTTTTTGCGACGTTCAGTTTGTAGCTCAAACCAATTTTCCCACTTACGATTAATTGAAGTCATAGCATCGAGGAAGGCAGCTGGATGAGATAATAGTATTTCATCTGCAGCGAAATTATATTCTAACTCTTCGCTACTACCATTAACGCAGATAAGTTTTGTATCCTTTGGAATAAACGGAGGGTTACCAAAATTCATTTGGTTATCCAGTCGACCACCGATCATTATTACTGTGTCTGCCTCATGAATAGCCATCTTAGATGGATGATATTGATGAAAATCTGCAAGCCCCATATTGGCAGAACAATCCTCACCCAACAATTTTGTATGGTAAGGTACATTAAAAATAGGTATTTTAAGTTTTTCACCAACTTCTGCGAGGCTTTTCTCTGAATGTGACCACCAAATTCCGTGACCCCCAATAATCACTGGGCGCTCAGAGTTTTCGACAATGTTCAATATATCTGAAAGTCTTTTTGGTTCTGGCCAAGCTCTTTGTGGTCGACTTTGGTGTCTTACCCATGGGCGTTCATCTCTGCCAGCATCTTCTTCGAAAGATGAAAACATGATATCTACAGGTAAACTTAGGTGAACAGGCCCTGGATAACCCGACGTCGCCGCTTGCCAAGCCCGTTCAACAAACTCACCTATACGTTCTCCATCGGTAATTTGAATAGAATATTTCACAAGCGGCTTTGCGATCGCTACGTCATCTATTTCTTTAAAGCCGCCTGCTCCTTGTCTCTTTAGAGTTGATGAACCTGTAATGAAAATTACTGGACTGCGCTCCCCCATTGCTTCCAACATTGCGGGTACAGCATTAGCAAAACCTTCAGGTCCAACTAAGCAAACAGTTGGTTTTCGGTGTATTCGTGCATGACCGTCAGCTAAATGACCTGCAATTTGCTCATGGGGAGTATTTATGACTGGCATTTGGCATTCCATGAACCCTTCTAGTGCTGGGTTACAAAACCCCCCGGCTAAAGTGAAAACATGGTCAACACCTTTTTCCTTCAATGAGTGGGCTAGTAATGCTCCGCCGCGTAGCTTGGCTTTTGCCATTAATGATACTCCTGATTCACTTTATTTTATTTACCATTTATAACCATTATCGAATATTTTTGGAGATACCGTCATATAAAACATCTCCTGAAATTTTTTCTAAATCATTGATACCCAATTGTGCCATTACAACGCCTATCTCGTCTTTAAGAAGTGATAGATAGTCGTTAAGGCCTTTTTTGCTGGATGCTGCTAGAGCCATCATTATCGGCCTTCCTAGCATAACGAAATTAGCTCCAAGTGCTAAAGCTTTTACTACATCTTCTCCATTTCTGGCTCCGCTATCAAAAATTATTGGCATGTTGGGGCCAACAGTGTTTCTTATTTTGGGTAAAGCACTCAAAGCGGGAGGTGAGCTATCTAATTGTCTACCACCATGATTAGATACCCAAATTGCATCCACACCTGCGTTTTGAACACGGCTTGCGTCGTCTGTATCCATTATACCTTTAACAATTAAGTTGCCTTTCCATTTTTCCCTTAATGCATCAAGAAATTCCCAATTAGCACCGGCCCGACTAGCATTTCTATCAAACCTATTTTCGGATCCATATCGAAAATTTTTTGGTTCAGGGATCCCTTTGAAAAGCGTACTTAGTGACCAGTGTGGATGAAGTGAAAAATCCACAAATTGTTTTAAACCTATTTTAAAAGGCACAATAAAGCCGTTACGGAGGTCGCGTACCCGACGCGATACCACAGGAACATCAACTGTCAAAATTAACGTTTTATATTCAGCTGCTTTAGCTCGATCTACTAACGTCCAAGCGTCTTGAGTTGGTCCGTTGACGTATAGTTGAAACCAAGCTTGATCTTGCCCCCATTTTTTAAGGTCTTCGAGACTTGAAGAGGCAGCAGTCGAAACACAAAGTGGAATATTAAATTTTTTAGCAGTTTCTGCTAAATTTTCGTCTGCACCCGGCCAAGCTAGATTGCACATTCCCATGGGAGCAATTCCAAAAGGAAAATCAAAGGAATAATTTAGAAATTTAGAATTGAGTTTAGGATCCTTAATTTCAGCTAAAACTTTTGATTTTAAGAAAATATCATTGAAGATTTCGGAGTTTCTATCAGAAGCGATTTCTCGACCAGCAGAACCTTCGATAAAATCAAATATCATTCTAGGCAATTTTCGTTTTGCCTTAGCTCTAGCATCTTCGAAACTTATTATGCTTTTGGAGCCCAACATAATTATTTTCCTTTGCCAAAGCGAGATTCCAACTTGAAAAGCTTAGCTGCTCTAATAAATTTGGACAAATAAAATATAGAATGTTTTACGTTACGGTAAAATTTACAAGATAACTTAAGGATCAGTTGATTAATTAAATTAAAAAATTTTCTATAATTTACTTTCACGTAAAATCCATCAACAATGATGACAGCATAGATGTTTGGGTAATGTAGCGATAGATGACTGCGCATGGATATAATAAGGGCCGCTTGAATCTTCCATTTGTTGGAATTTCCACTTTTGCAAAGTCCCCCTTTGTTGAAGATTGGGACGCTATTGAGGCGGATATAGCTGTTTTAGGAGCTCCTTTTGACTCAGGAACACAATGGCGATCAGGAGCTAGGTTTGGACCTAAGGCTATACGTGAAGCTTCTATGCTTTTTAGTTTTGGTCATTCGGGTGCTTATGATCATGAAGACGATATAACCTACTTAGATGATTCAGTCCGGATTGTAGATATAGGCGATGCCGATATAATTCATACTAAAACTGATCAAAGCCACAAAAATATTGAGGTTGGCGTCAAGAAGATTCTTAGAGCAGGGGCTTTACCTGTTGTCCTAGGAGGTGATCACTCAGTAAATATACCCTGTATAAACGCATTTGAAGAGTTCTGTTGCGATAATGGTCCAATACATATTGTTCAAATTGATGCCCATTTGGATTTTGTTGATGAAAGACACGGTGTGACCGCTGGCCATGGAAATCCGATGCGTCGCGCTGCTGAAAAAAGCTATGTTGAAGGTTTGTCACAATTTGGAATTCGAAACGTGTCCTCCACTGCGAAAGAAGGGTATGAAGATGCTAAATCATTTGGTTCAGACATATTGTCTGTTCGACAAATAAGAAAACTTGGCGTTGAACAGGTTATAAAAAGGGTCCCATCAAATAAAAATATATACGTAACAATAGATATAGATGCGTTTTGTCCGTCAATAGCAGCAGGGACAGGAACACCCAGTCATGGTGGTTTCTTGTACTATGAGGTTCTTGAGGTTTTACAAGGATTGTCTGAACAAAATAATATAGTGGGTATAGATTTAGTAGAAGTTGCACCAGCATATGACCCAAGTGAGTCTACACAGATTTTAGCAGCACAAATTTTACTAAATTTTTTAGGTTTTATATCGTACTTTAAAAGTAAGAGAGCCTAAGAAGGCGTGATACCTCTTAATTTTTCTGAACGTCTCCGCAGCATTTCAATTGTAATTAGTAGAGCTATAGAGATTGCAACGAGAATAGTAGCAACTGCAAGGATAGTAGGGCTAATTTGTTCTCTCAGACCCGTAAACATCTGCCAAGGCAAGGTCTTTTGGTTTGTTGATCCAACAAACATTACTACGACCACCTCATCGAAAGACGTAATAAATGCAAAAAGTCCTCCAGAAATCACACCAGGCAAGATTAGTGGCATTTGAATTTTGAAAAATGTCTTTACTGGATTTGCTCCCATACTTGCTGCCGCTCGAGTCAAAGAGCTATCAAATCCAACTAATGTTGCTGTCACTGTAATTATGACAAAAGGGATCCCCAAAACACTATGAGCTAGAATAACTTTAATATATCCGACAAAATTCTTATCCAAGCCGATTTTATCCTCCAAAAAATTTCCTACATGAGAATAAAAGAAAAACATCCCTGTAGCAGAAATGATTAATGGGACAATCATTGGCGATATTAAAATCGCCATTATTGCTCTTTTGAATGGTACATGGCTTTGACTAAGGCCAATTGCTGCTAGAGTTCCAAGAGAAACAGATACCAGAGTTGCAACCGGTGCTATCAATAAGGAATTTTTGAAGGATCGTTGCCATTCGTTGTTAGTAAAGAAATCTCTGTAGTGCTTCAGTGAGTATCCCTCTGGCTCAAATTTAAGCATTTCGGGAGTAAAAGTGAAAAAATCTTGTGAATTAAATGATAAGGGCATGACAACTAGAATTGGCATAATTAGAAAAACGAAGATAACCCCACAGATAACCCTAAAAAGATAGTGCCACAAAACCTGGCTAGACGAGAGATAAGGCTGAAGCTTTGTTCTATACTTTCCTAGATAAAGCCAGTACAAGTACCAACCCAAAAACCAACCTAATAAGAGGCCGAGTATAATCCCGACAATACCAAGAAAGTAAAAAGCTGCGAATGAAAAAAAGGCACATATGATGTAGCGCACTTTATTTTCATTCTGACCAGTAGAAATTGCTGCAATGCTTATGAAAAAGACCACTAATATACCGATTAGCAAACCTAAAAAGCCGGAACCGTTTGCAACGCCGATTATTAGACCAATCAAACCGCCAACTAATCCCATCGAATAGAGAGTAAATACAATATTATTTTGGAAAAAGGGCTGTGACTTATTCATTCTTTTATCCCCCTAATTTCACATTATCGATGCCGACAATTTTGTCATAGGTCCAATATAGAATTAAAACAGCGACTAAAAGAATAGTGCCTAAAGCTGCGGCTAAGCCCCAGTTTAATGACTTCAGTATATGATAAGCAATACGATTGGATATAAACACGCCTTTAGTTCCACCGACGATTTCAGGCGTGATGTAGTATCCAATTGCTAGTATGAAAACTAATATAGAGCCCGCACCAATTCCTGGTACAGACTGAGGAAAATAAACGCGCCAGAATGCAGTCCAATTTGTTGCACCTAATGATTTTGCTGCACGCAAATAACTTGGAGGGATCGTTTGCATTACAGAATACATTGGTAAAATCATAAAAGGCAAAAGTATATGGGTCATAGCAACGATAGTCCCGATTTCATTATTAATCATGATGAGACGACCCTCATCTGATATAAGGCTAAGTTGCACGAGAACATCATTTATAACGCCCTGTTGCTGTAGCATGACTTTCCATGCCGAAGTCCTCACTAACAAGGATGTCCAAAAGGGTAACAAAACCAAAATCATAAGTAAGTTTGCTTGTCTCATTGGAAGGTTTGCTAAAAGCCAAGCTACTGGATATCCGAGAATGATGCATGAAAAAGTAATTATTAACGACATGATCAAGGTTCGCTGGAATAACTTAATTAATATAGTTTTGTCTTCTGGCTGCCAATCTGCCCCTTGGGCGGTCTTCCGCATATCCACTGCGTTCAAAAAATACCCCGAAGTGTAAGCTGGACTATGCGTTTTAATTGTTTGCCATACTTCTACTTCACCCCATCCTTTATGCACTTTTATTAATTTTTCTTTAAATGGACCATCAGTTTCAATATCCCATTTTTTTGCTTTTCTTGCAGTCTTTTTGAAAAGTGATGCGATCCCAGATTTTTCATAATTGAGCCTTAGGGCTACTTTAGTATGCACTTTGGCCTTTGCAGCATTCTTAATGTCTTGAGCGAATGCTTTGTAAACAGGCTCGTCAGGTAATTCACCGCTCAATGCATCCCAAGATTGAATAGACTGCACTGTTAAAGGTAAAGTTTTCCCTACTAATTCATTTTCGACCGATCTAGATAGCATGGAAACGATCGGCATTACAAATGCAACTAAAATAAAGATTAATAATGGAGCTATTAATAACAAAGCTCTCATTTTTTGCTGTCGGAGAGAGCGGTTTAGACTCTTCTTCAACGGAGTGCCATCTGCTGACAAAAGCACATTTGTGGAAGAGTTACTAACCATTAAGGTCTCATTCTAATGTATTAAAAATTCAGTTTGCAATTGAAGGGCCCAAACGAGCCCTTCAATATATGTTAATTTATTACTTAGCTAACCATGCTTGAAACTTTGCATCTAGATCATCTCTGTAATCTGCCCAAAAGTCATAATTCATCAAGAAGGCTCTTGATAGATTTTCAGGTGCTGTTGGCATATGAGGAGCCATATCTATACCAAGCTCTGCATGCTTTCCAACAAGTGGTGCTGAAGATGCTCTAGCTGGACCGTAACTGATGTATTTAGCCTGATCAGCAAGCCGCTGCGTATCTGTAGCGAACATAATATAGTCTAATGCTCGAGCCTGTCTTTCTGGGCTTAGTCCAGTAGGAATGATCCAACCATCTAAGTCCATAACTTGACCATCCCAAATCATTGCGACAGGTTGCTTTTGCTCTTCAATCAATGAAAACAAACGGCCATTGTAAGTTGCACCCATAATGACTTCACCGTCAGCTAGTAACTGTGGAGTGTCTGAACCTGATGAAACCCAAATCACGTCGTCTTTAATTGTATCGAGTTTTGCAAGGGCTTGGTTTTGACCTTCTTCCGTTGCAAGTACGTCATATATATCTGCTTTTGCAACGCCGTCGCAAAGAAGAGCCCATTCCATCTGATTAATAGGAACACTAAATAGTGAGCGCTTTCCTGGATAAGTTTTTGTGTCAAAAACTGCACAAACATCTGTTGGAGGCGTGTCACCTACTAGGTCTGTACGGTATCCAAAGGTGGTTGAGTAAACAATCTGTGGAATAAAGCACTCAGAAACTAACATATCTCCAAAATCTTCAGAAGCCGGAGTGCCATCAGGCGCTGCAGCGAGCATAGTATCTGGGTCAATTTCCATAGCTAAGCCTTCGTCGCACAACTGCATAGCTGGTGCTGCTTCGACATCTACAACATCCCATGTGATGTTATTCGCCTCGTTCATTGCTCTTAACTGTGCAACTGCTGTTGATGAGCTGTCATCATTAAGTATAGTCACTCCAGTCTTTGCTGAATAAGGCTCGTGATATGCTTTCAGTTGAGACTTAGAATAAGCCCCACCCCAAGACACGATAGTCATTTCCATAGACATATGACTACCAGCAAAAGCAACACCTGAAATCAATGCTGCTGATGCAGTTGTCAAAATTGTTTTAGTGAAGTTCATAAGCTTCTCCCATGTTACCCGTTGTTTGAAAAAAAGTATTAGTCTTACGGGTTAATTAACTAATACTTTTATAGCTGGATCCAAAAAATGGATAAGCTAAATGTTAATTCTTTAGGCGTCCAAAGCACGGCAGCACGACGGTGACCAGCCAATCTCGATTTTTTCTCCTGGATTAAGTCTTACTTGATCAGAAGAGTTTCTAGTTTTTACAATAAAGTCATCACTCCCAGCCACTCGTAGCCTTGTACGGAAAGCGTCTCCCATATAAATAAACTCAAGAACCTCTGCCGTCAAAGTGTGAGATCCTGGCGGCAACCTTTTTTTATTCAATTCAACTCTCTCTGGTCTTATTGATACCTGTGTGCGTTCGCCCACCGTAGACACGTTCACTGGCTTACAATCAATTACTTCTCCACTATCAAGTTTGACTGTGGCAGTTTCATTTTTTAATTTAGCAACAGTTCCGTTCAATGTGTTGTTTTCACCAATAAATTGCGCAACGAAGCTATTTTCGGGTTCTTCGTAAAGCTGATCAGGCGTAGCTAATTGCTGTATACGACCGTCATTAAAAACCGCCACTCGATCTGACATGGTTAGCGCTTCTGTCTGATCGTGTGTAACATAGACAACGGTTATTCCTAAGCGATGAGCAAGCGCGGTTATTTCAAATTGCATTTTTTCTCTTAGCTGCTTGTCCAGAGCCCCTAATGGTTCATCCATTAAAACCAATTCAGGTTCAAATACGAGTGCCCTGGCTAACGCTATACGTTGCTGCTGTCCGCCGGAAAGTTGTGCTGGCCTTCTCCCTTTAAAATCACCCATCTCAACCATGTCGAGAGCACGATCTACTTTTTCTTCACGAGTTGTCTTATCCAGTTTTCTAACTTCGAGAGGAAAGGATAAGTTCTCGGCAACGCTCATGTGAGGAAACAATGCATAGTTTTGGAATACCATTCCAATACCACGTTTGTGGGGAGGAATATTGTTAATAGATATACCGTTTAACATAATCTCGCCATGGGTGGCTGTCTCAAATCCTGCTAGCATCATCAGGCAGGTCGTTTTCCCAGAGCCTGATGGCCCCAGCATTGTCAAAAATTCGCCTTTGGGTATTTCCAAATTTAGATCTTTGACAACGAGTGTTTCGCCATCATAACTTTTTTGAACTCTTTCAAACTTTACAAATGCCGACTTGCTATTCTTCCGTGCCAAGATTTATATTCCTTTGGGTCTTAAGGCTGATTGTATTCAACCTGTTATTTAAAACATATAGTTTACTCGTTAATCAAGTTGCATGAGACTATTTTTTCCAATTTTAAGGCAGAGATTTATTTACACAGAATATTATTTAAGCACTTTCTAAAGATAATTTCTTCATATGCCAGGCTAGTGATTGATTGCTGGAAAAAACAGGTTTGTCTATTTGTTTGGATATTTCATCCAAACAGCCGAAAGTTCTTAAATTTGTGCAACTAATAAACACGGCTTCGACAGATATATTTTGACCAAGGCTTATCGCGGCTTTAGTAGTCGAGATCTCTGAAATTCTTGCAACTTTTTCTTCTTTTTCTTCTCCAAAAGTTCCAAAAATTTCTATACTTAAGCCACTATTTTCAAATGCTTTTCTAAGAGGTGTGTTCACTTCCTCAATATAGGGCGAAAGTAAAGCGAGCTTTGTTACTCCAAGATGCTTTCCATATTCCGTTGCTGCTAAAAGGGGGTTTGTAACATTTTTAACGGAACAGCCGGATTTTATTAAATCAGATATTTTCTCAGAACCGATTATAGCGCTTGCTGAAGTACATCCATAGCCAACAACAGAATACTCCCTAGACTGTGGTAGCAGATTAGCGGCAGCCTTAATATTTCCTTCCATATTAGATAATTGCTTTGCTGTAACCTCTAAACCGCTTGGTATTCTTGTTACAAATAACTGGTCTTGAGAATCATTGAAAGCTTGTCGAAATTCGGTTTCAATTGTTTCGTCCACTTGAAGGACAATTAAACCCATCGGCGGAAGCCTTTGCTTATCAGAAGATAGTTTAAAATCAAACTTCATATTACTGGTAATTCTTTCTTTACTTTTGGGCTTAGATATCGAGCGCCAGTTTCAGTTATTTCTATATTTTCTTCATGAACAATTATTTTATCACTTAACGCTATGCCAGGCTCCAAGCTTAACACCATTCCTGTCTCTAAAACAGTATGGTCGTCTGGAATTAATGAAGGCCACTCCGTCAAAGACATGCCAACGCCATGTCCCAGGCGCCCTGCATCGGTACCTGATGCATTCTTGGTGAGAACGGTATTCATAGCATGAAAAAGGTCTGATGCCATCGCCCCGGGTTTTGCAAGTTCGAATGCAGCATCGGAAGCATCCAAAAGTTGTGAGTAAGCTTTTTTTACTCCGCTAGAAGGGGCACCAATCGACCAATTTCTATCATAATCGCAGAAATATCCATCCCAAACCAAACCGGTATCCAGCATGAGTAGGTCACCTCTTTTTAGGGGAGCCTCTTTTGCTGGTGAAATAACATCATCGTATCCTTCAGTATCTGCTCCACCAGCTAGATAAGGTACCCAATCAGCACCAGCTTCTAAACATAAAACTTGAAATCGCCGAAACACTTCGTCTAATTGAATATTTTCAGAAGCAATTTCTGGAACACGACCGAAGGCTTCCTTAGCAATCATGCAGGCTTTTTCAATCTTTATAATTTCTTCTTTAGATTTTATCATCCTAAGATTTTTCACAATTTCATAATCATGACTTAGGTTTACGTTTTGTGTTAACTTAATTAAGTCATTTCGAGGTATTCGAACATGTGTTTCTGCTCCGCTAGGAATGCCGACCCTATTTTTTTTGGCCACCTCATTTAGTGTTTCTGAAAGAAGATTTATGCCATCGTCTGTTAAATCTGGCGATGGCCATGTGCGGATATCCTCTACCCAAGTTTTACTCATCAAGGCTTCGCCTATTGATGGAATAACAGCTATTGGTTTTCCACTTTGAGGAATAATAAGGTACCAAGGTCTAGTCGGACTTTCCCAAAACCTGGTGAGGAAGCCAGTGAAATACCTAACGTTTGTCTCAGTTGTGAGCAGCAGGGCACCAAGCTCATGTTGTTGCATTAGTTGCTGGGC
Source organism: Marinovum sp. (assembly GCA_002691045.1). GTDB lineage: Bacteria > Pseudomonadota > Alphaproteobacteria > Rhodobacterales > Rhodobacteraceae > Salinivivens. Next base: position 33,656 of record NZGN01000079.1, read on the forward strand.
CTTTAATGTCCTATGTTCATATTGAGCTAGGTTAAACCCTCTCATTCTGCAATCTCCGATAGAAAACAGAGAACGTTAGAATTGGGGCCTAAATTAAGCAATTCTGCAACTTGCTCATTCATAGCTGCAGCAACTCCTGCTCCTCCTGAAGCTGTCGTTGCTAAATTGGATTTAGACATTTTTTCTAGACATCTGGTTACTTCAACATCATCGAGTGTTAAAAAATAGTCAGCATCTCTTGCCAAACCATTGAGCGCAATAAAAGAAGGCTCTTTGCAGTCAAGACGTCCCATAATACTATCGGGTCCTTCTGTTAGAACGGGTTTGCCAAGCTCGATGCTTTTTTGCAAAGCTGGGGCGGCAGACGGCTCAACCACTGTTATCAATGGAGTATCGCCCCAAATTTTCCGAATATGGGCAGCTACTGCTCCAGCCAACCCCCCAACGCCAGCCTGCAAAAATACATGAGAGGCTTTACTCTTGCTCTGGTTCATTGCTTCATCAGCCATTTGTAGGTATCCCTCCATTAGTTTTAGAGGTTGGTCTATGTAATCCTTCCAAGAGCTGTCTGATAATAAAATCCAGTCATTTTCTTCAGCTGCTTTTAAAGCTGCTGACATAGACGCGGCATAATCTATTCCTTTTCGAACTGGAACGGCTCCTTTTTCTCTTAGTCTGTCAGAAAAGCTTTCGGGGACTGTTTCTGAAATAAAAACAAAAGCTTTAGCTCCAAAAATTTTGGCTCCTGCTGCGAGACTTAATCCGTGGTTCCCTGCACTTGCTGTCACGTAAGTTTTCCCTTCCAAAGTAGTAGAGCAGGGGTTTTCATCTAATTCTTGTGCGTGGCTAGCAATTACGTAAGCAGCGCCAAGAGCTTTAAATGAACCTAACCCCATTCTGCCTCTTTCATCTTTTACCCATAGGGTGCCATGAGGTAAAAAATCTTCTAATTCCAATAAGGGGGTTTCAGATGCAATTGGACATTTTTTAAGCAGGTTGGAAACTTTATCAACATTGGTAGATGGAAACGGGGCGTTATCTATTATCTTTGTTTCCCCCCTGGCTGCGTTTTTAATTAACCGCATGTATTTCTCCTGATGAAAAGTTTCGTTAGTTATGCAATTATCCAATATTAACCTATATTAATTTTGCGCAACAAAAAACTTTTTAAGTGCCTAAAAGCTGGATGGATTAAATGTCATGAAAATATTGTCGGTTGGGGAGTGTATGGCAGAGCTTTCGCCAGACGAACAACCAGGAAAATTTAATCTTGGGTTTGCTGGAGATACCTTTAACACAGCCTGGTATATTGCCAACAACCATTTCGATGTAAATTCTGCTTACTTATCAAAAGTAGGTGATGATCAACTTTCAGAAGAGATGCTTCAATTTATGTCTGATAGTCGTGTTGATATAAAATATGTAAAAAAAGTTACGGGCTCTACAACAGGTCTCTACCTAATCTCATTGGTAAATGGAGAGAGAACTTTTTCTTACTGGCGAAATAATTCAGCTGCGAAACTTTTGGCTCAGACACCTGATGATCTTGAGAATGCTATGAAAGAGCAAGATATTATATATTTTTCAGGAATTACTTTGGCTATATTAGATACGAATTCTAGAGAAAACCTATTTTCTAGCTTGAAATTGGCGCGGCATACAGGGACAAAGATTGCATTTGATCCAAATATTCGACCTAAATTATGGACTGATAGAAATGAAATGTGTGAGGTCATTATGGCTGGAGCAAATTTGAGTGATATAGTTTTGCCTTCATTCGAGGATGAGGCGGTTTGGTTTTCAGACACTGATCCAAATTCAACTTTGGATCGTTATCGAAATGTTGGCGCGGAAACAATAGTCGTGAAAAATGCTGGAGAACCTATTTCTTTTTTTTCAGAACAAGAAATGGGGATTCATAATATAAACGCAATAGAAAAAATTGTTGATAGCACTGCTGCCGGTGACAGCTTTAATTCTGAGATATTAGTCGGTTTACTAAGAAAAATTCCGATTAATGATGCGATTAATAATGGTGTTAATTTGGCAAAAAAAGTAATCGTGGGAAAAGGCGCCCTAGTTCCAAGCAATGTGTAAATTAAGGTAAAAGTATCAATAATTTTTGATAGAAAACAAGTGGGTAATATACTAAGTTATAATAATAAATTAACGTGCTTTATACGAGAGTGGGAAAATATTTGGGGCAAGGAATGCGGTTAAAAATAATTCTAATTTTGTTTTTGACAAAAAGTTTAGTTTTTTGGTCAATTCCTGCTTTGGGTCAAGACTCAGAAACTGAGTACGATCCGTTGCTTCTTTTTCCTGATGTGAACCTTGATTCTGAATTTGATGAAAATTTGCCGGCAATCGAGATCGTGAAGGAACTAGTTTTAAATGAAATAGATGATTATCCATATGTTATTGCTCGCTCTGATTTTGATAATTTTGGAGAATGCACTGCTGAATTAAAAAAAATGTGGAGCCAAATTGCTGCAGAAGGTGAAGTTTTTGCTTACCCGTTTTCCATTTCTGAACTTCGGTTGTATAAGTCGACCCATCTAGAGATCCACTATTGCAATAGTAGTGAATTGATTGTTTTTGTTGATGAAAACAAATTAGTGCCGCCACTTTGGCAAATGAACAAATTGTTGATTGAAGACTGGAAAGATGACATTGAGCTAGGGGCGGTGTATTAACGCTTAACAATTTTTATGGATAAATAATGAAGAAGTTTTTTATTTTTATATGTTTTTTGAGTTTTTCCCAGGGGAGTTTAGTCTGGTCTCAAGAGACTGAGGCGAGTGAAACTGCAACTTTGGAGAATTGTAAGACACTTGGGTATTTATCATTTCTTGCAGTCGAAAAATTTAAAACTTTAAGAAGTACAGCGACAGAAGAAATAGAGCTAGATGATGCCAAAGAACTTCTTGAACCAGTTGCTCTTCAGGCATTTAAAATGGTTGATGGTGGTAAAGATGAGGAAAAATTATTTGACGAATGGAATATGATGTTAACGGATATATTCTTGAACGAATATTCTGACCCTAAAGGTTATGCGAAGACTTATATTTCAGACTGTATGAGTTAGAAATTTTATTATTTATCCTGGTCACGTAGTAAAAGCTTCAAATATTTCTAGCTTCCTGCAAATTGATTTTTCCAAGTTTCTCGTTCTTCGTCAGATATCTTTCCAAACATAACCTCAGGAACCTCGAAAGCCCCGCTTTCTGGCAGTGAGTTTAGAGCATCCCTTATGTTTTCTGGCCAGGTTCTATCTTTAACATGCATGGCGTCAAATATTTTCTGTGCAGTATCTGGGATAAAAGGTTCAGATAAAACCCCATATAACTTTATCAAGTTTAGAGATAATCTAATTTGCATTGCTGCTTTATCTGGATCGGTTTTAAACACTGACCAAGGTTCAGCAGATTGTAAATACTCATTTCCGCAAGCCCAAATGGCTCTGAGCTCATTTGCTGATTTTCTTACTTCTTTATTTTCCAAATATTGATCATAATTCTTAACACGTTTTTCAATTTCATCTACCAGGCTATTCTCACTTTGGGACCAGTCTCCTCCAGTAGGTATAATTTGACCAAATTTACTTCTACAAAATTTTGTGACTCGACTGACAAAATTACCAAGCACATCCGCCAAATCTTTATTAACTGTTTGTTGAAAGTTTTCCCATGTAAATTCTGAGTCAGAACTTTCTGGGGCGTGGCTTAGTAGCCACCATCGCCAATAATCGGATGGAAGAATTTCAAGCGCTTGGTCCATAAAAATGCCCCGATTACGAGATGTTGAAAATTGCCCACCATCATAATTCAAATAATTAAAGCTTTTAATGTAATCGACTAATTTCCAGGGCTCTCCTGAACCAAGAATGGTTGCTGGAAACGATAAGGTGTGAAATGGAACATTATCTTTGCCCATGAACTGGGTGTAAATAACTTCGTCTGCGCCTTTATCGGTCATCCACCATCTATGCCAGTCGGTGCCTTTGCCTGAGTCTACCCATTCTTTCGCACAAGCAATGTATTCAATTGGGGCATCAAACCAAACATAGAAAACTTTACCCTCCATGTCTGGCCAATCAGCTTCACCTTTTTTAACGGGAATGCCCCAGCTGAGGTCTCTTGTTATCCCTCTATCTTGAAGTCCATCACCATCGTTGAGCCATTTTTTGGCAATAGATGTCGTTAGAACAGGCCAATCAGATTTGCTATCAATCCATTTTTCTAATTCATCCCGCATCAGCGATTGACGTAGATGAAGATGCTTTGTTTCGCGTTCCTCTAAGTCTGTTGATCCAGAAATGGTCGAGCGTGGATTTATTAGTTCATTAGGTTGAAGTTGCTTAGTGCAACTGTCGCATTGATCGCCCCGAGCTTCTTCAAAACCACAATTAGGGCATGTTCCCTCGATGTATCTATCAGGTAAAAAACGCTGGTCTTTATTTGAAAAGACCTGTCTTTCAGTAATCTCTTTTATTAAGCCTTGCTCTGCAAGTTTTGCTGCGAAATGTTGAGTTAATGAGTGGTTTTGCTGACTTGAGGATCTGCCAAAATGATCAAAAGAGAGCCTAAAACCAGAGGCTAACTTTGCTTGTATGTAATGCATTTCATCACAGTAATCGGCAACTGGTTTGCCAGCTTTATCGGCTGCTAGCTCTGCAGGCGTGCCGTGTTCATCAGTCGCGCATAAAAATAATACCTCATTGCCTTTTAATCTTTGAAACCTGGCAAATAAATCTGCTGGTAATTGACTGCCAACCAGATTTCCTAGGTGTTTGACGCCGTTAATGTAAGGAATTGCAGATGTTATTAAATGGCGTTTCATATTTATATACAATTTTGATGGTTTCTCTAAGATTGCTTCATAAACTATTAAATTCTCAGGTAAAAGAGTATAACGACTGTGCTAAAGCCATTATTTTTTTTCTTGATCCCGTAGACGTTTCAGTAATCTTCCAATCAAGAATGACGTTCTCGGCGCGTAGATATAAGGTGTTTTTTCAGTTAAAGTTGGTCGGGCACGCATCCTGGTAACCCCGAATATCACCAAAATAAGATGAGCGCATGCGATCATAATAAACATTGCATTGGGCCCAAAAAAGCCAATTAAGCTGGAGGCGAATAAAGGTGCTGCGATTGCTCCCAACGCATAAAAAAATAATAAGGACGCAGACAACTCCACGCGCTCATCTGAGTTTGCAAAATCATGCGCATGTGCTGCTGCTACTGAATAAATAGGGAAAGTGGTAAATCCAAAGCCAAAAGCTAGAATAAATATGCTTAAAGAGCCATCACTGGATATTGAAATTGATGATATTGAGGAAAAAATAGCAGCTACAGAAAGCCAAATCAAAACCCAACGCCTATCATATTTATCTGCTAGCCATCCTACGGGATACTGAGCAAGAGCTCCACCAAAGACGAAAGCTGATAAAAAGTAAGCAATTTGTTCAACTTGTAGACCAACTTGTGCTCCAAAGATTGGTCCAACCATACGAAATGCAGCTCCTGAAATAGCTGCGACCAGCACTCCAGCGACAGCCAGTGGAGATCTATGAATTGCTAACTTTGGTCGCAATCTTGGAGCTACTGGCGTTTCTGGCTGTTTTATCGTTGTAAGTGTAATAGGGAGTAAAGTTGCACAACAAACCAAAGCCAAAAGATTATATGACACATATTGGGCGGGTTCTAAAATGCCAATTAGTAATTGGGCAATTAGCGATGCAAATGTGTCAACAAACCTATAGGTTCCCATGGCTCTTCCACGGGTTTCGTTTGTGACTTTTGCTTGCAGCCAGCTCTCAATCACAGTGTAACAACCTGCAACGCACAAACCGGACGCTATCCTCATAATAGCCCAGGCATAAGGGTTTATTATTAGCATATGTGCGATTAGTCCGATGGCGCCGGCCGCTGCAAAAGCAGCAAATGCCCTTGAATGTCCCACTGTCCCCATAATTCTAGGGGCGTACCAACAACCAATAAAAAATCCAAAAAAGTGAGCTGAGCCCAGAAGCCCAATTTCTGTACTGGAAAAGTTTAGGGCAAATCCGGATAGGGCATCAAGTGGTCCTACACCTCCCGTGGAAATTTGTAATAAAACAACGGATAAGAAAAGGGCTGCAAATGAAATCATTAATCTCATAAGAGTTTGCTTAAATTAATTTAAATTTAAGGTAGTCATAAATTCGACAGCCTAGGTCGTATTCTGTCAGTTCTGTCAAATTTTTTGAAACCCTATTTTGTAACTGTGGGATATCGCCCATAATTTAGGTGGAACCATACGAGCTTTCAAACGCTGTAATCTCCATTTGCGTTTTAGATTTGTATCATCATGTATTGGTGCCATATTCCAGCGCGTTTCCACCCCTTGGACACCTTCATATTTGTCTGATGTTAAAAGGATTACCATTACATTTTCTTTTGTTTTTCCACCAGCTAAGTTTATGCGACGAATTGGTGTTAAACCTGGATTAAACGAGGAAATATTTACTATAATTAAAGGGCAAGCCGCATAGCGCATTGCTTCTTCTGTACACCATAAAATATCTTCTCTACGACGTATATTGGCAAATAAAAACTGTGCTGGATTTACATATGGATATATTCCATCAGGATTTAAAGTTTGTTGATTATGGGCTTCGTTTATCCAAAGTATTGTCCCCTTTACTTTTTGTGCCAACCACAAGGCAAAAATTATTTTAGATGCACCTTTGCATTCATGAACACGGTTCCAAGCTAAAGAGGCCTGTGGTAATAGTTTTATGCCACTATCGGGATGGGTTTCATTGTATTCTAAGCGACTCAAGTTCATGGCTTTAAATTAATATGTTCTTGTTTTGTTCTCAATAGAATTATTTGTAATTTTATTCTTTTCAATCTTATTCGGCAGAGTGTACACCTTTTAAGGTTAAAAGGATTTAATAATGAAAAAGAAACCTTTAGGGCGAACTGGAATATTAGTTTCGGAATTATGCTTAGGCACAATGACATTTGGAACTCAAACAAATGAAATTGATGCCCATAAGCAACTAGATTTGGCGCTCGCGTCGGGAATAAATTTTATAGATACAGCTGAAATGTATCCTGTAAATCCAATTTCTAAAGAAACAATAGGAAAAACTGAAGAGTTTATTGGCAGGTGGAATATCTTGAACGCTGGTCGACGCTCTGACTACATTCTTGCAACGAAACATTCGGGGGAAGGCTTAAAACATGTCAGAAATGGCGTCCCAATCTCAGGAGATACTATTGAAAAAACGATCGAAGATAGTCTTAAGAGGTTGCAGACAGATTATATAGATCTTTACCAATTCCATTGGCCAAACCGTGGTTCATATATGTTTAGAAAAAATTGGAATTATGATCCAAGTTCTCAAAATAAACAAAAAACAATTGATAATATGTTGGAATGTTTGAGAGTGTTAGAGACTCAGGTACAGAAAGGCAATATTAGGTACTTTGGATTATCTAACGAAAGCGCCTGGGGAACGGCTCAATGGTTGCGGCTATCAGAAGAAAACTCTTTACCACGCGTGCAAACAATTCAGAACGAGTACTCTTTGCTTTGTAGGCTCTACGATACAGACTTAGCAGAATTGAGTTTAAATGAAGATGTTGGCTTGCTAGCCTTTTCAGCGCTCGCTGCTGGATTGCTCACGGGTAAGTATCAAAATAACAAAGTTCCAGCAGGTTCACGTAAATCAATTTCGCCTGAGCTTGGCGGTCGGGTAACAGATAGAGTTTGGTCAGCAGTAGATAGATATGTGGAGATAGGTGCTAAATATCAAATTGATCCTGTTCACTTATCTATCGCCTGGTGCTCAAGTCGCCCTTTTATGTGTTCTACGATAATAGGAGCTACTAATGTAGCACAATTATCGCATATACTAGGGTCAAAAGATGTTGAAATTTCAGAAGATTGTCTAGTTGATATCGATAACGCGCACAAAGAAGTGCCAATGCCATTTTAGTATAGTTGGATCGCACAATGTTGTTCGAACTTTTTTATCTCGAGTAAAATTATGGCTCCAGAATTGTGGATAATAGCGACACTATGTGCAGTATCTTTTCAAACGATAAGATTTACGCTTCAAAAAATTCTAGCTGATGGAAACCTCTCTCCACTAGGAGCGACTTATTCAAGGTTTATTTTTGCGGCGCCCTGGATTGTTTTATTTAGTTTAATTTTTTTACTATTAACAAACGTTTCTATTCCAGATTTAGAGAGCCAATTTTTACTATTTGCCGTGGGGGGGGGACTTGCGCAGATATTGGCAACCGTCTGTGTTATACTTGTATTTAAATCTAGAAACTTTGCAGTTGGTATAACCCTCAAAAAGACAGAAGTCATTCTTACTGCGCTTGTAGGTCTGATATTAATTGGTGAAGGCGTTTCTACAATTTCGATGTTTTTAATTTGTTTAGGCGGTGCAGGAGTATTTTTTCTTAGTAAAAAAGTTTCATCAGTTGATCGCTCTAACTTTAGTATTTTAAATAAATCTGCTATATATGGTTTATTATCAGGATTACTTTTTGCGATATCGGCTGTTTGTTACAGAAGCGCAACACTGAGTGTGGTGTCAGACTTAGTCTATCTCCGCGCTGGCTTTACCTTATTGATCGTTATTTTGTCGCAAAGTTTTGTAATGACAATTTGGCTAGCTCTATTTGAGCCAGGACAGATAAAGTTAGTTTGGCTTGAACGTAAAAAAGGGTTTTGGGTAGGGGTAACAAGCCTTGGTGGATCATTTTTTTGGTTCACAGCTTTTACGCTTCAAAACGCAGCTTATGTTAAAGCTGTAGGCCAAATAGAGCTAATTTTCAGTTTATTGATAACCACTCTATTTTTCAAAGAACGAATTCTTAACAGAGAGATATTAGGAATGTTACTAATCGGGATCAGTGCATTAGGTTTAATTTTAGTTGTTTAATTAACCATCGCCATCATTGATATAATAAATGAGGCTTTCTTCTGTTGTATTCTGAAAAAAAGGTACGCGTTTTGGGGAGCCGGTATTTGCTAAATTACCAGTGATCTCGGCTAGGACCACTTGTGTAATAAATGGCAGGTCAAATTTTTTAGTATCTTTGATAGGTATCCACTGCAGATGAGATAGTTCATCCGAAGCCATGCTAAAGTCGTCCAAGTTGGTTTTAAGTTCTTCTGCTTCGATCAAAAAAAAGCGTGCATCGAACCGTCTAGGTCTTCTAGGTGGAGTAATTGCGCGAAAAACAAAGTGCATCTTTGACGCATCGGGCACATGTCCGGTTTTGGCAAATTCTTCCCAATTATTGGGTGCCCCTAACCATTCCCGCTTTACACCAATAATCTGACCTGTTTCTTCAAAAAGTTCTCGAATGGCAGCTGATACAAGAGCACTCCATTGCCCATTTTTATTTTCTTTTTTAAGTCTAGCTTTACAGACATCGTTAATTGGATTTTCAAAATTTATTAAAAGATCTTCATCGTCTACTGCTCCACCAGGAAAAACAAATTTTGACGGCATAAAGGCTGCATTAATGCCTCTTTGTCCCATGAGAACTGATGGGTTTTTGTTTTTATTGCGAACAACAATAATCGTTGCAGCATTACGGATTTTTGTTTTATCAGTTGTCATAAATTGCCCGCTTTACTCGTACTCGGTTACTGGCGTACCTGCGATCGCTGCCATATTTAAAAGTCCACGGGCGGTTATAGAAGGTGTCACAATATGCGCTTTATTTTTCATGCCCATCAATATTGGGCCAACTTCGAGACCTCCAGCTTTCATTTTTATAATATTTCTTACTCCTGAAGCTGCATCTGCATGAGCAAAAATCAAAACATTTGCCTCTCCAGTAAGACGATTGGCTGGAAGAATACGATTCCTTAAAACTGGATCTAAAGCTGAATCAATATTCATCTCTCCATCATACTGAAAGTCAAGGTCCATCTCATTAAGGATTTTTAAAGCTGCTCTCGCTCGCTCTCCAGTTCCACCTTCAAGGTTCCCAAACTGGGAACGAGCACATAATGCTATGACTGGTTTTACTCCAAACCTTTGCACGTGCCTTGCTGCTCCTAAAACGGACAGTGTAATCTGCTCTGGAGTTGGTTCTGTATTAATATGCGTATCGGCGATAAAGAGTGGACCATCTTCGAGTATCATCATCGAAAGTGCTCCATGAGGAATACAATCTGGAGCCCCCAAAACTTGTTCCACATATTTTAGGTGCCATCTGTATTCGCCAAATGTCCCGCAAATCAAGTTATCCGCTTCCCCTCGATGGACCATGACTGCGGCAATTGCTGTAGTGTTAGTCCTCATTATCGCTTTCGCCAAGTCAGGAGTGATCCCACGCCTGCACATTTTTTCATGATAACTGGTCCAATAATCTCTGTAACGTGGATCGTCTTCGGGATTAACTATTTCAAAATCATTGTTTGGCCTTATGACTAGACCCAGTCGTTCACACCGCTGTTCTAGTACGGATGGTCGGCCAATAAGAATGGGCTGTTCACTAGTTTCTTCTAAAATGGCTTGAGCAGCTCTAAGTACACGCTCATCCTCGCCTTCGGCAAAAACAATCCTTCTTTTAACTTTTTTTGCTGACTCAAAAACTGGACGCATTAGAAGTGCAGATTTAAAAACACCCTCTTTCAACTTGTCTTTATAGTTTTCTAGATCCGCAATTGGTTTTTTTGCTACACCGCTTCTCATAGCTGCTTGGGCTACAGCGCTTGAAACGACTACAGATAGCCTTGGATCAAATGGCTTGGGGATTAAGTATTCTGGACCAAAAGTAAGTGCTTCCCCCTGATAAGCCGCTGCTGCTTCAGCGCTCGTAGTTGTCCGGGCAATTTCTGCTATAGCATCGATGCAAGCGAGTTGCATTTCATCATTAATTTCTGTTGCTTCTACGTCTAATGCTCCGCGAAAAATAAAAGGAAAACAGAGAACATTATTTACTTGATTGGGAAAGTCGCTCCGCCCTGTTGCAATGATTGCGTCTGAAGACGCTTTACGCGCAATGTCGGGCATCACTTCTGGACTCGGATTTGCTAACGCGAAAATAATTGGCTTTGAGCCCATTTTCTTTATCATTGAAGAGGTCAAGATATCAGGCCCTGATAAGCCTAGAAACATATCAGCATTTTCGATTACTTCATCTAAAGACCTTAGATCAGTTTTTTGAGCAAATGCAGCTTTTTCAGCATTCATATCATTGGTTCTGCCCTCATAGACCACCCCATTAATATCACATAGCCATATATTTTTTTTCTCTACACCCAACTTGACCAGCATATTCAGGCATGCAATTCCTGCAGCGCCTCCCCCGGTGGAGACTATCTTAATGTCATTAAACTGTTTATTTGCCACTAAGAGTGCATTTTTTGCTGCGGCACATACTACTATTGCTGTTCCATGTTGATCATCATGAAATACAGGAATTTTCATTTTGCTTCGGCAAATTTTTTCAACCTCAAAACAATCTGGTGCTTTGATATCTTCCAGATTTATAGCCCCAAAGGTTGGTTCGAGGGCACAAATGATGTTTGCAAGTTTTTTGGGATCAGTCTCGTTTATCTCTAAGTCAAAACAATCAATATCGGCAAACTTTTTAAAAAGGACAGCTTTACCCTCCATAACGGGCTTGGAAGCTAAGGCGCCAATATTTCCCAAACCAAGAACTGCTGATCCGTTTGTTACAACAGCGACCAAGTTAGCACGGGAGGTATATTTTGTAGCATCATCAGGATTATTATCAATTGCAATTGAAGCCTCAGCGACGCCTGGAGAGTAGGCTCGTGCAAGGTCTCTTCCGTTTGCCATAGGCTTTGTGGCTCTGATCTCTAATTTGCCGGGTTTTGGCCGTGCATGGTAATCTAAAGCAGCCTTTCGCAGTATGTCTTTTGAGTTCTTAGCCATTCATCCCCACAATATAGTTTAACGTTAAACTATATTTAATATTACTCTAATTCTGTATAAAACTAAACTGAAAAAATGACAAAATAATATAAAAATATAAATTATTGCACCCGGTTGGTTTAATTCATAATGTGTTTCTTATTAAACAGGATTAGATAACATGCTAAGAGAAGTAGCTTTACAAGTACAAAAAAACGCTTATGCGCCATATTCTAAATTTCAGGTTGGAGTAGCTATAAAATCTGGAAATGGTAATGTTTTTTGCGGTGTTAATGTAGAGAATGTGGCCTACCCTGAAGGAACTTGTGCAGAAGCTGGTGCTATTGCTGCTATGATCGCTTCTGGCGAAAGTAAAATCATGGAAGTATATGTTATTGCTAACGGACCTAAGCCTGTACCTCCTTGTGGTGGTTGCCGCCAAAAGATTGCTGAGTTCGCTGATCCAGATGTTATCGTGACTTTGTCAAACTTGGCTGGTGATGAAGAAAAGTTCACGGTGAAAGATTTATTACCGGGAGTATTCACAAAAGATCATATGGATTAAGAATTGCAACCGAGCGAAATAATATCCCTTGTTAAATTGGGTCAAACACCTGGAAATTCAGATTTAAAAAAATTTTGTAGCGGACTTGCCGATGGTTCGGTTTCTGATCCACAGGCTGCAGCTTTTGCAATGGCTGTTTGTCTAAAGGGTTTAGATATTCAGGGTCGGAAAGATTTAACGCTTTCTATGCGGGATAGTGGAGAAATTCTTTCATGGGATCTTGATGGTCCCGTTCTTGATAAGCATTCCACGGGCGGTCTAGGCGATTGTGTTTCTTTGGTATTGGCTCCCTTGCTTGCCGCATCTGGCATTTATGTCCCTATGATTTCAGGTCGTGGGTTGGGTCATACCGGGGGTACACTGGACAAGATGGAAGCAATACCCGGCGTTAGTGTGAACATCGACGTCAATAAATTTAAGGGTCTTGTTTCTGAAGTTGGTTGTGCAATTGTCAGTGCTAATAACGATATAGCACCAGCTGATCGGCGCCTTTATGGTATCAGAGATGTTACTTCGACAGTTGATAGTCTTGACCTAATTACAGCATCAATTTTATCAAAAAAATTAGCGGCTGGTTTGGATGGTTTAGTTTTAGATGTTAAGTGTGGCTCTGGCGCTTTTATGACAAATTTAGAAGACGCTGAGACGTTGGCCAACTCTTTAGTTGATACTGGTAATCACGCTGGATGCAAAACCTCTGCGATAATAAGTGATATGTCTCAACCATTAGCTTCTGCCATGGGCAATGCTGTAGAAGTTCGTGAGGCAATGAAAGTGCTAAGCGGGCAGACCAAAGACAGTAAGTTAGCTGAAGTTTCAATAAAATTAGCTACTTTTTTAGCTAAACAACATAATATTGGTGGAAAACACGTTGAGAAAAAATTTGAAGATTTGATTCAAAACGGCAAAGCAATCGAAACCTTTGGACGAATGATAGCGTCACTGGGTGGGCCCATAAAATTTACAGATGACTGGGATAGATATCTGCCAGAGGCGACCGTTATACTTGAAATTCCTTCGGTGAAATCGGGTTATTTAACTGCTTGGCGTGGACATGATTTAGGCAATACAATTGTTGCTCTAGGGGGTGGAAGACGTGTTCAAACCGATATAGTTGATCCTTCAGTGGGATTAGATCAAATTCGACCGTTAGGGTCATATTTGCATCAAGGTGACATAATTGCTCGCGTACATGCGTCGAGAACAGATATTGCTCAAATGGTAATTAAAAGCGTTCAAGATGCAGCAATAATTTCAGCAACTAAAAAAAGCCCTAATTCACTTTTCCTTAAAGAGATAATCTAAATGCCAAGAGTATTTCTAGTTGTTATGGACTCGGTTGGAATCGGTGGTGCGCCAGACGCAGATAAATATTTTAATGGAGAGATTTCAGACTTTGGGTCAAATACCGTTCTGCACACTGCACAATATATGGAAAAGTTAGGTCGTCCACTAAAGTTGCCCCAACTAAATTCTCTTGGCTTGGGTTCAGCCATCTTCCATTCTGTTGGGATAGAACATCCGGACTTGCCTGTTTCAAACAATGCAAATTGGGCAGTCGGTCGTGAAACTTCTAAAGGAAAAGACACCCCATCAGGCCATTGGGAAATCGCAGGATTGCCTGTTACATGGGACTGGCATTATTTTACAGACAAAACAAATTCTTTCCCAAGAGAGATCATAAAGTCGATTTGTGAAATATCTGGAGTTAACGGAATTCTTGGTAATAAGCACGCATCTGGTATTCAAATAATCGAGGAATTTGGGCAGTTCCACGTCGAGACTTCAATGCCGATTTGTTATACATCTGCTGATAGTGTTTTCCAAATAGCAGCACATGAAACTGCTTTTGGACTGGATAGACTCTATGAGCTATGTGAAAAATTATCACCTATGATTCACAGTCTGAATATTGGGCGTGTTATAGCTCGACCATTTTTGGGTTCTAAAGATGAAGGGTGGAGAAGAACAAAAAATCGCAAGGACTATGCTATGGTCCCGCCAAGTCCTGTTTTAATTGACTGGGTTAAAGCTGCGGGTAGAAAAACTTATTCGATTGGAAAGATAGGAGATATTTTTTCAATGCGAAACATTGACTTCAACGTAACAGGCTCTGATGCCGATCTTATGCAGCAATTGGAAGAACATACACATTTTGCAGACAATGGATCTTTAATATTTGCTAATTTTGTTGAATTTGACAGTCTGTATGGACATCGACGGGATCCCCTTGGATATGCCAAAGCACTAGAATGGTTCGATAACGGTATAGCATCAGTAGTTAAAAATTTATTAGAAGATGATTTGCTGATTATTACTGCGGATCATGGAAATGATCCAACTTGGTCTGGCACGGATCATACAAGAGAACAAGTCCCAATACTTTTGCACGGCAAAGCTAATTTCATTCAATCTGAAATTGATTTAAATGTCATTGCAGCTCTAGCTTCCAGTCACTTGGGGGTTGCAATTAAAGACCCTTAGTATCATTCTTAATTATTGAATTTTGAAAGGTAAATTATGGTACAGCATCTTACTGTCGTTGATCACCCCCTAGTACAACATAAACTGACATTAATGAGAAAAAAGACTACTTCAACGGTAGAATTTAGACAGCTTCTGCGAGAAATTAGCCAATTCTTGGCATATGAAATCACTAGAAATTTACCAATGACTAAAAGAAAGATTGAGACGCCTTTAGAGGAAATGGATGCGCCGACATTGGATGGAAAGAAATTAGCTCTTATTTCCATCCTCCGAGCGGGTAATGGGCTTTTAGATGGCGTATTAGAGTTGGTCCCATCAGCTCGGGTCGGATTTGTTGGTCTATATAGAGATGAAGAGACTCTTCAGCCCGTACAGTATTACTATAAAGTACCTCATGGATTAGAAAACCGAATGGTAATTGCAGTTGATCCGATGTTAGCAACAGGTAATTCATCCGCTGCGGCTATAGATTTACTTAAAAAATCAGGTGCAAAAAATATTAGGTTTCTTTGCCTATTAGCAGCTCCCGAGGGTATTAAACGAATGGAGGAAGCACATCCTGATGTTCCAATTGTAACTGCTGCTGTGGATAGCCATTTAAATTCGAATGGTTATATAGTTCCAGGTTTGGGTGATGCTGGTGATCGAATGTACGGTACAAAATAGATTTACTTAGGATATTTTTAAACTTATTGTTGGACTAGCCACCACATATATTTTGTAGAGATACCCAGTTTGCATCAGGCAGACTTGTTTTTACTGGTGATGTTCTAATTTCTTCCGCTTCAATTAAATCAAGTGATCCTTCTCCGGTAATATCGATAGCTTCGGCATAAGGTATAAGGCTCAATTGTTTTTCATGAAATATTCTAATCATCTCTGCTGATTGTATTGTTTGCTGAGGCTTAGTCACAAGATAGTCAGCGTAGTCCATCAAAGTTTCCTTTTTGACCAACCCGGTTGTAAGAAGCCTAAATGTACTGATTAAACTTATATTTTGGAGCATTTCCTCAATTGGGTCAAAAGTTTTTGATCTAATTTTTTCTGCGATTAGGTACCCTGCGAGAACGTCTGGGTCTTCAAAGTCTTCGACCAGATTGCGGTTAGCTAGTAATATATTACCAGGTAGATTTATTGTCATTTTTATTCCATCTGGGACAATAAAAATTACATTTTTTCCATCAAATAACCTCTCACTTAGTAATTTAAGAGAGGTTTTTGAAAAATCAGCCTCACAGGCTGGACCAGTAACTCTCTTCATATGTTCGAAAAGATTATTTCCTATCTCTACATGCTTAACTTCGGGTAAGATTTCCGCAGTATAATTTCTAATAGCCTGGGGCATCCAAAATACTAAAGTTAACAAAACAACTGAAAAAATGCCTAAAAATATTCCTGTGCGTAACCTTCCAGGATGAGGACGTCTGCGCGCTATAACAGTTCGCAACTTTTCTATGGCTTCGATCATTTCTCTTTCAGAGTAATTCAGCTCTAAGCTTTCTTCATGATCTCCACCTGGGTGATAGATTGCTGGGAAGTTTCCGGGATTTGCTCTTTCTATAGCAGCAAGTGACCAATGTGCTAGTGGCTGTTCTTGCATATCACTAATTAAAAGAGTTGTTTTACCAATTGAAATAAGGACATCTTTTCTCTGTGAAATATTATCAGCTCGCCATAGCCCCAACGCTTCGATCCGTTGATATTTGTCCAGTGCTGTCATCAAATAATTTGATTTTGGGAAGTTTTGAGCAATAAATTATCCAAATGATTTGCGCAGTTCAAATTTCTGGATTTTACCAGTGCTCGTTTTGGGTAGCTCTTGGAAGATTATTTTCTTTGGTGTTTTAAAACCGGCCAACTTCTCTCTAGCGAAGGCTATTAATTCTTCTTCGGTGGCATTCGCTCCATCTAATAATTCTATAAAAGCGCAGGGAACTTCGCCCCATTTTTCATCTGGTTTAGCGACGACAGCACATAATGAAACCGCAGGATGAGCCATCAGGCATCCCTCAACTTCTACTGAGCTTACATTTTCACCTCCAGAAATAATAATATCTTTCGCACGATCAGCAATTTGGATGTAACTATCAGAGTGATGGACAGCAATATCGCCTGAATGAAAATAACCTCCTTCAAATGCTTCCTTAGTTGCTTCCTTGTTTTTAAAATACCCTTTCATTACTGAATTTCCGCGTATCATGATTTCCCCTTGTGTTTTACCGTCTTTGGGGACTTCCGACATTGACTGATCCATGACTGTGATATGTTCCATCATGGGAAAGGCTACTCCTTGTCTAGCTTTGATTGCAGCGCGCTGCTCTCCTTCTAGTTTGGACCACTTTTGGTTTTCCCAATAACACTCTGTAACATGGCCATAAGTTTCTGTTAGGCCGTAAACCTGAGTAACATTAAAACCTAATTTTTCTATCTTCAGTAAAGTGGCAGGTGCTGGTGGTGCTCCAGCGGTAAAAACCTCCACTGTGTGGTCAAATTTACGACGATCGGAGTCCTTTGTGTTTACTATCATATTTAAAACAATAGGCGCTCCGCCAAAGTATTGAACGCCTTCATCAGCTATTGCGTCATAGATCGCTTGAGACGTAATATCTCTACAACAAACGAGAGATCCGCCTAGCACTGGCATCATCCATGTATGGTTCCACCCATTGCAATGAAAAAGTGGAACTATCGCCATAAATACAGGGTTTAACGTCATCCGCCAGCTAACGATGGTACCCATCGTCATCAAATATGCTCCCCTGTGATGATAAACTACACCTTTAGGCTTTCCTGTGGTGCCAGATGTATAATTAAGAGCTAAACTTTCCCACTCGTCTTGGGGCATAATCCAATCAAAATTCACATTGCCATTTTTTAAAAAACTTTCATATGTCTCATACTTTCCTGTTGCTGGAAAGCCTGCAAATTCATCAGGTACTTCGATTAAAGTTGGCTTCGGGCCTTCTAGCTTTGCGATTGCATCTTCTACAACCGATAAAAATTGTGTATCTGCAAAAACCAATTTGGCTCCGCCATGTTCAAAAATATATGTAATTGTGTTTAAATCTAAGCGCGTATTAATGGTATTTAAAACCGCTCCACATGCCGGAACACCAAAATGCGCTTCAGCTTGAGCTGGTATATTTGGTAAAACAGTTGCTACAACGTCACCAGGCTTAATTCCAATTTTTTCCAGCGCGCTAGCAAGTTGGGAACAGCGCTGATAGTACTCATAGTAATTTTTTCGGTGAGAGCCATAAATTACGGCAGTTCTATCTGAAAATACAGTTGAAGCTCGTCTTAGGTGCGACAATGGCGTAAGGGGTGCGTAATTCGCTTCATTTTTTTCAAGTCCTGACTCATCAGACATCCAGCCCATGAAAATCTCCGTGTTTAAATTCTTTACAACTAAATACTAATCTGAATTCAAATATAATGTGAAGTCCTTCGACCTTAATCAACAAAGATTATATCTGCTGAAGTTTTGAATTTGACAATTTTGGTTGTTGATGGCTTACCAAAGGTTTTCAAAAAGTTAACTGTGTCCAAACCGAGTATAAAATTCCTCACCTGTTCTGCTCATCTCCAAGAGTAGAGCGGGGGGCTTGAACCTATTCCCATATTCAGAGGAAAGTTCCTTACATCTTTCTGTAGCATAAGCGGTTCCGAGAATGTCTAACCAACTCAAAGGACCTCCAGACCAAGGTGCAAATCCCCAACCTAAAATTGCCCCGACATCACCCTCGCGTATATCCATCAAAACGCCTTCTTCTAACGCTCGAACGGCCTCAAGAACTTGAACAAACATCAGGCGATGTTGAACATCTTGGAGTCTTGGTTGTTTTTTTGAATAAGGGTATTTTTCTTTCAAACCTTGCCAGTAACCAGTTCGTTTTCCGTTCTCGTCATAATCAAAAAAACCCGCCTTTGATTTTCGACCTAGTCTACCATTTTCTTCCATCCAGAATATAACTTCATCTACAGCGTCGTCTGGATAGTCCTTGCCCATTGCGGCTTTTGTGGCTCTAGCTATTTTGGCACCAAGATCAATTGAAGTTTCATCGACAAGTTGAATAGGCCCTACAGGAAAACCAAGCATCTGCGCCGCATTATTGATCATAGCAGGTGGGATACCCTCGGCGACCATTCTAATCCCTTCATTGATATATGGGATGATACATCTGTTTGCATAAAAAAACCTAGCATCGTTCACAACAATAGGTGTTTTCTTAATTTGCCTTACAAAATCTAACGCTTTTGCGACGGCTGTATTATCTGTTTCTTTACCTCGAATGATTTCCACTAAGCGCATTTTCTCAACAGGGCTGAAAAAGTGGATCCCTATAAATTGATCGGGCCTAGAAGAGGCTTTGGCCAAATCTGTTATTGGCAACGTAGAAGTGTTGGATGCAAAAATGCAGTGTTTAGGAATTATACCTTCTACTTCTTGAGTTATCTCAGCCTTAATTTTTGGATCTTCAAAAACTGCTTCTACAATTAAATCAACGTCCGACAGTAAATTTAAATCATTGGTTGGTGAAATATTTGATAAGACACTTTCTTTTTGTTCCTGAGTAGTTTTTCCTAATTTTATACCTTTATCTAAATGCTTCTCAGCAAAGTTTTTTCCTCTATCGGCAGCCTCTTTTGTTTGATCTATCAATACAACTTCAATACCTGCTTGAGCGGAAACTAAAGCGATCCCTGCTCCCATCATTCCAGCTCCTAGAACTCCGAGTTTCTTAACAGATTGATCACTAATATCTTTTGGCCTCACAGCCCCTTTTTCCAGGGCTGATTTATTGATAAATAAACTTCTAATCATCGCCGAAGACGATGGATTCATTATCACATTTGTAAACCACCTTGCCTCTACTTTCAGCGCTAAATCAAAAGGTACTAGAGCGCCTTCATATACAGCACTTAATAATGCTTTTGCGGCAGGGAATGCTCCTTGCGTTTTCCCATTGATCATTGCTGACGCCCCAACAAAAGTCATAAAGCCATTTGGAGTATAAGGTGTTCCACCAGGAATTTTATATCCTTTTTGATCCCAAGGTTTAATTAAATCACCTTCCGAAGCATTAAGGACCCACTGACGCGCTGCTTTTATCGGATCATCGTCAACCTGATCAATAATTCCTGCTGCCAGTGCTTTATCAGGTGCGACGGTTTTACCTTCTAACAAATAAGTAGAAGCAGCCATTGCTCCAAGTTTTCTTACTAATCTAGTTGTTCCACCAGCTCCGGGGAATAGACCTACAAGAATTTCAGGTAATCCAATTTTTGCTTTTGGATTATTTGCTGAAAAAACCCTATGAGTAGATAAAGGAATTTCCAAACCAATGCCTAAGGCTGTTCCAGGTAGTACCGATACGATAGGTTTCCCGCCTTTTTTGGTCTTTGGATCCATGCCGGCTAATTCAATTTTTCTTAAAACTGAGTGCATTTTCATTACACCGTTAAACACTCCTTCAGCTGGATTTTCTCCTGCACTTTGCTTCAGCTGTGCTAGAACATTCAAATCCATTCCAGCAGCAAAATCTCTTTTTCCGCTAGTTATTATTCCAGCAATTATTTGCTCATCATTAATAACTTGATCAATTAATTTTTCTAATGTTTCGAGAGCCTCAAAACTAAGAACATTCATTGATTTATTTTCGCAATCCCAAGTTATTGTTGCGATTGCTTGATCATCAACACTGATTGAAAAGTCAGAATTCATTTTTAACTTCCTTATACCCTCTCAATTACGGTTGCAGCGCCCATTCCAGAGGCAACGCAGAGAGTGGCAAGGCCAAGCTCTTTGTCAGTTCTTTCAAGTTCATCCAGCAATGTTCCCAGTATCATTGTCCCTGTTGCGCCGAGAGGGTGACCCATGGCTATTGCTCCTCCATTTGGGTTTACTTTTGTGACGTCAGCATCAAATGCCTGCAAAAATAAAAGAACGACCGAGGCAAAGGCTTCGTTCACTTCAAAAAGATCAATGTCGTTTATTTTCAATTTAGTTTCGGCAAGAACTTTCTCTGTCGCATTCAGAGGTCCAGTAAGCATGATTGTTGGATCCGTTCCTATTTTAGCTGTACCTTTAATTTTTGCTCTAGGTTTTAGGCCCCACTTTTCCCCAAACTTTCGATTTCCAAGTAAAATTGCTGCTGATCCGTCGACAATTCCAGAGCTGTTTCCTGCATGATGGACGTGATTTATTTTTTCTAGGTGTGGATATTTCATTATTGCTACTTTGTCGAAACCAGGCATTAATTCACCTTGCTCTTTGAATGCTGGTTTAAGTGCACCTAACTTTTGCATGTCAGTACCTGGTCTCATGTACTCGTCTTTGTCCAAAATCATCAAGCCATTAACATCCCGTACAGGAACAACTGAATTTGAGAAATAATCTTTTTCCCACGCCGATTTGGCGCGTTTTTGGCTTTCTACTGCATATTCATCGACTGAGTCACGGTCGAACCCATATTGCGTGGCAATTATATCAGCACCAATTCCTTGAGGAACAAAGTAATTATCAAATGTGAATGATGGGTCAACTCCAACAGCTCCACCGTCGCTCATCATAGGAGTTCGGCTCATGCTTTCTACTCCGCCTGCTATGTAGCCATCACCTGAACCTCCAGCTATCTGATTGGCAGCTAGGTTTACCGACTCCAAGCCAGACGCGCAAAATCTATTTATAGAAAGTCCGGGGATGGATTCATCTAGATTAGATGCCAAAACCGCAGTTCTTGCTAAGCATGCTCCCTGTTCCCCGACTTGGGTTACATTTCCCCATATTACATCTTCTATTGCGTGCCCTTCCAATCCATTGCGAGATGCGATTGCATCTATCGCAGTAACAGAAAGATTAAGAGCGCTAACCTCATGCAAAGCACCGTCTTTGCGGCCTTTACCGCGTGGTGTTCGGATTGAGTCATAAATATAAACTTCTTTCATTTTCTTCCCTCAAGCTCGTTCAGATGGATTTCCTGGCATTAAATCATAGGGGTGCTGCCAACCAGGTATCGTCGATATATTTCCAAGCCATCTATCTATATTGGGCCAATCATCTCGTTCAAAGCCAAATGGTTCTGGATAATACAGATAGGCACAACATGTCATATCTGCATGACTGATGTTATTTCCGACGAGAAAATCTTTATCAGTTAATGCGTTCTCAAGAATTCCATATGAGCTCTTCAAACGCGCTAGGTTAAAATCAATAACTGTTTGGGGGCGTTTATCTTTAGGAAAAAAATTCATTAAAAATCTCGTATTACCTGCAAAAGAAGATAACTTGTGGTTATCCCACAAAATCCACCGAAGAATTTCTAATTTTTCTGCATCGTCTTTACCGCCATGTTTTCCTGTTTTATTATAAAGGTAATTCTGTATTACCCCTGATTGGGTTAATTTTATATCTCCATCTACCAAAACGGGCGCTTCGCCCATTTCGTTGACCTGATTTCGATACTGGTCACTCCGGGTTTCCCCATTGAAAAAATCAACAAATATTGGTGTCCAATCTATTTCTGCTAGTTGCAGTGCAAGTGCAGCTTTATATGAATGACCACTTTCTCCAAAACAATATAATTTCATAATATTCCTAGCTTAAAATCTTGCTTTACTAAATTTCCTCGAGATTAACTCTTTCATGACTTCATTTGTACCTCCGTAGATACGTTGAACCCGTGCGTCGGTCCACATCTCTGCTATGTCATATTCTTGCATATAGCCATAACCACCATGCAATTGGAGACATTCATCTAAAACTTCACCTTGCGTATCAGAAAGCCAGTATTTAGCCATAGCTGCTTTTTCTACCGTAAGCTTTCCAAGCAAATGTTCTTCGATACAATTATCCAAAAATGCGCGAGCTACGGTGGCCTTAGTTTGACATTCAGCTAGCTTGAAACGTGTATTTTGGAATTGCATAATCGGACCGCCAAAGGCTTCCCTCTCGTTGCAATATTCTATTGTTCGTTCTACTGCGCCTTCCATCGCGCCAACTGCGCCACATCCAATTATTAGTCTTTCTTGCGGAAGTTGAGCCATCATTTGATAGAATCCTTGCCCTTCTTCGCCTCCTAAAATATTCTCTGGAGGTACTTCTACATTTTCGAAAAATAGCTCGGATGTATCATTAGCATGTGTACCAATTTTTTCTAAGTTCCGCCCTCTAGAAAAACCTTCTGCGTTATCGGTTTCAACAACAACTAAAGACGTTCCTTTTGATTTTTCTGCTGGATTTGTTTTAGCAGCAACAATTACCAAATTCGCATGTTGGCCATTGGTTATGAAAGTTTTCTGGCCATTTAATCTGTAAGAATTTCCTTCTTTTAGTGCGCGCGTTTTTATAGATTGTACATCAGATCCCCCTGATGGCTCAGTCATTGCTAAAGCGCCAACTAATTCTCCGCTTACCATCTTAGGTAACCATCGTTTTTTTTGATCGCTTGTTCCATAAGCAAGAACATAGTGAGCAACAATGCCAGAATGAATTCCATGCCCCCAACTGGCAAGATTTGCGCGGCTGGCAGCCATTAAAATTACAGCCTCATGGCCAAAATCCCCACCAACACCGCCATATTCTTCAGGAATTGATGGACATAGCAAACCGAGTTCAGCTGCCTGCTGCCATGTTGAACGGTCCATTTCACCTTGCTTTCTCCACCGCTCGAATTGTGGGCTCCACTCCTCGGCGATAAATTTTGATGTCATAGACTCCAGCATTTGATGTTCTTCAGTCATCCAGTTCGATAAGCTCATCTCAATATCCTCGAATTAAAAGGCCTCTGGCTCAAGGGCCATGACGCACTCTGCTCCAGATTTGATGCGGGTTAGGTGTAGTGAAGTTGTCGGCAGATGCCTGTTCATGTAATATCTACCTGTTTTCAGTTTTGTCTCATAAAACGCTGCGTCATCCAAATCAGATGACAGACAGTTAAGTGCTGATTTAGCCATTCTTGCCCACATGAAGCCTAAACACACATGACCAAACAGGTGCATGAAATCACTTGAACCTGCTAAAACATTTAATGGGTTTTTTTGACTGCTTCTCAAAAAGTATTCTCCGGCAGATTGCAAATCGGAAACAGCTTGTGAAAGAGGGTCAAGAAATTCCGTTTGAAAACCTGAATCTAATTCTTTATTTTCTTTGATAAATTTAGAAATAAGTCCAAGGAATTCTAAAATATATTTTCCATTATCTTGAGGTAGTTTTCTTCCAACTAAATCTAAAGCTTGTATTCCGTTCGCACCCTCATAAATCATAGCAATCCGGGCGTCGCGGACGTATTGTGACATACCCCATTCTTCAATATAGCCATGCCCACCAAAAATTTGCTGTGCCTGTACAGTCATTTCAAAGCCTTTATCTGTCAAAAAACCTTTAATAACTGGTGTGAGCAAACTTATTAATCCGTTAGCAGACTGATCATCCGAACGTGAAGCCGCGTCTATTAATTGAGCACCCCAGTAGGTAAAAGCGCGAGCCCCTTCGACAAAACTTTTTTGATCCATCAGGCTTCTTCTAATATCTGGGTGAACAATTATTGGATCTGCTGGAGTTTCTTTATTAGTCTTACCGAAAAGATTTTTTCCTTGAAGGCGCTCTTTGGAATAAGTAGCAGCATTTTGAAAAGCCACTTCAGCCTGTGAGTATCCCTGCAAGCCGACACCCAGCCTAGCTTCATTCATCATTGTGAACATAGCCTGCATTCCCTTGTGTTCAGCTCCAATTAAAAAACCTGTCGCTTCATCATAATTCATCACACAAGTAGAATTTCCATGGATACCCATCTTATCTTCTATCTTCCCAACAGATAAAGAATTACGTTCCCCTAATGTCCCATCTTCGTTGACCAAAATTTTCGGCACAATAAACATAGAAATGCCTTTTACACCTTCAGGACCGCCAGGTATTTTAGCCAACACCAAATGAATTATATTTTCAGATAAATCATGATCTCCGGCCGATATAAATATTTTTTGACCAGTGATTTTAAAAGTTCCATCACCCTGCGGTACAGCTTTTGTTCGCATTAAACCCAAGTCAGTGCCGCAGTGAGGTTCGGTGAGGTTCATTGTCCCAGTCCACTCACAGGTTACTAATTTGGGTAAATATTCTGATTTTTGTTGATCTGTGCCGTGGCTATGGATCGCTGAATATGCACCATGAGTAAGTCCATGATACATCCCAAAGGCCATATTAGAAGATGCTATCATTTCGCCGACAGCAGTACCCAAAATATATGGAAGGCCTTGTCCTCCATATTCTGTATCGCAATCAATAGTTGTCCATCCGTCTTCTCGGATTTTGTTAAAAGCTTCTTTAAAGCCACTTGGAGTTCTTACCACTCCGTTCTCTAATACGCAGCCTTCACTATCTCCAATATGATTTAAAGGAAACAGAACATCAGAACAAATTTTACCTGCTTCTTTTAAAATACTAACCAGAAATTCATTATCTAGATCTTTATATCCTGGGATTTTTGAATTTTGCACTTCTAAAACATTGTTCAAAATAAATTCCATGTCTTGAAGCGGCGCTCTATACTCTGACATTACTTCACCCTATTATGTTCTTTCTACTAAACCCATCGAACTGATAAGCTCTTTACCCCATTGTATTTGTTGCTGTAGTTCTTTGATGGTTTCCTCTATTTCGTCACGCTGATTTTTCAGGTCTGTAAGTTTATCTGTAGCTAATTCGTATGTGCGTAAAAGCTGTGTTTGTTGCTGGTCACCCATATCGTACAATTCTAATAATTGACGTATGTCTTCGAGTGAAAAGCCAAATCTTTTTCCTCTTAGAATAAGCTTTAATCGTCCTCTGCATTTTTTTGAAAATAATCTCTTTTGGCCTTGGCGCTTCGGGAAGAGAAGCTCTTTTGATTCATAGAAGCGCAAAGTCCTTGGTGTGACATCAAATTGATCACACATTTCTCGAATAGTCCAAAATTCTTGGGTCAAAACTTACCTCCTGATTACAGGTTAAGAAAAGTTTTACCAATTTGATTTATAAAAGTTAACGTTGACGTAAAGGAACTTTACGTCATTTGTTTTTATTCAGCATTTGGTGAGTTGTTTGGCGCAGTTTTTCTAGTTCATCTAGTGTTTCAGCTAACTGTATTTGTTGTTCTTTTAGCTCTGTTAGCTTACGATCTGCCATCCCCAAGAATACTTCCATTTGAGCCTCTGTTCCCTCCTGGTCGTAAATTAATAGCCACTGGCGCAACTCTTCGAGTTGAAATCCAAATTTTCGTCCGCGTAATATCAATGTCATTCGCGCACATTCACGCGCTCCATAGAAACGTGAGCGTCCTTGTCGTTCAGGGGATAAAAGCTCGATATATTCATAGTATCTAAGCGTTCTCGGAGTAACCTCGAACTTCGCACACATTTCTTTAAATGTAAGTCGAATATCAGCCATATATCCCGTTCCTTTAGCTCTAAAATAGTTATATCTTATACTAAAGCAACTGGTCAGTTTGCTTAAATTACTTATAAGGTGAGTTAGTTAAATAACTTTTGAAAATAAAATGCTAGAAAAGAAAAAAAAAGCAGTCGAAGATTTCTTTGCTGTTCTTCCACATTCTATAAGTTTGGGCATGAAGATAGACTTTATCGGGGATGGTGAAGTTGGGATGAGTATGCCTTACGATAAAAAATTAATAGGTGATCCAAAGACGGAAGTAATTCATGGAGGTGCTGTTTTCTCTCTTTTAGACACATGTTGTGGTGCAGCGGCAATGTCACACCCAGATCAAAAAGGTCCAACTGCAACTATAGATTTGAGAATTGATTACATGCGGCCCGCAACACCAAAACAGAAAATAAAAGCGGTAGCTACTTGCTATAATTTGACAAAAAATGTTGCATTTGTGAGGGCCGTTGCTTTGGATGAAAACGAAGAAAAACCCGTTGCCATGGCAGCGGGTGCATTTGTGACAGGCGCTTAAACCATGGGAATTAAATCTCCAGAGCCTGTAGCTGTAATCAAAAAGAGAAGAAATAAAGCACTGTCTAAGTTAATTAAAAGTATACCTTACATATCCTTTCTTGGTGTGGAATTTGATAGAAGAGGAGACGAGATTACAGCTATTTTACCTTTCAAGAACGACTTAGTCGGCAATCCTAATCTTCCAGCATTACATGGGGGTTCTATCGCAGCTTTTTTGGAAATAAGTGCGATTATTGAACTAAGTTGGATGCAAATCTGGCGGGAAATTGAAAACCCTAAACTAAAAGCTGATTATTTGATAGATTTAGAAATATTATCTCTTCCAAAGACTATAGATTTTTCTGTTGATTATTTGAGAAGTGGTCTCCCTAGAGACTCTTATGCACGTGCTAAAGTTAATAGAGTGGGAAGGCGTTATGCGTCCGTACATGTTGAGGCATGGCAGGATAATCGAGATAGATTGTTCGCCCAAGGGACAGGGCATTTTTTGATGCCCCAACCAAACTAAAATAAACCCAAATGGCACAGGTGATAAATAATCGTAGGGTTTTGGCGATTGCAGTACCAATCGTCTTATCAAACATTACGGTCCCAATATTAGGAGCAGTGGATACAGCAGTAATCGGTCAACTAGGCAAAGCTGCTCCAGTAGCTGCTGTAGGTGTCGGAGCAATTATTATAACTGCTTTTTACTGGATTTTTGGCTTTTTAAGAATGGGAACAACTGGGCTGGTAGCTCAAGCACTAGGCGCTCGCGATGAAAATGAAGTGCGTGCATATCTTTTAAGGGCAATATTTTTGGGGTTTTGTGCTGGTTTAGTTATATTTTTATTACGAAAACCATTGATTGAACTAGGGTTTTGGGTATCTCCCGCTTCCAATGAAGTTGAGGAATTAGCAGAAAAATACTTTTTAATCAGAGTATGGAGTGCGCCAGCTGCAATCGCTTTATATGGGGTTATAGGTTGGTTGATAGCTTTAGAGCGAACCAAAAGCGTTCTTATTCTTCAGTTTTTTATGAACGGAGTAAATGTCATTTTGGATGTTTGGTTCGTTTTGGGCTTGAATTGGGGAATAGAAGGCGTGGCGATAGCAACGGCAATAGCAGAAGTTTCAGCATTAGTTGTGGGCTTGTTTCTCTGTTTTGACCTTTTCAAGGATCAATCATGGCCAAAGTTTAAAACTATTTTTGACTCCGCGCGGCTTAAAAATATGCTCCTGATCAATTTTGATATTCTTCTTCGCTCAATAATGTTGGAAGCAATATTTGTTTCTTTTTTGTTATTTGGTGGAAATTTTGGAGATGCTAAATTGGCTGCTAACCAAGTACTATTGCAATTCCTTCATATTACTGCACATGGATTAGATGGCTTTGCCTTCGCTGCTGAAACTCTAGTTGGACAGGCCATAGGTCAAAGAAATCGTTCTAAACTTCGCATTAGTGTGGTGACTTCCGCTAGACTTGCCTCAGTTTTATGTTTGATAATGGCGATTGTATTTTTTCTGCTTGGGCCTGGATTAATTGACTTAATGACAACAGCAGACGATGTAAGACTACAGGCCAAAAGCTATCTCAATTTTGTAGTGTTAGTCCCAATCTTTGGGATATCAGCCTGGATGTTGGATGGTATTTTTATAGGTGCAACTCGAACAAAAGATATGCGAAATATGATGGCTATCAGCCTAATAGCTTATATCTTATCTCTAGTAATCTTGGTTCCAAATTTTGAAAATACTGGTCTTTGGATGGCGTTATTAATTTCATTTATCGTCCGTGGAATAACTTTGGGAATAAAGTATCCAAATTTAGAAAAATCAATATAGAATTTACTAAATGTTTTGAAAGTAGTTATTGGTAGACAACTTGACCTTTTTCTTAAATTTAGTCATTTGGCAATCATGTTTATTTTTAAGCTTTTCAGAATAGAAGAGTGGCAGCAATTTGAAGCGCAGGGTAAAACTAATGGCGCCCCCATAGATGTAATGGACGGTTTTATTCATTTCTCTAAGGCTAGCCAAGTAAAAGAAACAGCTGCAAAGCATTTTAAGGCTGATAAGGATTTGATACTTCTTTCTTGTAATGCAGATAATTTAAAACCGGATTTAAAGTGGGAAATTTCAAGGGGAGGTGAACTTTTTCCTCATCTTTATCGCGAATTGTCGTTGAAAGATATTGAAGCCCGTTATGATCTTCCTAAGATAGATGGCCTGCATAAGTTTCCGGATATTATTTCATGAGCATTTTTGAAAGTTCCGGTTTAAAGCTATTAAGATTATCAAACCCTGAATTTGCCCACAATGTAGCTATTAAAGCTCTCAATTTAGGTTTGATTCCAAAACCCAAGACAAGTGTTTTTGAAAATTTAAAAACGTCAATTTGTGGTTTGGAGCTTGATAGTCCAGTAGGTTTAGCGGCTGGCTTTGATAAAAATGCAGAGGCAGTTGATCCGTTGCTAAAATGTGGGTTTGGCTTTATTGAAGTAGGCGCAGTTACGCCCAAAGGCCAACCCGGCAATCCCAAGCCGAGGTTATTCCGATTGTCGAAAGATCAGGCGGTTATAAATAGATTTGGTTTTAATAATTTAGGAATGGATATTGTATCTGAGAGGCTTGCAAGGCGTTCGACAAAAGGAATTGTTGGAGTAAACTTGGGGGCAAATAAAAATAGTGATGATAGAATAAAAGACTATGTCAAAGTTTTGCAGTGCTGTGCGCCTTTTGTTGATTTTGCAACAGTTAATGTAAGCAGTCCAAACACGGAAAATTTAAGAAATCTTCAGGAAAAAAATTCCTTAAATGATCTACTTGATGAAGTTATGACCTCCCGTGAAAATTTAGAAAATAAGGTGCCTGTTTTTTTAAAAATTTCTCCAGATCTAACCTTAAATCAAATTGATGATATTTCTGAAATTGCTTTGAAAATGCAAATTGATGCAATTGTCGCAACAAACACAACTGTAGATCATCAAGGACTACAAAGTGATGTAAAAAATAAACATGGAGGATTATCTGGCAGACCGCTATTTTCCAAATCTACATGGGTGCTTGCAAATTTATCGGCACGCCTGGACAAAAAAGTCCCATTAATAGGTGTCGGTGGCATTGCTTCTGCTGAGGATGCATATGTAAAACTACTAGCCGGTGCTTCTGCAGTGCAGCTCTACACCGGCCTAGTTTATAATGGCATGGGGTTAGTGACAAAAATAAACAAAGGAATAAGCGAAATGTTGTCAAAGCAACACAAATCAAACCTATCTGATATAGTAGGGTCTGAAAGAGAGAAATATCGATAGATGATAAAGAAAAGGGGACATTTACGTCCCCAAGTCAAAGTTTAAAGGTTTGGATAAAGAGGATATTTGGCGCAAAGAGTTGCAACCTCAGATTTAACTTTCTCCTCAACAGCAGAATTCCCTTCTTCGCCGTTCGCAGCCAAACCATCAACAACCTCAATGATCCATCGCCCAATCTGTCGAAAATCATTCTCATCAAAACCACGCGTTGTTCCAGCTGGTGAACCCAACCTAATCCCAGATGTGACTGCTGGTTTTTCAGGGTCAAATGGCACACCATTTTTGTTGCATGTGATGTGAGCCCGCTCAAGCGCCTTTTCAGTTGCGTTACCTTTAACTCCTTTGGGTCTCAGATCCACCAATAAAACATGTGTGTCAGTTCCGTGGGTAACAGTATCTAAACCACCTTTGATCAATTCATCTGACAAGGCTTGTGCGTTTTTGATTACTTGCTTGATGTAATGTTTAAAATCAGGCCTCAGTGCCTCTCCGAAGGCAACTGCCTTGGCGGCTATCACATGCATCAGTGGACCACCTTGGATACCCGGAAAAATAGCCGAATTAAACTTTTTAGCTAAGTCTGCGT
The DNA here is from genome assembly GCA_002691045.1 of Marinovum sp. Taxonomy (GTDB): domain Bacteria; phylum Pseudomonadota; class Alphaproteobacteria; order Rhodobacterales; family Rhodobacteraceae; genus Salinivivens. Next base: position 64,451 of record NZGN01000079.1, read on the forward strand.
CGTTGGTAAGAATCATACCTCCCCTTGGCCCGCGGAGGGTCTTGTGTGTTGTCGTTGTCGCAACATGACAATGCGGAAATGGAGATGGATACTCCCCAGCAGCTATAAGCCCGGCAAAGTGCGCAACATCGGCCAAAACATAAGCTCCAACACTATCAGCGATACTTCGAATTTTCTCAAAATCAATTATCCTTGGGATCGCTGAACCGCCCGCGATGATCAATTTAGGTCTATGTTCATTTGCCAAATCAGCAATTTGCTCATAGTCGATTAAATTATCTTGCTTCCTTACGCCATATTGAACGGCATTAAACCACTTTCCAGATTGATTTGGCTTGGCACCGTGAGTTAGATGCCCTCCGGCGTCTAAAGACATGCCTAGAATAGTATCACCTGGTTGAACTAACGCTGTAAAAACACCTTGGTTAGCTTGGCTTCCAGAGTTAGGTTGAACGTTTGCAAAATCGCAGTTGAATAGCTTGCAGGCACGTTCTATGGCTAAGTTTTCCGCAACATCAACATACTGACACCCACCATAATATCTGCGTCCAGGATAGCCCTCCGCATATTTGTTTGTTAATGCGCTGCCCTGAGCTTCCATAACAGCAGCTGACACTATATTTTCAGAGGCAATCAATTCAATTTCATCACGTTGGCGCCCCAGTTCAGAAGCGATTGATGCGAATAACTCTGAATCACGTTCTGCTAAGGTTTCAGTAAAAAAACCACCATTGTTGTTTAGTTGGTCTAACATAGAATTTCTCCCGACTCGAAAGCTTGCGATGCGGTCACGTACATCAAACGGCGCCAGTAAAAAAGCCTAAAAACACAATAGTGGGCGAAAATAGTGCGTCATCACTGGTACTTTTTGCAAACTTATGCTTCTTTAAACGTATAAATGGAATTGAAAAAGATTAAGTCAAATGGGCCAAAAAATTTCTTTTACATCCAGTGACACAAAAATCGCTTCTGAAGCATTGGGTCGACTTTCCAAATTATATGGCAATTGTGCCATTGAAGATGCAGATGTAATCGTCGCTCTTGGGGGGGATGGTTTCATGTTGCAAACGCTTCACAGAACTCAAGATTTATCGGCTCCAGTTTATGGTATGAACCGAGGCACTGTTGGGTTTCTCATGAATGCCTATGATGAAAAAAAGCTGCTTGAGCGATTAGATAAATCGATTGAAGAGAACTTGAACCCGCTCAAGATGGAGGCGGTAGCTGCAGATGGCAGTGTAAAGAGTGCCTTAGCTATAAATGAGGTTAGCTTATTACGTGCTGGTCCTCAGGCGGCTCGCCTATCAATTTCAGTGGATGGAAAGATCCGAATGTCGGAGCTAGTGAGTGATGGGGTTTTATTGTCAACACCTGCTGGAAGTACAGCTTATAACTACTCTGCGCATGGTCCAATCTTACCAATAGGTTCAGATGTCTTAGCACTTACAGCACTAAATGCTTTTCGCCCTCGCAGATGGCGGGGTGCATTACTGCCAAAAAAATCTACAGTTGAAGTAGAAGTTTTAGAACCAGAAAAAAGACCAGTCATGGCTGACGCTGATAGTCGAAGCTTTAAAAATGTCGTTCGGGTTATTATTAGTAGCGCTGATTATATTCAACACAACATACTTTTTGATCCTGGCCATGGGTTGGAAGAGAGGCTAATTTCCGAGCAATTTAGTTAAAGAAATTAAACGAACACTCTAATTTGCATAACCAAGCGCTATAAGAGCTTCTTTTATTTCATCTAAAATAGTTGGGTCGTCAATTGTTGCTGGCATTTTAAATTCTTGGTTGTCTGCAATTTTTACCATTGTAGCGCGTAAAATTTTTCCTGATCGCGTTTTTGGCAATCGGGCGACTACTGTAGCTAATTTAAATGATGCAACAGGTCCTATTTGGTCTCTTACCAACTGAATGCACTCATCTACAATTTCTTTATGGGGACGATTTACGCCATTTGTAAGGCATAAAAAACCTAAAGGAACTTGTCCTTTAAGTTGATCGGAAACACCTATTACAGCACATTCGGCCACATCTGAATGATTTGCTAAAGCTTCTTCCATAGCCCCTGTTGATAATCTATGACCCGCAACGTTAATTACATCATCTGTTCTGGCCATTATGTAAAGGTAACCATCGTCGTCTATCAATCCAGCATCACCTGTTTCATAAAAACCAGGAAATGTAGATAGATAAGAGTTTTTGAAACGCTCTTCGGCATTCCATAGTGTTGGTAATGTTCCAGGTGGAAGAGGTAGTTTTATAGCAACAGCCCCTAATTCCCCTTTTGGTAATTCTTTTCCATCATTATCCAATATTCTAACATCATAACCGGGCATTGGCACCGAAGGACTTCCCACTTTTATTGGTAATGCTTCTATTCCCATTGGATTGCCAACAATTGTCCAGCCTGTTTCTGTTTGCCACCAATGATCAATGACTGGTACGCCGAGCAAGTTTTGAGCCCAATAAATTGTATCTGGATCAGCACGTTCACCTGCTAGATAAAGTGCTTTTAGGCAGCTCAAATCATATTTTGATTTAAATTTTCCTTCTGGATCTTCACGCTTTATTGCGCGGAAGGCCGTTGGCGCTGTAAAAAATGACTTGACTTTATGCTCACTAATTACTCTCCAAAATGTTCCAGCATCTGGCGTTCCGACAGGCTTACCTTCAAACAGCACTGATGTATTTCCGTGAATTAAAGGCGCATAACAAATGTAACTGTGTCCAACTACCCAACCAACATCAGAAGCCGCCCAGAAAACATCTCCAGGATCTACATTATATATATTCTTCATGCTCCAATGTAATGCTACTAAATGCCCTGCAGTAGGTCTTACTACACCTTTTGGTGCCCCCGTTGTCCCCGAGGTATATAGAATGTAAGCGGGATGGCTTCCTTCAACCATAACGCAGTCAGCAGGTTTAGCATCTAATTGAAACTCCTCCCAATCAAAATCTCTTCCTGGCATCAGACTGGCCTGAGCTTCTGGCCTCTGTAAAATTACTACACATTCTGGCTTATGCTCTGAAAGTTCTATGGCTTTATCAATTAAAGGTTTATATTCAATAATCCTGCCGGGCTCGATACCACATGACGCGGCTAATATTGTTTTAGGCTGAGCATCATCTATTCTTACGGCAAGTTCATTAGACGCAAATCCACCAAAAACAACAGAATGAATCGCACCAATACGAGCACAGGCTAACATTGCAATAATAGCTTCTGGAACCATCGGCATGTAGATGATAACTCTATCACCTTTTGTAATTCCTTTGTTGATCAGTGCACCTGCTAAAAGGCTCGTTTTTTCAAGCAAGTCCTTATAAGTAAGATGCAGCTTCTTTTCTGTGACCGGACTATCGTAGATAATAGCAGTCTGATCCGCTCGACCATTTTTGACATGTCGATCTACAGCATTAAAGCAAGTGTTAACAAAACTGTCAGTGTACCATTCATATAAAGGTGAATTGCTATGATTTAGAGCAAAAGTAGGCTTTTTGTGCCAATCTATATTTTTTGCGGCATCCATCCAAAATTTCTCTGGATCCGCCCGCCAGCTTTCATAAATAGAGTGATAATCCATTTCTTTTCTCCATAAACAATAAAAACGTTAAAGCGTGAAATCTAAATCAGAGCAAGCTACCATTTTTCTGAGCTGTAAGATACGCTTGATTTCTTTTTTATCAAAAACAGCAGCTCTTTTCTTGCAAAGTTTTTCAATTTCATGGACAAATTTTTCTAGCCTTATGCAATTTCGTTTCAAAGTAAATTAAGAAGCCAAATCTATGGATAAAGAAATAGCCGAAACTCGCGCACTGGAAATACTAACATGGCTGCTTTCCGAGGATGATTTAATACAGGTCTTTATGGGAACAACAGGGGCATCTAGGGATGATATACGCTCGAATGCTTTGAACCACAATTTTCTCATATCGATATTAGATTTTGTTTTAATGGACGACAGCTGGGTTCTTTCATGCAGTAAATTTATAGATACTGATCCCTCGCAGATAAAAATGATAAGGCTTTCGCTGGACGGTGGAGAAGAGGTGAATTGGACATGATATATGATTTTTCAAAAATTAAAGGGCTGCTTTTTGATAAAGATGGAACATTATTTGATTTTGATAAAACTTGGAATTCATGGACCAAAAGAATTTTGCGGGAAGTTTCTGCAAAATCTGGGGTGGATCTGGAGAAATTAGCAGCATCAATCGAATTTGACCTGAATACTGAAAAACTTATGCCGCAGAGTATTGTGATTGCCGGAACACATAAACAAATTACGGCTGCCCTTCATAGAGAGCTTCAGGATTGGGATTTTGATCATTTGGAAAGTTATCTTTTGGATATTGTGATTGAAACGCCACAGTATGAAGTGATCCCGTTAAAAAGTTTTTTTGAAAATCTGAAGTCAAAGGGATTTTTACTTGGTGTAATGACAAATGATGCCGAAAAGAGCGCTAGAGCTCACCTTATAAACGCAGGAGTTTATAGCTTATTAGACTTTGTGGCAGGTAGTGACACAGGGTACGGAGTTAAGCCTCACGCAGAACCTCTTTTGGCATTTTCTAAACAGACAGACTTACAACCAAATGAAGTAGCAATGGTAGGAGATAGTTTACATGATTTGAAGGCTGCTCATGCAGCTGGAATGGTAGGAATTGCCGTGCTGACTGGGATGGCTACTGAAGATCAGCTAAAAAAACATGCTAATATGGTATTTCCTTCAATTGCTGAACTTTCACAATATTTATTGACAGAATCTGTTTGATTGCGACGAAAAGAGTCGGGATAAGACGGGATGACAATAGGTTATCGAGGCTCTCTCTAAGCAAGGAGATTTTTAATGACCGAACAAGTACAGAAGCGAAAAAGAGGAGGGGGCAGAGCTGGTAATGCTCTACGACGTGGTTCCGCTTCAATAGATCAGATGCCATGGCATTTGCCTATTAACACTGATAAGCCGACTGAGCCCCTAGATGAAGAAGGTGTCGTTGCTATTCATGAAGGTGCAATGCGTATTTTAGAAGAAATCGGTGTTGAATTTCTAAATAAGAAAGCCTTGTCCATTCTTAAAAAGGCGGGTTGTGAAATCAGTGAACAGAATGTCCGAATGGATCGAAATTTTGTAATGGAAATGTTAGAAAAAGCGCCTTCTACTTTTGAAATCACTCCCCGTAATGTGAGTAAGAAAATAACAGTAGGTGGTCCCTATATTTTATTTGGGAATGTTTCTTCGCCTCCTGCCTACTGGGATTTAGAAAATAATAAAAAAATTCCTGGTTCTAGAGAAATGTGCGCTAATTTTTGCAAGTTGAGCCAATATTTCAATTGTATTCATTTTCTTGGTGGTTACCCCGTTGAACCAGTAGATTTGCACCCTAGCACTAGGCATTTAGATGCGGTTTTTGATAAATTAATTTTATCGGATAAGGTGGCCCATGCTTACAGTTTGGGAAAAGAACGTGTTGAAGATGTGATGGAAATGGTTCGTATCGCGGGTAACTTGAACCATGATGAATTCGAAGCAAGTCCAAGAATGTTTACGAATATTAATTCAACATCACCACTGAAGCATGACGAACCTATGCTGGATGGTTGGATGCGATTAGCAAAAAAAAACCAAGCCCTAATTGTGACACCATTTACCTTAGCGGGTGCTATGGCCCCGGTAACAATGGCAGGAGCAGTTGCACAGTCAATAGCAGAAGCCTTATGTGTTGTTGCTCTAGCCCAATATATTAGGCCGGGTGCTCCGTGCGTTATAGGTACATTTACCTCTAATGTTGATATGAAGTCAGGAGCGCCTGCTTTTGGTACCCCTGAATACATGAGAGCAACCCAGATGACGGGTCAACTTGCTAGGTTTTATGGACTACCTATGAGATCCTCTGGAGTCTGTGCAGCGAATGTCCCTGATGGGCAATCAATTTGGGAGACATCAAATAGTTTATGGGCTGCAGTACAATCTGGGACTAATTTAGTCTATCATGCTGCAGGCTGGTTAGAGGGTGGATTGATCGCTAGTCCAGAAAAATTTGTAATGGATTGCGAAATTTTACAACACATTCAACGATACTTTGATCCAATGATCACGTCAACAAATGAGCAAGATGTAGCTTTTGATGCAATCAAAGAAGTTGGAAACGATGGCCATTTTTTTGGCATTCAGCATACACAAGATCGTTACTCAGATGCATTTTATCAGCCATTTCTCTCTGACTGGCGTAACTTTGAAGCCTGGGAAGCTGCTGGGGGAGTTTGGACAGCAGAACGAGCGCATAAAAAGTATAAAACTATTTTGAATGAATTTGAGGCACCTTATATTGATGACAGTATCAAGGAGGAGTTAGAGGATTTTGTTGCTAGGAGAAAATCAGAAGGCGGGGCGCCTACAGATTATTGAAAATTTTCATCGTCTTGGTAATTTTGACAGATTATACAGATTAAAAAAGGATAAAGCACTTATAATAATAAAACCGCCGATTATAGCATATTGACCTGGATGTTCGCCCAAAATCAACCAAACTAAAATTGGAGCTAAAACAGATTCTAGTAAAATAAGTAATGCGACCTCTGAAGAACTAATGAACCTCGGGCCAAGTGTGAGTAGACATGAGGAGGCACCTATTAATGTACCGTGCATCAAAATTAAATTCCAATCCTGTGATCGAACTTCAAGTGGTGAAATGAAAAAAGATAAAACTAATGCTCCACCTAAATAGGCAAATGGAATTGCGGGAACCATAGAAACAATCTTTGCAGAGCGAACTAACGTTAAAGCAGCAGCAAAAGCCGCTGACACATAAATTGCCCAGATGTCACCATTCCAAGAAGCAATTTGAACTTTGGTCGAGCCATAAGCTATAAAAAATAAACCAACTGCAACAACTCCCATAGTAATTACCAGTAAAATTTTTATAGGTTCACCCAAAAATATACGGCTAAAGATTGCAGCGAAAACTGGCATAGAGGCAAATATAAAAACGACATTTGCGACGCTTGTATTCGAGACTGCCAAAACGAAGGCGGGAGCCGTGCTGGCTATTAAAATTCCATAGAAGAGGCCATAAAAGCGTGTGTTTATAATATCTTTGAAGCCACTTATTCCATAAAAATAAGTGACAATAATTAAAACAAATATTCCGGAAGTTAAGCTCCGCCAAAATGCTATTACTATAGGTTCTGCATAAATTAATCTAACAAATAGTGAGTCTGGAACAACCAATAAGACACCAATGGCCGTAATCAAGATGCCCTTAACATGATCGTTCAATTATTATTCCCACTCGAATTGTAAAAAACTATGAGACAAAACCAATATTGCCATAATTAAATTTTTGACCAAGGAAAAGGTTTATAGTCACTAGATGCTAACATAAATTGGATTGCTTGCCCAAACCAATTACGTAGACCTGACGCAAGACCAGCAATAAATAAATTTTTTTCTCTTTTTATAAGTAGCCAGAAAAATTGAACAAAAGCCAGAAAACTAATCACTGTCAGTCCTAAATTAATAAAAAAACCAAAGAGAAGCATTTGTAGACCGCGGATTAGTATATTTTTCCGCTGTAATCTGGTTGAATTTTCCATGACGTTTGTCTCCTGTTTTTGATTAATAAGGTCATTAAAAAAAATAGTCCGCGTTACCTTCGGCAAGTATACTTTAGTTAGTAAATATAATTTGTGAAAAGAATAGATTTAAGTTGCTCAAACGGCAGGGCCCGCTTTTAAGCAATGATGACGTTTTGGCCATGAAAATGCAAATTTGATTTTTTTCTTCTTTGGTCTAATTTTAAAAGACGGAGACGATTATGCGCAGAGTTAAAGATATACAGTGTGAAAAATGTGGCAATGAGTTTAGCGCCAGTGAGCATACGCAATGTCCCAAGTGCGTAAAGGCTTCGGGAAAAGATTAAGCTCCAGTTTGGTTAATTAGTCTCTAATTGCTTCGATTTAAGTTTCTTTAAGAATTAGTAGGGTCTTTTCAAACAGACCCTGCTAAGTTTGGATTAATTATTTGATTAATCATCTGGCGAGTTGACGGACTACTTTCAGCAGCGTCTAAGTCTTTCCTGACACTGTTGACAATTTCACTGACAAAAGTCGCTCTGGAGAGACCCATATCATCCAATTGGCGGTCTGATAATGTTTTTAATGTTTCATTAGCTGCGCTTGCGGCACGGCTCAAAATCATTGCTCTATAAAATTTTTTAAACATAATTTTTCCTTTCATGTTGTGCTTTTACATGTAGTCAAAATATTATTTTTTACTTCAGATAAATTAGTATTGCCGCTATGCATTTTATGCATATATCCGATATCAGTTGGTATTTCCTTTTTGCATCCTGGAAGGGTTGCATTTTACCGCAAGGACCGAATGTCTCTCTATTAATTGATGGCTATTTAATGGGGGATGGTAGCCCGTAGGGGAATCGAACCCCTCTTTCCAGGTTGAAAACCTGGCGTCCTAACCGATAGACGAACGGGCCACATAGTGGTGAGCGGTTTGTATGCAATCAACTAAAAGGGCGCAAGTCAAAAAAATAGATTTTTAAAAATTCTTTTTTTAACCGATCGCTAAACCGCGAATTGGGCATCGTCTAAAAGCAACTGAACAGTTCGTTTGCCACGCCAGTAGTTAATATCAAGTCTTCCACAAAGATGTATTGAGCGGCCATCATGCTTTTCAAGAGCTCGGCCAATTTCTTTTTCGAAAGCGTTGAAGCAAATTGCCTCCAATGAGCCAGTAATATCACCAAACTTTATTTTTAAATGAGAAGTTCCTACACGTTTCACAAAAGAAATTTGCATGTTTGTAAAAACAAAGGTTGGTGCTTTAGCACCAGGACCGTACGGCCCTGCAGAATTTAATAATTCTACAAGTTCAAGTGTCGCTGCGCTGGGTACTAGCATAGCGTCTATATTTATCTTGGGTGAGCTATCTATCTTCGTACCCTGCTGTTTTATGATGTTATTCAGGCGACGCATCGCTTTTTCTAAATTGTTTTCTGTAACACTCAAACCTACGGCCATTTTATGCCCGCCCCCAGTTAATAGTAGCCCCTCGCTGACTAATTTTTGAATTGCAAAACCTAAATCTACACCAGAGACTGATCTTCCAGATCCTTTTCCAATTGAGCCATCAAATCCAATAACAATAGAAGGTAAGTTGGTTAAATCTTTCATCCTGGAGGCAACAATTCCAACAACGCCAGGATGCCAAGAATTACCAGCAGCCCAAGCTAATGAGTCATAGTTCTTATGGCTAATTGCTTGTTCTAGAGCAGCTTCATTTATTTGATTTTCAAGGTCTCGCCTTTCGGTGTTTAACTGGTCTAAACGCTCTGCTATTGCCTTAGCCGTGTCCAGATCCTGAGAAATTAACAATTTAGCGCCTAAATCTGGCTTTCCTATTCTTCCCCCTGCATTTATGCGTGGTCCCAATAGAAAACCCAGATGATATGCGGAAGGTTCTTGATCAATTTTTATTTGATCTGAAAGGGCGGCAAGCCCAAGTCTTTTTCTTTTGGCCAAAATTTTTAAACCTTGTCTGACAAAAGCTCTATTCACGCCTATCAATGGAGCTACGTCTGCTACAGTCGCTAGGGCTACCAAATCGAGAAACTCTAATAAATCAGGAGTTTTTTGATCATTATTCCTTAGAAGACGGCACATCTCCACTAAGCATAAAAAAACAACTGAGGCAGCGCAAAGATGGTGTAAATTTCCCAATTCGTCTTGACGGTTTGGATTCACAATTGCTTGACATTTTGGCAATGTCTCATTGGCTAGATGATGATCTAAAACAATTATTTCTGATTGATGCTCACTTTCAATCGCCTCATGGCTGAGTGTTCCGCAATCAACGCATATTATTAAAGAGTGCTCGCTGCCTAAAAGTTGCAAGGCTTTAACGTTAGGGCCAAACCCTTCCTGAACTCTGTCAGGTACATAAAGAGTGCACTCGACATTAAAAAAACGAAACCAATTAATTAAAAGGGCTGCCGAGCAAGCGCCATCCACATCATAATCTGCAAAAATCGCAACTTTTTCTGAAGTTTCTGCTGCATATAAAATTCTTTTTGCTGCCACGGTCATATCTTTGAGCTTAGCTGGTTCCGGCATTAGCTCTCTGAGGGTTGGTTTTAGATATTTTTCTGTTTCAGTTACATCTACACTCAAACGGCTTAAAACAGCGCAAAGAGCAATAGGCAAACCTGTTTCCTGGAATAGCTTCTCTTGATTTCTCTCCTGCTCAGGACTGAGTCCAATCCATTGCTTTGCTAATATTGATTTTTCAACACCGAGGTAGCTCAAAAAGATTTATCCCGTTGGGTTTTTATAAATCATTCGACGTATTGATCCTGTTTTCGATCGCATAAGAATTGTTTCCGTGGTAACGAAACCAACTTCTCTTTTTATTGCTGGGAGTAAAGAGCCTCCAGTAACACCAGTAGCTGCGAAAATAACATCTTGTGTTACCATTTCATCTTTGGTGTAAATCCGGTCAAAATCCTTAATTCCTGCTTTAATAGCACGTGCTTTTTCGTCATCATTACGAAAAATAAGACGGCCGTAAATCTGTCCGCCCATGCATTTTAAGGCAGCAGCAGCCAGTACACCTTCTGGAGCTCCACCAATTCCCATATAAATATCGATCCCCGTTGTGGAAGGCTCGGCGCAATGCATTACTCCTGCCACGTCGCCGTCGGTTATAAGACGAATAGCAGCGCCTGTAGAACGAACGTCTTCAATTATTGTTTGATGACGAGGCCTATCTAATACACATACGGTTATGTCTTTTGTTTCACATTTTTTCGCTTTAGCTAATCCCAGAATACGTTCACGCGGGGACATTTCTAAAGAAACTACGTCAGTTTTGTAACCTGGACCAATTGCCAATTTTTCCATGTAAACGTCTGGAGCNTGTAGCATTGAGCCNCGCGGCCCCATAGCAATCACAGTTAAAGCATTGGGCATNTCCTTTGCTGTCAAGGTTGTGCCTTCAAGTGGATCAAGTGCTATATCGACCCCGGGGCCATGCCCNCTCCCAACTTCTTCGCCGATATATAGCATGGGTGCTTCATCCCTTTCGCCCTCGCCTATGACAACAACACCAGAGATATCCAATTTATTTAACTGATCTCGCATTGCATTTACTGCCGCTTGATCAGCTGCCTTTTCATCACCTCTGCCTATTAAGTCTGCGGAAGCTATAGCAGCAGCTTCAGAAACGCGAGCTAAACCCAATGACAACATACGGTCATTAAAATCTATTTTATTAGTCATAATTTCGACACCATTTCTGTAATTTCACACTACTTCTATTCTGATTACTACCGGCTGGGCCTTCAAAACTTCAGTATCGGGCATTTTTTGGATCGCTTTCATTAAATCTTCATGTCTAATTTCATGCGTTACAATTAAAACAGGTGCATTTTCATCTTCATGACCATATTGGCGCATACGATCAATGGAGACATTAAATTCACTTAGAATTTTAGTTATTTTTGCGAGAGCGCCCGGTTCGTCATGAAGTAACATCCGTAAATAGTATGGAGCAAGCGTTTGCGACTTTGAAGATATTGCCTTTGTAAGTGTTTTTGCGGGTTGACCAAAAGTTGTTAACCTGTTTCCGCGGGCTAAATCTGCTAAATCAGCGATAACCGCACTTGCCGTTGGTCCTTCCCCTGCGCCGGCGCCTCTTAGTACAATTTGGCCTACCTGATCACCTTCTATAACTATCATATTGGTCCCGCCTTCGAGTTGACCTAGAGGTGAGGAGGCTGGAACCAGACACGGTGCCATTCTTTGTTCCAACCCATTACTGGTCATTTGGCTAACACCCAACAGTTTTATTCGATAACCCATATCAGCGGCCTGATGAATATCATTAATTGTTATTTTATCTATGCCGTCTAACTCGACTCCATTAAAGTTTACTTCGGTACCAAAAGCAATTGATGACAGTAATGAAAGTTTGTGGGCAGCATCTATGCCCCCGATGTCCAGATTGGGGTCTGCTTCCAAATAACCCAAATCATCGGCTTCAGAAAAAACTTCTTCATAACTTAATCCTGAGGACTCCATTCGCGTCAGGATATAGTTGCAGGTACCGTTCATAACTCCCATTATTTTACTAATGGAATTCCCAGCCAAACCCTCTGTTAAAGATTTGATGACTGGGATACCTCCCGCAACCGCTGCTTCAAATCGCAAGGCAGATCCACGTTCTTCTGCAATTAGTGCTAAACTTTGGCCATAATGAGCAAGAAGAGCTTTATTTGCTGTGATAACATCTTTTCCATTTTTTATTGCAAGCTCTACGGCTTCTTTTGCAACCCCTTCGTGACCACCGATAAGCTCTATAAAAATATCAACATCGTCTCTTTTAACAAGGGAAATTGGATCCTGTTCCCATGGGTACGGGGTTAAATCTACGCCTCTTTCTTTATCTTTATTTTTTGCCGTAACGGCAGAAATTATGATTTGTTTCCCAGTACGTGCTTCCAAAAGGGATTTTTTCTCTTGAATTATTTTAATTACGCCAACACCAACCGTGCCTAACCCAGCAATTCCAAGCCTCAAGGGTTTAGTCATTTCAAATCCTTTTCGAAAGATCTCTGTGGGGCCGGTGTATATTGAGATCTCATGCCTTGCAATCTATAACATCTTTTAATTATGTTCATATTAAGGGTTTTTTTTGAACGATCGTTCAGTTATTAAAAAGAAATGGCCCGCACATTAGGATCTCACGCAAAGCATACTAAACCTAAAATTAGTGCGATTGCGTTAAATCTATTTTCAGAGCTAGGTTTTGCAGCAGTTTCTATGAGACAGATTGCTGCAAAAGCGGGATTACAAGCCGGAGCTTTGTATAATTATTTTCCTGATAAACAATCGATTTTATCAGAATTGTTAATGAACCATATGGAAAATTTGTTGGAAACTTGGTCAGCGCAAGTATTACCGGATGAACCCAATGAACTATTAAAATTTTTTGTTGATTTTCACATTGATTATCACCTTAACCGACCAGACGAAGTTTTTATTGCTTATATGGAACTTAGAAATTTAAGTGAGGATAATTTTAGAAAAATAGAAAAGCTTAGAGGTAAGTATGAACTTATACTAAGCAAAATTTTAACTGATGGCGTAAAAGAAGATTTGTTTTTTTGCAAAGATATTAAAATAACAAGTTTGGCAATTATAGGAATGCTTAAAGAGCTCAATACTTGGTATAAAAAAGATGGTAGGGTTTCCGTCTTAGAGGTGAAAAATATTTATAAAGAAATCGTTTTAAAAGCCGTAAGTTAATACAGCTTTTGTGGCAATGAGTGTCGCGTTTTGGCGCGCTTAGCTTTCCAATTCTAATAATATGGTAGGAAATTGTTTATAAAGGTTATGATACATGCATGTAGGATTTATTGGCTTAGGAAATGTCGGTGGCAAATTATCTGGAAGCCTGCTGCGAAACGGTACTAAGCTCTCAGTTCACGATTTAAATAAAAGTTTAGTGACTGAATTTATCTCCAGGGGAGCAATAGATGGTCAAAATCCACGAAATATAATGCAGACGTGTGATGTGATAATCACCTGCTTACCAAGTCCGAGCGCATCAAATGAAGTTATGCAACAGATGCTTGAATTTATAACTCCTAAAAAAGTATGGATGGAAATGTCAACTACGGATGAAGCCGAGGTAAAGAGATTAGGGGCTTTGGTAAAAGAGAAAGGAGGATCGGCTGTTGATTGTCCTGTTTCGGGTGGTTGCCATAGAGCTGATACAGGAAATATAAGTATTTTTGCTGGATGTGAGCGAGAAACTTTTGAATACATTCTCCCACTTCTAACAAAAATGGGACGCAGAGTACTTCACACTGGGGAGTTAGGTTCTGCCAGTGTGCTTAAAGTTATTACAAATTATTTAGCTACTGCAAATCTTGTTTCTTGTGCTGAAGCATTAACTGTCGCAAAAGGTGCAGGCATGGATTTGCAAATCGCTTATAAAGCTTTTTCCATTTCGTCTGGAAACTCGTTTGTAAATGAAACCGAAAGTCAGGTTATTCTAAATGGAAGTAGAGATATCTCTTTTACGATGGATTTAGTCGCAAAAGATATTGGCTTATTCCAAGCAGTTGCTGATCGAGCTCAAATTCCTTTAGAATTAAACCCTTTGTTAATTTCGATATTTCAGGATGGGATAAAACGTTACGGTCCACGAGAATTATCGCCTAACATCATTAAAAGACTCGAAGAAACTACTGGTCTAGACATACGAGCTCCTGGTTTCCCAGCAGAGATGGTGGATGATGAGCCAGAGGACACTGGTTACGAAGTAACCATCTAAAGAATAAATACTACGTTGTTGCAACAATTAGCGTCGTCGTTCACGACGACTGTTCATTGGTTGAAAAGCTACCCCCACATGCGCCTCGCAGTAGGGTTTGCCTGACTGAGTGGCTAGGCCACAAAACCAAAAATCTTCAGTTGCCGGATCCCCAACTGGCCATTTACAGGTCTTTTCTGTTAGTTCAAGCAAACTTAATTTTTTTGCTTTTTTTTCGATTTCGTTTACGCGAGCTAGCGCTTCTGGGCTGATTTCGTTTGCTGATGGTTGTGGTGGAAGAGGCTGGCCTGCAGGTATTATCTGCCGCCTTAGTGAAGTAACGTTGTCCGTTTTTTGTTCCGCAGCTTCAATTTTACGTGCTTTTTGTTTTGCTTTGGTGCTGGTTTTAGGGGTGGTCTTAGTTTTGGTGTCAGATTTACTTGCTGTATTTGTCGTTGCTCTATTCGATAAACCAAGGCGGTGAACTTTACCAATGACTGCGTTTCTAGTTACTCCACCAAGCTCTTTGGCTATTTGACTCGCAGAGTTGCCCTCAGCCCACATTTTGGTCAATATTTCAACTCGCTCATCTGTCCAAGACATTCTTTCACCTCAATTTTATCGTTGGGCATAATAGTTAATCGAACAGGAGATACAAGGTGCCCAGAAAGTTTTTGTAATAATTGTAAGAATGTTTTCTGAGTTTTTAATTAATTTTCTCTACGAGTTGGCAAAACCTGTTGAAGAACGCCCGCCAAAACTAAATATGATGAACAAAATATTAGCCCGTAAATTGCTAAACTATTAGGATCAAAATTTACCCAAGCTGCCCAAGCCCCAAAACTAGTCCATAATAGTGCTACTGGAAAACTTACTATGCGCCACCTTGCAGTTCTTATTGGATGTATGAATTTTATTGGTAAAAACATCGATAAGGCCAAGACAGCGACTATTGCAATTATAAGCCAAAAACTTGGTTTTATAGCAAATAGTACGAGAATGACCATATTCCAGCAGCCAGGAAACCCCTGAAAGCTGTTATCTTTTGTTTTCATATTAGTGTCGCAAAAGTACAAAGCTGACGAAAAAGTGATTATTATGATTGCGAACCAGCCAGTCCATCCAGGAAGCAGTCCGGATTTAAAAAGTGCAAATGCTGGGATAAAAACATAGGTTAAGTAGTCTATTATCAAATCAAGTAGTACGCCATCGAAGCGAGGAGCATTTTTTTTAACGTCAAAATGCCGCGCTAAAGGACCGTCTATTCCGTCTACTGCAAACGCAACCACTAACCATAAAAACATCAGGCTCCACTTTTCTTCTGCTGCCGCTAGCATAGCCAACATGGCAAAAACGGCTCCGGAGGCAGTAAAAAGGTGAACTAATAAAGCAGTAAAATTTTCTTTTGATGATCGTTTGTTCATGGAATGCTTCATGCCCGGTTTTGAATTAATTTAAACTATTCTTGGATTTGGCTTTAGGATGTGTTTTTGAATATACATCCATCAAATGCGCAGAGTCGACAGACGTATATATTTGCGTTGTGGATAAACTGGTATGTCCTAATAGTTCTTGAATGGATCTAAGGTCTGCTCCAGATGTCAAAAGATGAGTTGCAAAGCTGTGTCTCAAAGAGTGGGGAGTTGCATTTGAAGCTAAACCGAGTTTTTCACGTAATAATTTCATAATTAATTGTATTGACCTTGGGTTTAAACTCCCGCCCCGAACACCCCTAAAGATATTATCGTTACCGTCCAAAGTAAACGGTAATAGCTTGAGATAGGTTTCAACACTTTCTCTAGCAATTTGCAATATTGGAATAATCCTAAACTTATCACCTTTTCCTTTTACTTTAAGGTTATTTGTTAAAGGCATATCATTATATTTTATGTTCAAAGCTTCTGAAATTCGCAGACCGCAACCATACAATAACAATATCACTGCGGTATTCCTTGCTACTATCCATGGCTCATTGCTTGTTAAATCAACACTACTAGAAATTTCTTTAGCAGCTTCCTTCGAAAGCGCCCTAGGTAATTTTTTTTGAAATTTTGGAGCTTTTGTTATTAAAACTAAAGTTGGATCAATCCCACGTCTTTTTCCTAACCATCTATAAAATGATTTAACTGATGAAAGCTGTCTTGCAATAGATCTGGAGGATTTTCCTGATCTGCGATTTTCTGCCATCCAGGCCCGCATGGAAGCTTGGTCTACTTTTTCAAGCTGACCGACACTGCTTTTTATTCCATTGTGTATTGTTAAAAAAGAGAAAAAATCCATTAAATCTCTGTTATAGGCGGCTAATGTATTAGCTGATGTCCCTTCCAAAGCGGATTTTATATCAAGCCATTCCTTTAGTAAGGCTGCATTTGCGGAAGATATAAGCTCTAGTTTAACCAATGACTAATTCTTCGCTCAAATACGTTTCCCATAAATTTAAGAAGTTCAACTCCTTGTTGAGCGGTAAATTTTTCTTTTTCTTTGCTCGCTATTGCCAGAATACCAATGATTTTTTCATTGCCAATCTTTAGTTTTATGCAACCTTCTGATTTTAAATGTTTAGACATTTTTCCATACAGTTGTTCTGACCCCTTCGGGGTGGGCCTCAACACTATAGCATCAGTATAGTTGTTTTTACCTTGAGAAATATAGGTATCAACAAAATTAGTAGGATATAAATCTGAAAGAGTAGGGAAATTAGAAACATTCTTATCAGATTTTTTGAGTGAAGAATGGGTTTCTAAAGCCAGTTTAATGCAATCAACTTTCAAAATATCGCACACTTCTGTGTTTAAGATTGTTATAAGTTCATCAAAACTGGTTTTTTCCAACAATTTTAGTACGGCATGATGAACTTGCTTCATACCTACCAAATTTTCGTATGCTGTTGCGATAACTTGTTGGTTAGATCTCTTTAGTTTTTTTAGTTCTCCATCCATTTTCTGCATAGCTATGCTACGAAGATCCACTATTTTGCTACCTAAGTTTTTATCACCAGCCTCTATAAGTGCACTCAATAAGATTTCATCATTTAAAATTTCATGTGCGTGTTCCAGAATTTCTTCACGAAGCTTTTTATCCATTAATTTCCAACCACTTTTAAAAATTCTTACCTTGGTGACTTCTAAATTATTTTTTGCCCTGCTTCTTTAATATCCGATAAAAAAGCTGCTAAACCTTTGTCTGTTAGTGGATGCGATGCTAAGGATTTTATAACTGAAGGTGGAGCAGTCATTACGTCTGCGCCAATTAAGGCGCTTTGAGTTACATGATTGACTGTGCGGATAGAGGCAGCCAGAATTTGAGTATCAAAGCCATAGTTATCATAAATTAAACGGATGTCGCTGATAAGATCTAGCCCATCTAAATTTACATCATCAAGTCTGCCAATAAATGGCGAGATAAATGTTGCTCCAGCTTTTGCGGCAAGTAGTGCTTGATTTGCAGAAAAGCAAAGGGTGACGTTTACCATATGCCCTAAGCCCGATAGTGTTTTACATGCTTTGAGCCCATCCCAGGTTAGTGGGACTTTAATAGCTATGTTGTCTGCTATTTGAGCCAGTTTTTTACCTTCGGCTATCATTTGTTCGGCCTCCGTAGCGGTAACTTCTGCGCTGACAGGACCAGAGACAATGTTACAGATTTCTTGAGTTACTTCGATTATGTCCCTACCTGATTTGCGAATTAAAGAAGGGTTGGTCGTTACGCCATCTACCATCCCAAATTCGTTTAGTTCTCTAATTTCGTCAATTTCAGCGGTGTCTACGAAAAATTTCATGATATTTATCCTTTTTGGGATTGGCCAATGTTAAGTCTCTTCGTTATACCAAGTGATTAATGCAAGATCGTATTCTATTAAAGTCTTTTGCTCCACATTCGTAAAATTAATTTGAGGTTAATTTGAAAGTTCAGGATTTTTATAATGAAAATGAACCCATTGCTGTTGTAACAACGGAACCATTTGCTCGTTTTTTAGACTATTTAGCTCCTGAAGGCGGTTGCCAAATTGGGTCTTTTTTGTTGCTACCACTTGGCAAAAGAAGGGTATTGGGTGTTGTTTGGGGGCCTGGTGAGGGCAAGTACGAACGTGCCAAATTGCGCAATGCTCTTAGCGTAATTGATGTACCCCCTATGTCCTATACGATGCGAAAATTTTTAGAGGGTGTTTCGGACTATACCGTTATGCCTTTAAACTTAATTTTAAAATTATCTACACGCGTATCACAATTGCATAAGCCAGCTGTAATGCAGAAAGTTTTTCATATTGCAACAAATCATTCTCAATTTAAAAAAACTCCCAAGCGCAATCTTTTGATATCTTCATTAATTAAATCAAAGAAAAATAAGTTAACGAAGAAAGAAATAGTTAGTATTTCTGGGGTTAGCACTGCTGTTATAACAGCCGCAGCTCGAGCAGGACTTTTAAAAGAAGAGCTTATTCCTCGCGATAGCCCATATCCTTTGCTGGATCCAAATTTTAAACCAAAAGAAATGAATTCCAGTCAAAGCGATGCGTGCAAATTAATTAGGGATTTTCAAAAACAGGCAAAATTTTCTGCAATCCTTCTACAGGGAGTTACTGGCTCAGGAAAAACTGAAGTCTACCTTGATGCAGTGGCAACCGCACTAAAAAATGGAGAGCAAGTTTTGGTTCTTCTTCCAGAGATTGCTCTTACCTCTGAGTTTTTTAGGCGGGTTAAAGATAGGTTTGGTGCAATTCCAGCGGAGTGGCACTCTGGAGTTAGTGTCGCCGAACGTAGGCGTGTTTGGAAAATGGTTGGAAGTGGTGGTGCCAAACTAGTCATTGGTGCTCGGTCGGCTTTATTCCTTCCATTTATGAATTTGGGTCTGATCATCGTAGATGAAGAGCACGATCACTCTTATAAACAGGAGGATGGCGTTATATATAATGCCCGAGACATGGCTGTTCTTAGATCTTCTATTGAAAGTTCAACTGTCATTCTCGCTTCTGCTACCCCTAGTCTTGAAAGTTGGGTTAATGCAAAAAATGGAAAGTACCATCATATTTATTTAGCTGAACGATTTGGGCAATCTTCTTTACCAGATGTAGCTGCGATAGACCTGAGAAAAGAGAGTCTTCAATCAAATGAATGGATTTCCAAAACTTTGGAAAAGTCTATTTTGAAATGCCTTGATAACAAAGAGCAAGTCCTCCTTTTTTTGAATAGGAGAGGATATTCTCCAACCACAGTCTGTAGAGCCTGTGGAAATCAAATATCCTGTAGTGAATGTGACGCCAGAATGGTTGAACACAGGTTCATTAACCGCCTAATGTGCCATCAGTGTGGTGATACAAAGCCTATGCCTGAAAAGTGCCCGTCTTGTGGAGAAATAGGTCAATTATCAGTAGTTGGACCGGGAGTAGAACGCCTTGCTGAAGAGGTCCAAAATAAATTCCCTGCCGCTGTGAGGTCAGTTTTATCTTCGGACCTTTATGGATCAGCAAAATCACTAAAAGCTGAAATCCAGAATATTTCAGATGGGAATGTGGATATCATTATTGGTACTCAATTAGTAGCAAAAGGACATAATTTTCCAAAATTAAGGTTGGTTGGAGTAATTGATGTGGATATTGGCCTTCAGGGATCCGATTTAAGGGCATCTGAACGCACTTATCAATTAGTACGGCAGGTTTCCGGGCGAGCAGGAAGAGTAGACAATCAAGGAAAGGCCTTAATTCAAACATATCAACCAGAGCACCCAGTCGTCGAAGCAATTTTAAAAGGTAATGATGAAGAGTTTTGGAAATCAGAAGCAAATCAAAGAGAATTAGCCGCTATGCCTCCGTTTGGCAGGTTAGTTGGTATTATTGTATCATCTACTAATTTTGAAAAAGCCATGGATACAGCTAATCAACTCAAAAAAAATACTGATGCGTTAGATCGGCTTTCTGCAAAAGTTTACGGCCCGGCTTTAGCGCCAGTTGCAAGAATAAAAGGGCGTCATCGTTTGCGTTTTCTAATTAAATCTCCCAAAAATTTAGGTCTTCAAGAAGCAGTTCGAAATTGGGTTGCCACTATTTCCTTAAAAGGTGATGTGAGATTGGTCATCGACATTGATCCACAAACCTTTTATTAGCTTCGTCTGCACATTGCAAAATCAGAATGATAGGTGTTTAGGTGGCTCGTCTAGTCTCTATTAGTGAAGTGAGAGGCTTACCTTTTTGGCGTAGGCCAATTTTTCTTTTGTTTTTAATGGCTATGGGGATGCCGATCGCGTTTAATGTTTGGTCAGCGCTGTTAAACAATTTTGTAATTGAGGTTGCTGATTTTGATGGCTACGATATTGGCTTATTGCATACAATACGTGAAATACCAGGATTTTTGGCCGTTGGTGTAATTTTACTTTTTTATTTATGCAAGGAGCAAACTCTTGGGCTAATATCTCTGGCGACTTTAGGAATTGCAACGGCCGTCACTGCATATTTTCCCTCAATGAGTGGTTTGCTTATTATCACTCTTATCAGTTCATTTGGTTTTCATTATTTTGCTGCCATAAATCAATCATTGCAGTTGCAATGGTTGCCGAAAGATAGAGCACCTCAGATTCTTGGCTGGTTGATGGGAGCAGGCTCGCTGACAACTCTTTTAGCTTATCTTGCAATAATAGTCGGGTGGAAAAAATTTGAGCTTTCTTTTGAGTTTCTTTATCTATCTTCTGGCGGATTAACGGCTGCCATTGCAATAATTTGTCTAATAGTTTTTCCGACATTTAAAACCGAAACTAGGCAACTGACAAAGTTAGTTATACGTCGTCGTTATTGGCTATATTATACTTTCGAATTTTTATCTGGAGCACGGCGTCAAATTTTTGTTGTATTTGCTGCTTTTATGATGGTTGAAAAGTTTGATTTTGAAGTTCACCAAGTGACAGCTCTATTTCTAATCAATTTAGTTATAAATATTTTTGCTGCGCCCTTTTTAGGTTACTTCATAGCTAAATTTGGAGAGCGGCGTGCTCTGCAAATCGAATATTTCGGTTTGGTCTGTGTTTTTCTTGCATACAGTGGGATTTATATTTTTGACTGGGGTGTGATTGTAGCGGCAATATTATTCGTTTTTGATCATTTGTTTTTTGGTCTGGGTATGGCTGTACACACATATTTTCAAAAAATATCCTCTCCTGAGGATATTGCGCCGACTGCGGCTGTTTCTCTTACTATAAATCATATAGCGGCTGTGTTTCTACCTGTTTTGTTTGGTCTTCTGTGGTTGGTATCTCCTGCTATGGTATTTCTTGCTGCTGCTTTTTTAGCTTTTTTATCTTTTCTGTTGGCTTTATTGGTTCCGCGTTTTCCTATTGTCGGAAATGAAACCTTACTAATTCCCAAATTTGATGTAAATTTTAAAAAAGGGTAGTAAAATTGATTACCTATTCAGCGATTACAAAGGTTAAAGAAAGAAAATGTGCAGAAGGTCTGGGTTTAGCTTTAGAAAAACTTGATCCAGCACCCAGCGGTGTAGGGGTTTTTGAGTTGGAAGATGGTTCTGGTGAATGGGAGGTGGGTGCTTACTTTATCGAACAACCAGACGAAATATCGCTTCTCTTGTTGGAAAATGCTTTTGATGCTGGAGGGTTTGTAATCTCTAAAATACCTGAAACAGACTGGGTGGCAAAGGTAAAAAGAGAATTAAGTCCAGTTGAAGCTGGCCGATTTTTTGTTTGCGGTAAACATGATCTTAAAAAAACGCCAACTGACAGAGTTGGTTTGCTTATTGAAGCTTCAATGGCTTTTGGTACTGGTCACCATGGGACTACAAAAGGCTGTTTATTAGCTTTAGATAAAATTCTTTCAGAAGTAACAAATTTAAAAAATGTTATTGATATAGGTTGTGGTACAGCAGTACTCGCTATGGCGGTTGCAAAAGCTTCTTCCGCCAAAATTATGGCTAGTGACGTTGACCCAATTGCAGTTGAAGTTGCGTTAGCAAATTTGAAGGCAAACAACTTAGAAAATCGTATCGATTGTATTGACGCAATGGGTTTTGAAGATTTTAGAATTAAGTCCCGCGGACCATATGATCTAATATTTGCAAATATTTTAAAGCGCCCTTTGATTGATTTGGCACCAGATATCAGTGGTCATATGAGTAGCGGTGGTCAAGCTATTATTTCTGGAATTTTACATGAACAAGCAGAAGAAATCATTGATTTTTATCAACAAAATGGTCTATTGGTTTTTGACCGTATTGATATTGGCGAATGGGTGACATTGACCGTTGCATCTGGAAAATAAAATTTTTTAAAACTAATAATCTGCAAATAATAATTTAGTTTGCGATAGAACATTTTTATCTCAAAGTTAAACTAACCACTCCAGAGTAATAATCCATTGGATTTTGTTCACGTTTCGTGCTACTTATTTGTAAAATAAAAAGGGCAGTAAAAAATGCGAGTTTTAGGGATCGATCCAGGCCTGAGAAACATGGGCTGGGGTATCGTTGATGTAAGTGGAAATAAATTATCGCATATTGCAAATGGTGTATGCCAGTCTCAAGGGAATGATCTGGCAACCAGATTGCTATCCTTATTTAATCAGATGGAGACAATACTAGAACAGTGGCAACCTACGCATGCTGCCGTGGAAAACACCTTCGTTAATAAAGACAGCGTAAGTTCGCTTAAACTTGCACAAGCAAGAGCCATTGCCATGGTTGTTCCAAGAAAATTCGGGCTTGAGGTATCAGAATATGCCCCCAACAAAGTAAAAAAAACTATTGTTGGCGTGGGACATGCAGACAAACAACAAATAATGCATATGGTTAAGCTTCAGCTTCCTGGTGTTAAACTAAACGGTCCGGACTCATCTGACGCTTTGGCTATTGCAATTTGCCACTCTTACCATGCACAATCAAATGATCGATTTTTGCAAGCTCTAGAGAAGGTTTGACTATGATTGGGAGACTGCGTGGTCGAGTAGATTATAAAGCACAAGATCATTTTTTATTGGATGTCAGTGGTGTTGGATATTTAATCTTCTGCTCAGAACGAACTCTTTCGGAAATACCCGGCAATGGAGAATTCACGACAATTTATACAGACTTGCTAGTTCGAGAAGATTTGCTTCAAATATTTGGGTTTTTATCGCAAGTTGAAAAAGAATGGTACAGGTTACTAATGTCTGTTCAAGGGGTAGGGGCAAAAGCTTCTCTCGCTATTCTTAGTGCGTTAGGAGAGGATGGAGTGAGTAGAGCCATTGCATTAGGGGATTGGACGTCTGTGAAGTCTGCTAAGGGTATAGGTCCTAAAACTGCCCAAAGAGTGGTTAATGAATTAAAAGACAAAGCGGCCCATGTTATGTCACTGGTTCCTCATAAAGTTGCTAATCAAGAGGAAAAGGTTAGTGACGCCGATATTATCGAAAAAATGGATGACAATCCCTCTATTAATTTGACCATATCAAATAACTCAGCGCAGGCTGATGCCTTATCAGCCTTACAAAACCTTGGCTATACTCCAAGCGATGCGGCTTCAGCTGTAGCTAAAACCTTAAATCAAAGTTCGGATTTAAGTACTGAAGAATTAATCCGGAATTCACTAAAAATGCTCAGTCCAAAGGGATAATTATGAGTGATATTAATCCACTAATCCGAGAAGAGCCAGTACCCGATGATAATGATCGAGCACTTCGACCAAAATCTCTTCATGAATTTATAGGACAGTCAGAAGCTCGATCTAACCTGAGCGTTTTTATTGAAAGTGCAAGACGGCGAAATGATGCTATGGATCACACCTTATTTTTTGGACCTCCAGGTTTGGGTAAAACTACGCTTGCTCAAATAATTAGTAGAGAACTGGGTGTGAATTTTAGAATGAGTTCGGGTCCAGTTTTGGCAAAGTCAGGAGATCTTGCTGCAATATTAACTAATTTGGAAGCCAATGATGTTTTATTCATTGATGAAATCCATAGGCTTAATCCTGTTGTGGAAGAGATTTTATACCCAGCGCTAGAGGACTTTGAGTTGGATCTTGTTATTGGTGAGGGGCCAGCAGCAAGAACGGTGCGAATTGAACTTCAACCTTTCACTTTGGTTGGGGCAACAACAAGGTTGGGCTTGCTTACTACGCCTTTACGTGACCGATTTGGTATACCAATTAGACTTCAATTCTACTCTGAAGAAGAACTTTATCAAATCGTCAAATTGAATACAGAAAAACTTAATATTATTGCAGACGAAAGTGGAGCAAGAGAAATTGCAAGGCGCGCGCGAGGAACACCGAGAATAGCCGGCCGCCTTTTAAGGCGTGTGGTTGATTTTGTTTTGGTTGAGGGCACTGGTGTTTTAAATAAAAAAATAGCTGATCATGCGCTGAGCCGTCTTGGTGTTGATAATTTAGGCCTTGATGGTGCAGATCGTCGCTATCTTAAATTAATTGCCGAGCAATATTCTGGAGGTCCTGTCGGAGTAGAGACTTTAAGCGCAGCAATATCTGAAAGTAGGGATGCGCTAGAGGAGGTTATTGAGCCCTATCTTTTACAAATGGGATTAATACAACGAACACCGCGAGGTCGTATGCTTGCGAAGAATGGTTGGAAGCACATAGGGATGACACCACCAAAATCGCAAGGAGACATGTTTGAGTAAATTTGAAGTAAGTATTTTGAGTGAAAAATTTGAAATACCAAAGTAACCCAATCGAAGAATATTTCACTCGATCAGATGGGCAATATATTTTTGCTAGATGGGGAAGACCCATCGCTCCTGTCGTTTTTGGTGTGCAAGATGAAACACTTGTCACGTTGAAGACAGCCATTCAATCATTGGCGATCATAGCTAACCATGAAATGGCGGAAACTGATCCTGAGTTAGGATCAAACGCTATGTTTTTTTTCTTTCTATCTTGGGATGAGTTGCTTGAAGTTAAAGATCTGGATAGGATTATTCCTGATCTCGGTAATTTAGTTGGTAGATTGAAGTCTCTAAACGCCAATCAATATAGATTTTTTCGGTTTGATGAAAGTGGTGGAATAAAAGCAGTTTTTACGTTTGTGTGTATGGATGAAAACTTAAAATCTGTGTCTGCTGAAGTTTTGTGTTTAAATCAGGTTGTCCAGATGTTTCTTCTTTGGTCTGATGAAGCTTTTAAATCTAAGTCCCCAACTTTAATCGCTAAAAATGGACGCGTTATGCTCAATCCAGTAGTAGGTGACATTGTAAAAGCAGTTTATGATCCAAAAATGCCAATAGTTTCAAACGATAAAAGCCATGCTTTAAGAGTTCGAGCTAGGATTGATTTATTTAGGAATAATTAATCATGAAAAACCACTCTATGAATATTCGAGTATATTATGAAGACACAGATTTGGGGGGGGTCGTATACTATGCTAACTATTTGCGCTTTATAGAAAGAGCACGCAGTGAATGGATTCGTGAAATTGGAATAGATCAAATAAAAATGAGAGATGACGAAAAAATCATTTTTGTTGTCACTAAACTTAAAGCAGATTATCTGGTGCCTGCTAGCTTCGATGATGTGTTAACTATAGCTTCAAAAATAAAAGTTGTGTCTCAAGTTAGGGCTTATTTTTATCAAAATATCTATCGGGGAGAAGAGCTTTTATTTAAGGCAGAAGTATGTGTGGCATGCACCTCGATGTCTGGTCGAGTGAAAAGATTGCCAGAAAAGATTAAGATGTTAAAGACATAAACCTATACTCGGTGCCTTTCATCATGTTAACAGGAAACTGATTTTATAATCTTGAGATGATGACCTATGATAACAGAAGCATTGATATTCAAAGCTATAGTAACAACACAAGAAATTGATTTTTCATTTTGGGCTCTTTTTGCTCGAGCAACACTCACTGTTAAAATTGTAATTTTAATGCTCATTGGGGCATCATTTTGGGCATGGGCGATTATTATACAAAGACATTTAGTTTTCAACTCAGCTCGCAGAGATGCCGCTAGATTTGATCGAGCTTTTTGGTCAGGCGAACCTTTGGATGAATTATATCAACAGTTAGGACAAACGCCCCGCGGGCGAGCAGCAAAGATTTTTGTGGCAGGCATGAAGGAGTGGGAGCAGTCTCAACGTGCGGATGGTGGATTGATTGCAGGCATTCAATCTCGAGTTGATAGATCGATGGATGTGGCCGTTTCAAGAGAAGCTGAAAAACTGCAGTCAGGATTGACTGTCTTGGCAACCGTTGGCTCGACCGCCCCTTTTGTGGGCTTATTTGGTACAGTTTGGGGTATCATGAATGCTTTTATTGAAATTGCTCAGCAGCAAAATACAAACTTGGCCGTTGTTGCTCCGGGTATCGCTGAGGCTTTGCTAGCTACAGGTCTAGGCTTGTTGGCTGCTATCCCTGCAGTAGTTTTTTATAACAAACTGAATGCTGACTGTGATCGGCTGGTGGCTGGCTATGAAAGTTTTGCCGATGAATTTTCAACAATCTTGAGCCGTCAGTTGGATAGTTAATATGGGTGCTACTACCAATTTGAAAATCATTAAACAGTCCAGGAGAAGACATAGTCGTAGATCAGTACCAATGTCTGAGATAAACGTTACACCTTTTGTAGATGTAATGTTGGTTCTTTTAATCATTTTTATGGTAGCTGCCCCTATGTTAACAGTTGGGGTGGATGTTGACCTGCCAAAAAGTGCAGCCAGTGCCTTAGAGTCCGAAAACGAAGAGCCATTAACCATTACAATTACAAAAGAAGGACAAATTGTTTTGCAAACAAGTACTATTCCAAAAGAGGAATTGGTTACCCGTCTTAAAGGTGTTGCGAATGAACGGTCGAGTAATCGTATATTTTTGCGAGCTGATGGAGAAATTTCATATGAATTTGTTATGCAGATAATGGGAGCTCTTAATGCTAGTGGGTTTCAGGATATAGGGCTAGTCACAGATATTGGAGGTCCTGCTTTAAACAACATTTCTGACGAATGAACCAGATATGCACTTTGGGTATTATATATCTGGATTTGCACATTTAGGGCTTTTAATGGGATTATTAATAGGTCCTATCTTCCAAAAGGATGTAGAGCCTGTTGAATACTCAAGTGTTTCATTGATTTCCGGGCAGGAATTTATTGATCTTACAGCATCAAACATCTCACCTAAAGTATTAGAAGAGGCTAGTGAACTGGCTCCTTTGGATGAAAATGAAGATAAATTAGATTTGCTTTTTAACAAAGAGTCTGAAGTTTTGAAATCAGAAGGACCTGATGTAATTCTAGATGAGCCACTAGAGCCATTAATAAAAAAATCAGACGTAGAAATTGCTCTCACCGAAAGCACACCCGAAATAGCTGACGAAATAAAGCGCCCTGTGTCTGATACAGTAAATAATTTATCCGATCTACAAACTGAGACAGCTGAAATTAATAAGCCTAGCAAAGTTCGGAAACCGNCCCNAATACCCCNACCTGAGGTTGAAGTCAGTCAGACGCTCGAAAATACAACNAAGTCAGNAGNTAAATTGAATGTTACAGAAAAAAAAGAAAACTTTATATCTGATACTCTAGTTTCATCTCTTAAACCTAAAAGTCGTCCGTCACGGGTTTCTAAGCCAAATTTTGAAAATAAATCGGAAAGTAAAGTCATAGAGTCAGAGGTCTCTGATGCAATGCAAAAATCAGTGATGCAAAATACTTNAAGCAAACCATTGACGGAGACTGAAACAGAGAATTTACAAGCAGCAATAGAAGCTTGTTGGTTAAGAGATCCTGGATCACTAGCTGAAGATGTAAAGCTTACAGTACTTATGGCCCTTGATCGAAATGGAAGAGTAAATCCAAACTCAATTCAGGTTATCGAAATATCAGGGGGTGACGAAAATTCACAAAAGGTGGCATTTAGAAGAGCAAAAATAGCAATTATAAGTTGTGGAAAAAATGGCTATAAGTTACCACCAAATAAGTACGAACGTTGGCGAGAAATAGAAGTGGTATTTGATCCAACCAACTGATGTAAAATTGAAACAACGAGCTGAATATGAGGAATTAGCGTTGAAATCACTCTTAGTTTTTATTTTAATAAGTCTAGCTACAACGGCTCTATCTGCACCGCTTAGGATTACAATAACTGAAGGAGTAATTGAGCCTTTACCGTACGCTGCTCCNACTTTTATTGGAGAAACAGGTGCATCGAATGAAATAGCTGCTGCGATAACNGAGTTAATAAAAGATGATTTGTTGGGCACGGGTTTGTTTAGAGAAGTGCCTAGATCGTCGTATATATCTGGGATAGATAATTTCAGTTCTCCTATTCAGTACTCGGACTGGAAAGCTATAAATGTACAGGCTCTTTTAACTGGCTCAGTACTTCTTTCAGGGGAAAAGCTGTCAGTAAAATTCAGACTTTTTGATATTTTTTCAAATAACGAGCTTGGNAAAGGCTTGNAGTTNAATTCTACGAAACAAGGTTGGCGGCGTATAGCTCATAAGGTTGCTGATGAAATTTATTCGAGAATAACGGGAGAGCAGGGATACTTTGACAGTCGGGTCGTATATGTTGCTGAAACGGGCAAAAAGGGCTCTCGTAAAAAGCGTTTGGCTATAATGGATTTTGATGGTGNTAATTCCAAGTATCTAACAGATGGTTCATATATTGTACTTGCTCCTCGCTTCTCACCCACNGGAAAGCAAGTGTTATACACNAGCTATGAAACCGGCACACCGCAGATATACGTCATAGATGTCGTTTCTGCCAGGCGNACGGTTTTGAAAAACCGCAAAGGAACTATGAGTTTCGCTCCAAGATTTTCCCCAGACGGGCAGTCTGTTGTTTACTCTTTAGAGCAAGGTGGAAATACAGACATNTANGTGATGAATTTGAGAAACGGTTCAAGCAGTAGATTAACATCAGCACCATCTATTGAAACAGCGCCTAGTTTTTCTCCAGATGGATCTAAAATTGTTTTTGAAAGTGACCGATCAGGGACCCAGCAGCTTTATGTCATGTCGTCAGTGGGCGGTAGTGCAAAAAGAATTAGCTCAGGAGATGGTCGTTATGGTACTCCTGTTTGGTCACCTCGTGGTGACCGGATAGCTTTTACTAAGCAAAGTCGAGGACGCTTCCATATAGGAGTTATGCGCACTGATGGATCTAAGGAAAGGTTATTAACGGCATCGTTCTTAGATGAAGGTCCAACTTGGTCACCAAACGGTCGCGTAATCATGTTTACCAGAGAAACACAGGGAGAGGCTGGAGTTTCGGCGCTCTATTCAGTTGATGTTTCAGGAAGAAATTTAAGGAAAGTGAGGACTAGAGACGGTGGTTCTGACCCTTCTTGGTCGCCACTTGAAGAATAACATGATTTGCAGGCTTCTTGATTCATGTTATTAATAACNCCGAAAGGCAATTGATGAAATCACTCCTTAAATATTTTTTCGCGNTTTCGCTGCTAGTTTTAAGTGGCTGTTCACAAAACGNCTCAACTCCATTCACAACAAANAGTGCCTTAAACAGCTCTAATGCGATATTTGATGGGGATGTTAATGATCCCAACTCGATAGCCTTTTTCANGAAAAATGTTGGAGATCGTGTATTATTTGCGGTTGATCAATCTGATTTAGATCAACTGGGAAAAAATATTTTACTTGCTCAAGTAGAGTGGCTGCAAGCAAATAAAGACTATAAAATTATAATTGAAGGGCATGCTGATGAAAGAGGCACAAGAGAATATAATTTGGCACTTGGAGCTCGTAGAGCCAATTCAGCGCGCGAATTTTTAGTTTCAAGAGGAATAAAAAGCTCCCGAATTCAAACTGTAAGTTTTGGAAAAGAACGCCCGGTGGAACTTTGCAGTAACGAAAATTGCTATAGTGAGAACAGGCGTGCAGTTTCGGTGGTTTCAAACCTTAAATTTTAATTGGAATACAAAATGGCAAAGTGTGTCACTTTAATTATCGGTTTGTTAGTTGCGCCAATCTTTGTTTTTGCCGAGGATAATACAAATACCTTGGCAGACCTAAGACAAGATCTTAATGTTCTTTACGTTGAAGTGTTAAAATTGAGGCGAGAGTTATCGACAACACAGTCTTCCTCCATAAAAACAAATGATAATCAATCAGTTTTGGCACGGATTGATAGTATGGAACAGGAGTTGAGACGTTTAACAGCTGAAACTGAAAGGTTAGAGTTTAGAGTAGACAGAGTAGTTAATGATGGCACAAATAGGGTTCGTGATCTCGAATACAGGTTGGTTGAATTAGAAGGCGGTGATGTAAGTAAAATTGACTTCAGCACAACCCTTGGAGGAGATATAGAGTTATCTCCTGAAAATACAGTTTCAGCAACGTCTGAGCCAGAGTTAGCAATTGGAGAGAAAGCAGATTACGAAAATGCACAAACGGCTTTATTGGAGGAGCGTTTTGAAGACTCCCTGATACTTTTGGAGCGGTTTTTGGAAAATTATCCTGATAGTCCTCTGAGCGCCTCTGTTATTATAGCAAAAGGAAATGCTTATGAGGGATTAGGGGAAATTAAAAAGGCTGCTAGAGCGTATCTTAATAGTTTTTCACTATACGAGGATTCCAGCGTAGCGCCGGAAGCTTTAACATTGTTGGGTAATGCACTTGTAAGCTTGGGACAAACCGATGCTGGATGTCAAACTCTTGCGCAAGTCATTATGCGCTTTCCAGATTCTGATTACAGTCTCGAGGTAGAAGAAATAATGTCGGAGCTGCAGTGTCCCTAACTGATAAAATTCAGTCTTCATTATATAGAACACTTTCGGATTTCAAAGAACAGTATGGTTTCAATGAGCTGGGTTTGGCTGTTTCTGGTGGAAGCGATAGTTTAGCTATGCTTTATCTATGTAAAGAGTGGGCAGAATTAAACAAAGTTACATTGAAATGCGTGACGGTGGATCATCAGCTTCGTAAAGAGGCGCTTATGGAGGCTAAAACTGTTGCAGCGCATTGCGGTGAACTTGGTATCAAACATGATATCGTTGAATGGACCCATAAAGATAATTTTAATGGGAATCTTTCCGATTTAGCTCGTTCGGCTCGGTATAGATTAATCAATGAATGGCGCAAGGATATAAAATACGTTTTGATTGGTCACACTCAAAATGATCAGATCGAGACCTTCTTAATGAATTTAAAAAGAGGATCAGGAATTGACGGTTTAAAAGGTATGGCGGCTGTATCAAAAAGGCCTGAGGGATATTTCATTCTAAGACCACTGTTAAATACTAAACGAGAAAGTTTAAAACAATTTCTTAGGGTTAGAAATATAGAATGGCTAAGTGATCCTTCCAACTCTAATGAGGAATTTGAAAGAATAGTGCAACGCAAGACTTGGGAGTTACTAAAGTCTAAAGGTTTTTCAGAAAGCCGTGTTGAATTAGCTGCGCAGCACATGCAAAGAGCCCATCATGCATTAAACCAAATGTTACCAATTCACTTTAACCAAATTGGAAGACAGGAGCTAACAGATTTATTCTTACAGTATGATGGGTTTTTTTCTCTAGCTGATGAATTTCAAGTTCGCCTAATTTCTGCAATTGTAATGTGGAATGTAAGTTCGCAATATCGTCCAAGGTTTAAGGCGGTTCTAAATGTTCTAAAACAGGTTAAAAGTAAGAAAACTGCTGTTCTGGGTGGTACAGTATTCTACCATCATGACGGTCAAATCAGAATTACAACGGAGCTGAAATTTATTCAAAATATTAGTGTTAAATGTAAATCTAAAAATGCTTGGAGAGATATTTGGGTAGTAAAAAAAGAAATTAAAGAAGCTTATGTCTCTGTGATAGGAATAGAGGGTAACAAACAGTTATCAAGAATGCAGAAATCTATGATGCCGTATCGCTCTAGGGTCATTCAGCCAGGTATATTTATTAAAGAAAAGTTAATATGTGCTCCGACAATTGATAGTGAATGTGCAAACTATTTATCGTTTTATGGAATAAAGTTCATTGATTTCTTAATGAGCCATTGAACCTTGTCTATGAGTTTCTATATAAAACAATAACAAAAGTAGAGTTGACAATTTTGGAGAAAATCCTTGGGAAATAATCGAAACATAGCGTTCTGGGTAGTCCTTTTCTTACTAATAGTGGTACTATTCAATGTTTTCAGCACTGGTAGCAGCAGCATGCAAAGTCGTGAAGTTCCTTTCTCAGAATTTGTCAAAAATGTCAGTGGAGGAGAGATAAGAGCTGTCACACTTGACGGAGAAAAAGTGAGGTTCACTGGACCAGACAACAGAGAACAGTTCACTATCCGCCCCGGAGACGCCGATGTTACTAGTTTGTTAATAGCAAATGATGTTGCAATTAGAGCTGAGCAGCAAGAGACCTCCGGCTTTCAATCGTTCTTAATGACCGTTTTCCCCTTCCTCTTGCTAATAGGCGTTTGGATTTATTTTATGAACCGAATGCAGGGTGGTGGTCGCGGTGGAGCAATGGGTTTTGGAAAGTCCAAAGCTAAACTGCTTACAGAAAAACAAGGTCGCGTAACATTTGATGATGTTGCAGGCATAGACGAAGCCAAAGAAGAGCTGGAAGAGATTGTAGAGTTTCTAAGGAACCCTCAAAAATTCAGTAAATTGGGTGGTAAAATACCCACCGGTGCATTGCTCGTTGGCCCTCCTGGAACTGGTAAAACCCTTCTGGCAAGGGCAATCGCTGGTGAGGCGGGCGTACCATTTTTTACGATTTCAGGTTCAGATTTTGTTGAAATGTTCGTCGGCGTTGGTGCCTCCAGAGTTAGAGATATGTTTGAGCAGGCAAAGAAAAACGCTCCTTGTATAGTATTCATTGATGAAATTGATGCCGTCGGGCGTAATCGTGGTAGCGGATACGGTGGTGGTAATGATGAACGTGAACAAACTCTAAACCAGCTTCTTGTTGAGATGGATGGGTTTGAAGCGAATGAGGGAGTCATTATCTTAGCTGCTACCAACCGAAGAGATGTGCTCGATCCAGCGCTTCTGCGCCCTGGTCGATTTGACCGCACAGTAAATGTGCCAAACCCAGATATAAAGGGCCGAGAAAAAATTCTAAATGTGCATGCTAAAAAAACTCCGTTAGGTCCTGACGTTGATTTGAGACTGATAGCAAGAGGTACACCTGGTTTTTCTGGTGCTGATCTGGCGAACCTAGTCAATGAAGCAGCCTTGATGGCAGCAAGAATTGGTAGATCAGTGATTACAATGATTGATTTCGAAAATGCGAAAGACAAAGTAATGATGGGTTCAGAAAGGCGCTCTATGGTTCTTACCCAGGAGCAAAAAGAAAAAACAGCTTATCATGAAGCTGGCCATGCTGTCGTTGGGTTGGCTTTGCCTCAGTGTGACCCAGTTTACAAAGCCACTATTATACCTCGTGGTGGAGCACTTGGAATGGTTGTGTCCCTTCCTGAAGTTGATCGACTGAATTGGCATAAATCAGAATGCGAAGAAAAACTTGCAATGACTATGGCTGGTAAAGCCGCTGAGATTATAAAGTATGGCTCTGATAATGTATCTAATGGACCGGCTGGAGATATACAGCAAGCGTCTGGTTTGGCTAGGGCTATGGTGCTTCGTTGGGGAATGTCTGATAAAGTTGGCAACATTGATTACACTGAGGCTCACGAAGGATATCAAGGTAACACAGCTGGATTTTCTGTATCTGCGAATACTAAAGAACTTATAGAGGGAGAAGTTAAAAATTTCATACAGCAAGGCTATGACACAGCATTCAAGATTTTAACGAAAAAGAAAAAAGAATGGGAGCGGTTGGCAGCGGGCTTGCTAGAATATGAAACTTTAACTGGAGATGAAATAAAAAGAGTTATGAAAGGTGATCCGCCATTTTCTGATGATGATGGTAAAGATGATGGCAGCGCTGCCGCCCCATCAGTGACTGCAATCCCAAAAACAAAACCTAAGGCTAAGCCTACTGGTCCAATGGAGCCAGAGCCAAGTTAAAAAAGTTTTAAAAGGCTATTACAAATAAATTTTTGCGGGCTTACGCGTGTATAGGTCCTGTGCCGCAGGCCAATGCCGCTTCACGTATAGCTTCAGAGTAGGTCGGATGAGCGTGGCATGTGAGAGCTAAATCTTCAGCTGATGCCCCAAACTCCATTGCAACGCATAATTCGTGTATTATATCTCCTGCCGCTGGTCCTATTATATGAGCACCCAAAATTCGATCAGTATCTTTATCTGCTATGATTTTTACAAAACCGTCGGCAGCAAAGTTTGCTTTTGCCCTTCCATTTCCCATGAACATAAATTTTCCAACCTTGATTGATCGATTGTTTTCTTTGGCTTGTTCTTCAGTCAACCCAACAGATGCTACCTCAGGCGCAGTGTAAATTACGCTTGGTATAACTTGATAGTTGACATGGCCGCTTTTACCGGCAATTTGCTCTGCCACTGCCATGCCCTCATCCTCTGCTTTGTGAGCTAACATAGGGCCCTCAGTTACATCACCGATCGCGTAGATGTTTGGAAGTGTTGTTTCCCAACTAGCATCAGTTATAATATGGCCTCGGTCGTTTAATTTAATGTCTAATGCCTCCAACCCAAGACCATGGGTATTGGGTTTTCTTCCCGTTGCAACCAAAATGACATCTGATTCAATTTCATGTGTGCTATCATCTTTATTAAGCTTATATTGTACTTTTCCTTTTGATTTTGATTTAGTGGCTGACTGAACAGCTGCTCCCATAATGAATGATATATCTTGTTTTTTTAAGATTCTCTGAAAGGTTTTTTGTACCTCGGTATCCATGCCAGGTGTAATGTGATTAAGGTATTCCAAAATCGTAACTTTAGTTCCAAGCCTTGCGTAGACCGATCCCAGCTCCAAACCAATAACCCCAGCGCCGATAACTGTCATCGTTTTTGGTATTTCTGGTAATGCAAGTGCTCCAGTTGAAGAAACAATTATCTTCTCATCAATTTTGACATTAGGAATTGTGCTTGGCTCTGAACCCGAGGCGATGACTATGTTGTTTGCTTCATAAGTTTTTTCATTTATTTGGATTTTTCCCTCTCCGGATATTGAGGCCCAACCCTTTAAATGTTCAATTTTATTTTTCTTAAATAGAAATTCTATGCCTTTTGTATTAGCTTCAATTGTTTCAGATTTATAATTTTGCATTTTAGCCCAGTCCACAGATGGCGTTTTTGCTATTAATCCCATTTTCTCAAAATTATGTTCTGCTTCATGAAGTTGATGACTTGCATGAAGTAAAGCTTTTGAAGGGATGCAACCTACGTTTAGGCATGTTCCTCCAAGAGTATCCCGCCCCTCGACACAGGCTGTCTTGAGGCCAAGCTGTGCGCATCGAATAGATGCAACATATCCTCCTGGACCACCTCCTATCACTATAACATCATACTTAGACATCTGTTATTTTCCTTCCTGAAAATCATTAGAGATCCATAAGAAGTCTTCTAGGATCCTCGAGCGCTTCTTTAACTCTTACCAGAAAAGTAACGGCGCCTTTTCCATCTACAATGCGGTGGTCATAACTCAAAGCAAGATACATCATTGGACGAATAACTACTTCACCATTGACTGCTACGGGACGGTCTTGAATTTTATGCATACCAAGGATTCCTGATTGAGGAGGGTTAAGGATTGGAGAGGACATAAGAGATCCATAAACCCCACCGTTTGAAATAGTGAATGTTCCACCTTGCATTTCATCCATACTTAGTTTTCCGTCTCTTGCTCTTTTCCCTTTTTCAGCAATAGACTTTTCAATTTCGGCAAAAGACATGGTGTCAGCATTTCGTATGACAGGAACTACTAATCCTGTCGGTGTACCAGCTGCTATCCCCATATGAACGTAATTTTTATAAACTATTTCCGTGCCATCTATTTCAGAATTTACCTCAGGAACTTCTTTAAGGGCATGGCAGCATGCCTTTGTAAAGAATGACATAAAACCCAATTTTGTGCTGTGTTTTCTTTCGAATAAATCTTTAAACTCACTTCGTAATGACATAACTTCTGTCATGTCGACTTCGTTGTAAGTAGTAAGCATCGCAGCTGTGTTTTGACTGTCTTTGAGACGTTTTGCTATTGTTTGCCTTAAACGGGTCATTTTTACCCGTTCTTCTCTATCAGCGTCCTCCGGTGGGCTTGGTGGACGGGATATTGGTTCGTTTGGTTTTATTTCTTGTGACGCTGAGTTTGCCATTTGCTCTACATCACTTTTCATTATTCGACCATCCCTGCCTGACCCAATTATTTTATCTGCAGAAATCCCTTTTTCAGCCATCAACTTTTTAGCTGACGGGGCATTTTCAAAATCAGATTTCTTTTCTCCGGTTAGTGATTTTGAACTATCTGCAGTAACGCTTTTTTTCTTAGCAGGTAGGTTGCCCACAACTATTGCCAGACTTCCTCCAGCGTTTACTAAATCACCTTCTGGGACTAAAATTTCTTCAAGGAAACCTGATACTGGCGAGGGGACTTCAACTGATACTTTGTCGGTTTCTAGCTCACAAACCATTTCATCTTGTTTAAGTTCGTCACCAACACTTTTAAACCAAGTGGAAACAGTAGCTTCACTAACGGACTCACCTAGCGTAGGCACATTTATTTCTGTACGTGAAATAGTTCCAACTTCATTTTCCTTTTTAGACGTGTCTTTTGCTTTATCATTTGATTTTTTGGTAGTCCCTTCTCCTATAGTTGTGAGAAGTGCGTCCATGCTAACGACTGTTCCTTCTTGGGCTATGATTTCCCCCATAATTCCAGCAACGGGGCTTGGGACTTCTACCGTAACCTTATCGGTCTCAAGCTCACAAATCATTTCATCTATATTTATGCTATCACCAGGTTGTTTAAACCATGTAGCGACTGTTGCTTCGGTTACGCTTTCGCCAAGAGTTGGAACACGCACATCGGTCATTTTTTGTTTTCCTTTAAATTCAAAGCCTCTTCAACGAGCAGTTTTTGTTGTTCTTTGTGCTGG
The DNA here is from genome assembly GCA_002691045.1 of Marinovum sp. GTDB lineage: Bacteria > Pseudomonadota > Alphaproteobacteria > Rhodobacterales > Rhodobacteraceae > Salinivivens. The sequence goes on from NZGN01000079.1 coordinate 101,704, forward strand.
CTTGCCAATCCTGTAGCCGGCGAAGCACTCGCTGGTCTTCCCACATAAATCGGTCTTTTAAATTTGGCGTTCATTCTGCTTAGAACCCACTCAATATTTGGTTCCATGAAAGACCAAGCCCCCTGGTTTTTTGGCTCTTCTTGGCACCAAACCATTTCTGCATTTTGAAATCTTTCAAGTTCTTTGAGGGCAGACATTGCAGGAAAAGGGTAAAATTGCTCAAATCGAAGGAGATAAATGTCATTTAGCCCTCTTGTATCTCTTTCGTCCAATAAATCAAAATAGACTTTGCCAGAGCACATTACTACCCGTCTTATGTTTTTATCGTTGGCTAATTCAGTCGATGAACTTCCCTTTTCAGCATCGTCCCATAGTACTCGATGAAACGAAGAACCATTTGTAAAGTCTTCTGTTTTAGACGTACATAGTTTATTTCGTAAAAGTGACTTGGGCGTCATAAGAACGAGTGGTTTTCGGAAATCCCTATGTACTTGCCTCCTTAGTATATGAAAATAATTAGCGGGTGTTGAACAATTAGCGACGATCCAATTATCTTGACCACACATTTGCAAAAAACGTTCTAATCTAGCTGAGCTGTGCTCTGGACCTTGCCCTTCAAAACCATGCGGTAATAACATCGTTAAACCGGACATCCGAAGCCATTTACTTTCACCAGAACTAATAAATTGATCAAACATTATCTGAGCACCATTAGTGAAATCACCAAATTGTGCTTCCCACAGAACTAATGCGTTTGGTTCGGCCAGAGAATAGCCATATTCAAACCCTAAAACTGCATACTCTGATAACATTGAGTCTATAACTTCGTATTTTGCTTGGCCTTGCCTGATATTATTAAGTGGATAGTAACGTTCTTCTGTTGACTGATTAATCAAACCGGAATGTCTTTGACTAAAGGTTCCTCTTGTGCTGTCTTGTCCTGCTAATCTTACAGGATAGCCTTCTGTTAGCAGTGATCCAAACGCAAGTGCTTCAGCTGTTGCCCAGTCAAAACCTTCGCCGTTTTTAAACATTTTTTCTTTTGTGTCTAAGAGCCTAGAAACTGTTTTATGAATTTCATATCCTTCGGGCACATGAGATAGAGCTTTGCCAATGTCAGTGAAAGTTTCTGTGCTAATTGCTGTTTTTCCTCTTTGATAATCATCTTTATTTTTATCTAAATGGGACCAACGTCCATCTAACCAATCAGCCTTGTTAGGTTTGTAATTTCGCCCAGCTTCAAACTCATCATTCATTTTTGCTTGAAACGAAGCTTTCATATCCTCAATTTCGCCTTCAGGAATTAGACCATCTTTAACTAATCTGTTGGTGTATTTTGAAAGCGAAGTTTTTTGTTTTTTTATGTGCTTGTACATGAGGGGGTTTGTAAACATTGGTTCATCCCCTTCGTTGTGTCCAAAGCGCCTGTAACAAATGATGTCTAAAACAACATCTTTTTGAAATTTTTGTCGAAATTCCGTCGCTACTTTGGCTGCATGAACAACGGCTTCCGGATCATCTCCATTTACATGAAATATTGGAGCTTCGACCATTAATGCTATATCTGTCGGGTAAGGGGAAGATCGGCTGAAGTGGGGCGCTGTTGTAAAGCCGATTTGGTTATTGACAACGATGTGCATGGTCCCGCCAGTTTTATGGCCAACCAAACCGGATAATCCGAAACACTCAGCAACAACGCCTTGGCCAGCAAATGCAGCATCTCCATGAAGAAGTACTGGCATTACAGAGGTTCGATTATTGTCTTTTAATTGTTCTTGTTTTGCGCGTGCTTTACCTAAGACCACAGGGTTAACTGCTTCCAAGTGACTGGGGTTTGCAGTTAAGGATAAGTGAACAACATTTCCATCAAATTCTCGATCTGATGATGCGCCAAGGTGGTATTTTACATCTCCTGATCCATCTACAGCGTCTGGTTTAAAAGATCCTCCCTGAAATTCGTTAAATATCGCTCGGTAAGGTTTGTTCATAACGTTGGCCAGTACCGATAAGCGGCCTCGGTGAGGCATACCTATAACGATTTCTTTAACCCCAAGTGCACCTCCACGTTTTATAATTTGTTCCATGGCAGGAATTAGGCTTTCTCCTCCATCCAAACCAAAACGCTTGGTACCCATGTACTTAACATGAAGAAATTTTTCGAAGCCTTCTGCTTCTACAAGCTTATTCAAAATTGCCTTTCTGCCTTCCCTGGTAAATTTAATTTCTTTTCCAAAGCCTTCTATCCGTTCTTTTAGCCATGCAGACTGCTCTGGATCGGATATATGCATGTACTGTAAAGCAAAAGTTCCACAATAAGTTCTTTGAACTATTTCAACGATTTGCCGCATTGTTGCGATTTGAAGGCCCAATACATTGTCGATGAAAATTGGGCGGTCCATATCTGTATCTGAAAACCCATAATTGTTGGGCTCTAACGAGTTCTTTGCATCAGAAACGTCGCGCATTGCTAGAGGGTCTAAATCTGCTGCAAGGTGGCCCCTTATCCTGTAGGCCCTAATAAGCATAAGCGCTCTAACGCTATCTAAAACGGCCCGCTGTATTGCGTCATTAGATATTTCAAATTTTTTTTCTTCTGCAACCTTATTTATTTTCTGTGCAATCTGGTCGGCCTCTTCATCGGGAGCCCATTGGCCGTCCATCGCAGCTGTAAGGTCATCATTTAGAGTAGGGGGCCAATCCCGTCTTCCCCAACTTGGGCCTTCTGCTTCTCTTTTGATGCTTACTTCATCATCACCCATCGCCGCAAAGAAATTTTGCCAAGTCTCATCAAGGGCTTTAGGATCTTGTGCATATTGTGCATATAGCTGCTCCAAATACTCAGCATTGTGCCCTTGCATAAAGGAAGAGGCTTTAAATTGTGAGTTGGGGGACTGATTATTCATAATTTGCGCCTAAATTTTTAGTTTCCTGAATTCATTAAATTTATTTTTGTGTAGCTAACCAATCGCTTTCAATACAGCTTCGCCCAAACTGCCGGGGCTTTCCGCTACTACTATACCAGCAGATTGCATAGCTTCGATTTTGTCTTCGGCGCCACCTTTGCCTCCTGCCACAATTGCTCCCGCATGACCCATCCGTCTTCCAGGAGGTGCCGTGCGCCCTGCTATAAATCCTGCAGTTGGCTTTGCGCGCCCTTTTTTTGCTTCGTCTTTTAAGAACTGTGCAGCTTCTTCTTCCGCAGAGCCCCCTATCTCTCCAATCATTATAATGCTCTCTGTTTCATCATCCTTTAGAAACCATTCTAAGACGTCGATATGTTCTGTTCCTTTTATGGGATCCCCGCCAATTCCAACACAAGATGATTGCCCTAATCCGACATCAGATGTTTGCTTAACAGCTTCATAAGTTAAAGTGCCTGACCTTGACACAACACCAACAGAACCGCGTTTATGGATGTGGCCAGGCATAATGCCTATTTTGCATGCATCAGGAGTTATTACGCCAGGGCAGTTTGGCCCAATAAGTATAGAAGAAGTATTTTCTAGTGCTCTTTTTACTTTCAGCATGTCTTGAACGGGTATACCTTCAGTGATGCAAACAATAAGTTCCATTTGAGCATCTATCGCCTCTAAAATGGAGTCTGCTGCGAAAGGTGGAGGTACATATATCACACTTGCCTCTGCATTTGTTTGATCTTTTGCTTCATGTACAGAATTAAATACAGGCAACCCAAGGTGATCACTACCACCTTTGCCTGGGGTTACCCCACCTACCATTTTTGTTCCATAAGCTATGGCTTGCTCAGAATGAAAGGTTCCTTGCGAACCGGTAAAACCCTGGCAGATTACCTTAGTCGTTTCATCTATTAAAACTGCCATTATTTACCCTTTCACAGCCTTTACGATTTTTTCTGCCCCGTCTTTCAAGTCATTTGCAGCTATCACATCGAGTCCAGAGTTATTAATTATATCTTTTCCTTGCTCCACGTTGGTTCCTTCCAATCGTACGACTAGAGGGACTTGAAGTCCAACCTCTTTGACGGCTGCAACTACCCCTTCAGCGATGATGTCGCATCGCATGATCCCCCCAAAAATGTTTACTAAGATACCTTTTACTTTTGGGTCAGATGTAATTATTTTGAAGGCTTCAGTGACTTTTTCTTTTGTAGCTCCTCCGCCTACGTCTAAAAAGTTGGCCGGTTCGGCTCCGTACAATTTAATTATGTCCATGGTCGCCATAGCAAGCCCTGCTCCATTTACCATACAACCAATCTCGCCATCTAGAGCGATGTAATTAAGGTCATATTTGCTAGCTTCTAACTCTTTCGGATCTTCTTCGGTGGTATCTCTCAGATCTGCTATATCTTGGTGTCTGTAAATTGCGTTGCTATCAAAACCGACTTTTGCGTCTAAAACCGTTAAATTACCAGTTTTAGTAACGATTAATGGATTGATTTCTAACATTTCCATATCTTTATCTACGAATGCTCTGAAGAGTTGCCCCATGAGTTTTACGCACTCTTTTACTTGGGAATTCTCTAGGCCTAGGGCAAAAGCAATTTTTCTACCATGGAATGCTTGATAACTTGTCGCTGGATCAATTGAGAAAGATAAAATTTTTTCTGGATTTGTAGCAGCAACATCTTCAATATCCATTCCACCCTCAGTCGAACAAACAAAAGATACTCTAGAAGTTGCTCTGTCCACCAAAAGGGCAAGGTATAGTTCTCGTTCAATTTCAGCACCTTGCTCAATATAAACTCGGTTTACTTGCTTACCTGTCGGACCGGTTTGATGGGTGACTAATGTACGGCCAAGCATCTTTTTTGCTTCTTCAGCAGCTTGCTCAACTGACGTTGCTATTCTTACGCCACCACTTTCACCTGCATCCTGTTCTTTGAATGAGCCTTTTCCTCGTCCACCAGCGTGGATTTGTGCTTTGACAACCCAAATTGGGCCATCAAGCTCACCTGCTGCTGTCTTTGCATCTTCAGATTTTACGACGATCCTTCCGTCTGATACAGGCGCTCCATAGGAACGGAGCAAGCCTTTAGCTTGATATTCGTGGATATTCATTTTGCAACCTTGTGTTGGTGAGCTGCATGCTTAGTGACATCAAATTAAAAATAATAAAAACAATTTATTCAAAAAAAACGCAAAAACCACTAAATGAAATAAATTGTGATCACTAAAATTTTTTATGTGATCACATTTTAGAAATCTTTCTGAATATGCAATTAGATTTGTAAATGTTACTGTCTGAGAGTTTCGTCTATTTCTTTACACGCGTTAACAAGACCGTTTACTGCTTGGACTGACTTATCAAACATAATTTGTTCATCTTTACTCAATTTAATTTCAACTATTCTCTCAATGCCATTTGCTCCAATTATCGTAGGTACACCAACATACATACCATTCAGCCCAAATTGTTTTTCACAGTATGCTGCGCACGGTAAAAGTCGTTTTTGGTCTTTAAGATAAGCTTCGGCCATTTCAATTGCTGCTGTTGCTGGTGCATAAAATGCTGATCCTGTTTTCAAGAGCCCAACAATTTCTGCGCCCCCATCCCGCGTTCGTTGAATTATTCCCTCCAACTTTTCTGAAGTTGTCCATCCCATCTCAACTAAGTCTGGCAGGGGAATTCCTGCCACTGTAGAATAACGTGCAAGAGGGACCATTGTGTCTCCATGCCCACCTAAAACAAATGCAGTTACATCTTTCATTGAAACTTTAAATTCATCGGCAAGAAAATGTCTAAATCTTGCGCTATCCAAGACGCCGGCCATACCACAAACTTTCTGATGAGGTAGCCCAGAAAATTCACGAAGTGCCCAAACCATTGCATCCAGTGGATTTGTAATACATATAACAAACGCATTTGGAGCATAGTCTCTGATACCCTCTCCAACAGATTTCATTACCTTCAGATTGATACCAATTAGGTCGTCACGGCTCATGCCAGGCTTTCGTGGCACTCCGGCTGTGACTATGCAAACATCCGCTCCGGCAATGTCGGAATAAGACTGAGTTCCTTTCAGTTGAGCGTCAAAACCTTCAGCAGGACCTGACTCCGCGATATCGAGCGCTTTGCCTTCGGGTATGCCTTCGGCGATATCAAAGAGAATAACATCACCTAGTTCCTTGATTGCTGTCAGATGGGCTAATGTCCCACCGATTTGGCCGGCTCCAATAAGAGCTATCTTTGGTCTGGTCATGCTTGTTGCTCCTCATACTAGATACTAGATTCTGACTGCGGTGCTAATCTCTTATTCAATATTCTGCAAGTCTGTCGTTGAGGTGTGGTGAAGAATAGAAAATCTTAATTTTCAAACTGAAGACACTTTCAATTTTTTAATATAAGTTGACGCTATGTATTTTACCACTGAATTCTTTTTAATTGCAGCCTGCTCAACTGTCTTTGCAGGAGTAAGTAAAGGTGGGTTTGGATCTAACGCAGCTTTTGTTTCAGCCGCAATACTTGCAACAATAATAGAACCTGGCAATGCTATCGGCATAATGCTCCCGCTACTCATCCTTATGGACGTGGGAAGTCTCAAGCCTTTTTGGAATAAATGGAAATCTCAGGAAGCTTGGATTCTTATTTTGGGAGGTATTCCTGGGGTGATTTTAGGCGCTATGCTTTATACCATTGTCAGTGCAGATTTTTTAAGAATTTTAATTGGAATTATCTGTTTAACTTTTGTGTTATGGAGATTTTTACAAAAGTGGAATTTTTCACAAAAGACTATTCGCCCTATCTCAGATTTTCATGGAATTTTTCTAGGGTCCGTTGCTGGTTTTGCAAGTTTTATTAGTCATGCAGGAGGCCCGCTGGCGGCAATGTACCTTTTATCAAGGAAACCTACCAAGACTGAGTATCAGGCAACAACAGTTATTGTATTTTGGGCTATCAATATAGTTAAGGCGGTGCCATACACTTTCTTGGGCTTATTTACAATCGAGACGCTTCTTCTAGATCTCGCTTTATCACCGTTTGCTCTGCTAGGAGTCTGGATTGGCGTAAAAGCACATTTTATGATTTCAGAGAAATTGTTTTTTGCGTTTACCTATATTTTGCTGACTTTAACTGGTTTGAGACTTATTTGGGTTGCGATTATTTAGCTAAAAATCGTTTACGAATGAAAAGATCAATAGTAAGCGTTCGTTGTGAAAACTAAAGCGTCGAGAGGAGCCTGAGATGGGAACATTGATATTTGGAGTAATCTTGTGGGCTCTTCCGCACTGGTTTAAGCGGTTGATGCCTAATGTCAGAAATACTCTTGGCCAACCAGGTCGGATTGTTGTTGCATTGGCAATACTAGCTTCAATCATTCTCATGATTTTTGGATATCGTTATGCCCCTGTTATTACTATCTGGACACCTCCCGCTTTCTTAGTGCATATCAATAGCCTTTTAATGTTGATCGCCTTCGCCGTTTTTGCAGTATCACACACTAAAGGAAGATTTAGGGGCTTACTCAGGCATCCGATGCTCCATTCAGTGCAAATTTGGGCTGTAGCGCATCTTTTAGTTAACGGTGATCTTGCTTCAATTATCTTATTTGGATCGATGCTTCTATGGGCAACTAGCTCTATATTGTTGATTAACAGAGCAGAAACTTGGAATAGGCCGGCGCCTGGAGATAAGCCTAAGGACATATTTTTTATTGGTATAACGATTGCATCATTTCTAGTCGTAGCTGCAATTCACGCTTTTTTCGGTGTTTGGCCGTTCCCTAGCAGCTAAGATTCCTTTAACGAAATTTAAAGAGATTTTAAGTTTGTTACGTTAACAAATTGTCGTCCTTTTAACTTCTAAATTCTCTGCAGTTCTTTAAATTTATCAAGTCAAAATGCCACAGGAGTTTTCCACTGATTACAAGAAATCGCACTGGTAAAAGCCGAAAATTATACTATTAATATAGGTGCACGACGATAATATGGGTGAGTTTACCATGGCTGACACGGACCAGAGCAATAGACCTCTGTCGCCCCACTTAACTATTTACAGACCACAACTAACGTCTGTGAGCTCAATATTGATACGTATTACTGGAAACGCTCTTATTTTTTGTGTTTTTTTGATTATTTGGTGGCTGTTTGCCGCAGCCACTTCTGAGCAGTACTTTATATTTGCAGATGCAATATTAACGAGTTGGTTCGGTGAATTAGTATTACTCTGTTCGCTCTGGGCAATTTGGTACCACTTCCTGGGTGGTGTGCGGCATTTAATTTGGGATAGGGCAATTGGTTTAGATTTGAAAACCGCTGAGATCTTTGGGTGGATAGTAGTGATTGGGTCGTTTTTGTTAACAATTTTAACGGTAATCCTTTTATGATAACAAATTCAGTGTTTTTTGATTTGAAGGTGTAAAAATTATGAGTAGCTCTAAGCCTATTTTTGGACATCATTCCGAAATGAAAATAACCTCAATTTTGCTGTTTTTTTTGGTTCCGGCTTTTATTTTCATATTTGGATCAATTGTTGGTGAAGATTATGAGGCCGTGGTAAAGTATTTTTCCAGACCTTGGCCTGCTATAATCACTTCACTCACTATCGTCATAGGCCTGCAACATTTTCAGTCAGGTGCCCAGGTTCTAATTGAAGACTATATTCGTGGTTCAGCTCATAAATTAGCTATAGTCTTCATCAAATCAATTAGTTACTTTTTAATGGTCGTTGGTCTCTACGCTGTTGCTAGAATGGCGTTTTAAAGGTGAATTAAATGTTAGCATATCCTTATGAAACCCATGACTATGATGTAGTTGTTGTTGGAGCGGGCGGAGCTGGACTAAGGGCTACCCTAGGAATGGCTGAACAAGGCCTTAAAACAGCCTGCGTGACAAAAGTATTCCCGACCCGTTCTCATACAGTTGCTGCTCAAGGAGGGATAGCGGCTTCTTTGTCTAATATGGGCCCTGATCACTGGCAGTGGCATATGTATGACACTGTAAAAGGGTCTGACTGGCTAAGAGATACCGATGCAATGGAGTATCTCGCTCGCGAAGCACCTAAGGCGGGTTATGAACTAGAGCATTATGGAGTGCCCTTTAGTCGGACTGAAGAGGGTAAAATTTATCAACGGCCATTTGGCGGTCATACGACTGAATTTGGAGAAGGACCACCAGTTCAAAGAACTTGCGCTGCTGCCGACAGGACAGGGCATGCAATCCTTCACACGCTCTATGGCCAATCTCTAAAAAATGAGGCTGAATTTTATATAGAGTACTTTGCGTTAGATCTTATGTTTTCGGATGATGGCGTATGTACGGGTGTGGTCTGTTGGAAGTTAGATGATGGATCCATTCATGTTTTTAATGCAAAAATGGTGGTTCTTGCTACTGGGGGATATGGGCGGGCTTACTTCAGTGCAACCTCTGCGCATACATGTACAGGCGACGGTGGTGGTATGGTTGCCCGGGCAGGCCTTCCACTTCAAGACATGGAGTTCGTTCAATTTCACCCAACTGGGATATACGGATCTGGATGTTTGATAACGGAAGGTGCTCGCGGTGAGGGAGGCTATCTTACTAATTCTGAGGGTGAACGTTTTATGGAACGTTACGCTCCTCATTATAAAGATTTAGCACCTCGAGATTACGTATCGCGGTGTATGACAATGGAAATTCGAGAAGGTCGTGGTGTTGGTAGGGATGGTGATCATATCCACCTTAATTTAAGTCATTTACCACCTGATGCTCTTGCAGAGCGTCTTCCCGGTATTTCTGAGAGTGCTAAAATATTTGCCGGTGTTGATGTAACTAAACAGCCCATTCCAGTGTTGCCAACAGTTCACTACAATATGGGTGGTATTCCTACTAATTACTGGGGTGAAGTCATTAACCCAAGTGCAAAGGATCAAAATGCGACAGTGCCTGGTTTGATGGCTGTCGGTGAGGCGGGATGTGCCTCTGTGCATGGTGCCAATAGACTGGGATCCAACTCACTAATTGATCTTGTTGTATTTGGTAGAGCGGCTGGTTTGAGAGCAGGTCAAGTTATAGATCGTAAGAGTAAAATCCCAGCAACCAATGTGTTAGCAGTTGAATCCACATTAGACCGTTTTGACAAGTTACGATATGCAAAAGGCTCCGTTCCCACATCAGATTTGCGTTTAGAAATGCAAAAAACAATGCAAAAAGATGCTGCAGTTTTTAGAACTTCAGAGACTATGTCCCAAGGACTCAAGGACATGGTAAGCCTAGCTGAAAAGGTAAATGACCTAAATGTTACTGATCGGTCTTTAGTTTGGAATAGCGATTTGATGGAGACTCTAGAATTAACAAACCTAATGCCAAACGCCTTGGCTACTATTGCTGGAGCAGAGGCTCGAAAAGAAAGTCGAGGCGCACATGCTCATGAGGATTATACCTCTAGAGACGATGAACAATGGAGAGTTCATACATTGGCGCAAATCGATGGATCAACCATAAAGTTATCATACAGAGATGTAATACGTGATCCATTGACAGATGAAACAGAGGGAGGGATTCAAGTTGAAAAGATCGAACCCAAAGAAAGAACTTTTTAATTTTTTGTACTAGGTTTAACCCATAAATGTTTTTTAAAATTATAAAATTGAATTTGAGTAAGAACGGAGTTGGTTGATGGTTCAGCTAAGATTGCCAAAAAATTCTAGGGTTTTGACAGGAAAAACTTGGCCCAAGCCAAAGGGAGCTACAAATATCCGTAAATTCAAAGTTTATCGCTGGTCTCCAGATGACAATGAGAATCCCCGCGTTGATACATATTTTGTTGATGTAGACACCTGTGGGCCTATGATACTTGACGCACTTATTAAGATTAAAAGTGAGATTGACCCCACTTTAACTTTTAGGCGCTCTTGTCGAGAGGGTATTTGTGGCTCTTGTGCCATGAACATTGACGGTATAAACACCTTAGCCTGTATTTATGGGCTTGATGAAATCAAGGGTGACATAAATATATACCCTCTTCCTCATATGCCTGTGATCAAGGATCTAATTCCTGATTTAACTAATTTCTATGCCCAACACGCTTCCATTATGCCTTGGCTAGAAACTAAAACAAATAGGCCTAGTGAAGAATGGAAGCAATCAATTGAAGATCGAAAAAAATTGGATGGTCTTTACGAATGTGTGATGTGTGCCTCTTGCTCAACATCATGTCCATCTTACTGGTGGAATAGCGATAGGTATTTAGGTCCAGCAGCACTTTTACATGCTTATAGATGGATAATTGATAGTAGAGATCAAGCAACCGATGAACGACTAAAAGATCTTGATGACCCTTTTAAGCTCTATCGTTGTCATACGATTATGAACTGTGCAAAAACCTGCCCAAAAGGCCTCAATCCTGCATTGGCAATAGCTGAAGTCAAAAAGCTAATGGTTGAAAAAGCTAACTAATAAAATAGTGTTAATTATTTAGTTAAAATTGCCGCCTCAAGGGCAATTTCGACCATATCGCCAAACGAGCTTTGCCTGTCCTCTGGAGGAAGGGCTTCACCCGTTTGCAGGTGATCTGAGACTGTTAAAATAGCCAATGCGCGACAACCATGTCTAGCAGCCAAATTGTAAAGCTCAGCTGCTTCCATTTCTACTCCTAAAATGCCATGCCTAACCATTTGTTCATTAAGATCTGGTCTCTCATCATAAAAAACATCGGAGGAATAAATTCCTCCAATATGTATTTTGCTTTTTTTATCTTGGGATGCTTTGGCAGCAGCGGAAAGTAAATCAAAGTTGGCGCATGGAGCAAAGTTTAGTTCACGAAAAATCGTAGATGAGGGTGTTTGCGTAGATGATGCAGTTTGAGCTAAAATAATGTCGCGAATTTTCACAAATTTTTGCATTCCTCCGCAAGAGCCAATTCTAATAAGAGTTTTTGCACCGTACTCTTTTATAAGTTCGTTTACGTAAATGGACAGAGACGGCATTCCCATTCCTGATCCGTGAATGGTAATTTCAGTATCTTTATAATTACCCGTAAAACCAAGCATCCCCCTTACTTGGTTTACTAATCTTGGTTTTGTTAAAAAATTCTCAGCTGCCCATTTTGCACGATATGGATCCCCCGGCATTAATACGATATCTGCAATATCGTCCTTTGCGGCATTTATATGTGGAGTCATTATTTGTTCCTTCGTTCGTATTGCACAAATGGAGTTAAATCTGCCATTCGATCGTAAAGTTTTCTTGCAGGTGCGTTCAATTGATGTGTCAACCAGTAGACTGTTGGAATTCCTGAGTTATCTGCTGCCTGATAAACATTTTCAATTAACAGCTGACCTATTTTTTTCCCCCGGTTTTGCGGTTCGACATAGAGATCTTGCAAGTAGCAAACGTTTTCGATTGCCCATGTGTCAGGATGAAAAATATAATGGACAAGGCCGACTAATTTATCGTCATCTTCGGCCACAAATGCATTAAGCTTATTCTGCTGATCGTCTATGAGCCTGGTAAAAGTTTCATCAATCACTTCATCATCTAAAGATGTTTCATAGAAATCCAAGTATGCGATCCAGAGCTTTCGCCATTCCACATAATCGACTTTAGCTAGAGGTCTTATATTCATTTTTTGCAGCTTAAAATTATTTTTTCTAGGCTACCTGATTACATTTTAAATAATATTTTTCAATCAGGTTTCGTTTCTGCTCTTTCTTGAAAATAACTTTTCACTCGGCAGCAATTTCTCTTGGTTCAGCTAAATTTACTATATCCATCATTATAGTATTCATCTCAAAATCTTTTGGCGTATAGACTTTGGAAATCCCCATTTGAAGCAATTTGGGTTTATCTTCCTCGGGAATAATTCCTCCAACCACTACTGGTATATTCATTAACCCCTCTTCTGCGAGTAAGGTCATCATATCTTGGACAAGTGGTATATGACTTCCGGACAAGATAGACAGTCCTATAACATGGGCTTTGCTCGTTTTTACTGTATCCACAAGTTCTTGGGGTGTCAGACGGATACCTTCATATTCAATCTTCATTCCACAGTCGCGGGCTCTGGACGCAATTTGCTCAGCCCCATTAGAATGTCCGTCCAGCCCTGGTTTTCCTATTAAAAATTTAAGTCTTTCGCCTAACTTATCGCTCACAGCATCGACTGCACTACGAATTTCGTCTAAACCGTCTGTTTGATTAGAAATACCCGCTGCCACTCCTGTTGGACCACGATATTCACCGTATATATTTCTCATTTCCTGTGCCCATTCACCAGTGGTGGCCCCAGCTTTTGCAGCCTCTATGCTGGCTGGCATAATATTTTTACCGGCTAACGCCGCTTTTCTTAAATTATTCAAAGCGTTTTCTACGGACGTTTGATTTCGGCTGGCTCTCCACTTATTCAGTCGATCAATTTGGTCCTTTTCAACTAATGGATCGACAACCATAATTCCCCCATCGCCTGAAACTAGTGGCGACTCTTCAGTGTTTACATATTTGTTGACGCCAACCACTGTCGTTTGTTTGCTTTCAATATTTTGCAGCCTGAGAGTGTTGCTTTCCACTAAACGTGATTTCATGTAATCTATAGATTCCAAAGCACCGCCTTGGGACTCGATCGTTTTTAACTCGTATCGCGCGCTTGTTTTTAAAGCTTCTACTTTCGTATCAACGACTGAGTTGCCGTCAAATAAATCCTCGTACTCTAATAGATCTGTCTCAAAGGCCATTATTTGTTGCATTCGCATAGACCACTGTTGGTCCCAAGGTCTGGGAAGACCTAAAGCTTCATTCCAAGCGGGCAGTTGTACTGCTCGAGCTCGAGCCTTTTTCGATAGAGTTACTGCCAGCATTTCAATCAAAATACGGTAAACATTATTTTCAGGTTGTTGTTCTGTTAATCCGAGACTGTTTACCTGTACACCATATCTGAAGCGGCGGAATTTAGGATTTTCAATGCCGTAACGTTCTATTAAAATTTCATCCCATAAATCAACAAAAGCTCTCATTTTACACATTTCTGTAACAAACCGAATGCCAGCGTTTACAAAGAATGACAGCCGACCACATAGTTCTGGAAATTCGCCGTTTGGAACACGGGTTTTTAATTCATCCAGAACGGATATTGCCGTTGCCAGAGCATATGCTAGCTCTTGTTCTGGAGTAGCTCCTGCTTCCTGAAGATGATAGGAGCATATGTTCATAGGGTTCCATTTGGGTATATTGTGGAAACAATATTCCGCTACGTCTCCAATTAACCTCATTGAAGGTCTTGGAGGGCAGATGTAAGTGCCTCGACTCAAGTATTCTTTTACAAGATCATTCTGGACAGTGCCTTTTAGTTTGGAAATATCGGCTCCTTGTTCCTCGGCTACGGCCACGTAAAGTGCTAAAAGCCAAGGTGCAGTCGCATTAATGGTCATCGAGGTATTCATGTCTTCTAAGGGTATTTGATCGAACAAAGTTCGCATGTCTCCTAGGTGACTAATAGGTACTCCTACCTTTCCAACTTCTCCTCGAGCTAAAATATGGTCACTGTCGTACCCTGTCTGCGTTGGTAGATCGAATGCAACTGAAAGACCGGTTTGTCCTTTATCAAGGTTTGATCGATAAAGCTTATTAGAAGCTTTTGCCGTAGAATGCCCAGCATATGTTCTTATTAGCCAAGGGCGGTCTTTTTCTTTTTGAGGCACTTAGAATTTCCTAGATAATAATATTACGCATTTTCATGCCTTTATTTAGAAATTTAAATAAAAAGTCAATTTTCTGCGGTGCAGAGTAGAGAAATTTCTGATAAGTCTTCATTCTTTTCAATAAGAATAGGGTTTTTAAAAAAATAATTT